>JAAXIO010000033.1:20183-45496 GCA_012270305.1 Candidatus Saccharimonadota bacterium
TGCTTTAGATTTTTAATTTTCGATAGCGTTCAAGAAACTCGAGATTTAAAAAATAAATTATCAAAACGGACACTACACAGTAGCATTGCCGAGTTCTATAAATAATAGCGATGGTACGTATGCATATTTTAGAAACACGACAACAAGCTACTGTCTAACCAAAACTAGTGGTTCTACGTCGGCATTTCTTACTTCGGAATCGGCGAGAGCTGCTGCCGGTAGCTGTATTGGCATGAACTCATGGTGGCCACTCAATAATTCGAGTAACGATATGTCGGGGAATGGCTACCACGGCAATATAACAGGTGCGACTGCAGCCTCCGGTCAATCTAGTGGTGGCGCCTATAGCTTCGATGGGAATGATTATATCTCGCTGCCAAATGCTGGTGTTGTGGGCGGGAGTGGCGCCTATTCTGTGTCAGCATGGTTTAAATCGTCCGGCTTGGCTGCGAAAGGTATTGTGGGGTGGGGTAATTATGGATCTACCAACCAGACTACTGCCATGCGTATGGATGCAACATACGGACTGCGGCTATATTGGTTTGGTAATGACTTAATCATTAACGACACGAGCGTGGGTGACAACCAGTGGCATCTGGTGGTAGACACCTACGACGGCACAACGCAGCGCGGCTATGTAGACGGAGTGCAGCGTGCCTCTAGAAACGTAAGCGGTCGAAACTCGCAAACTATAAATGGTCGAATAGGTAGTACAAACAACGGTGAATACTTTTTGGGTTCTATAGATGATGTGCGTATCTACTCGCGTGCGCTAACGGCTAACGAAATTGCAAGCATGTATTCGGGTGGTGCATTTTAGCGTAGATGATGTACGTGTTGTGGCACGATATTATACAATAAAGTCATGAACTCCCATGAAGTTACCGTAACTCACACTGATGTATCAGTTGAAGAAGTTAATTTTATACAAAAATATTTTCTCGATCCCTATACTAATACCGAGCGAAACAATAGGATGTTTACGCATCTACAAGGCGATTACGACGATGAATCGGCCACAATGACGATACGCGCCGAATGTATAGATGCCAAGCAGCTTGAAATTGGTCGAGCTGCTGTTGAAAAGGCGTTTGAATTCGCTAGAGAGATAACAAGTGTTAGCCATGGCGATCAGTAGACACGTACAGATTAAAGTGCTATAATTCACTACAAGAGTTTCATCTTTCCTTTAGCAAGAAAGACAAACGAATATGAAGTTTTAGCTGAATGCTTCACTCGTTATCAATATAACTAACAAATGGGAGTTTGGTTTTTTATGCCAACAATCAACCAATTGGTTCGTAAGCCGCGTAAAAACGCGCTGAAAAAATCGAAGAGTCCAGCACTTGGTACCATCCATAACGCTTTGAAGACTCGTTATTACCAGCAAAACGCACCACTTATGCGTGGTGTATGTGTAAAGGTAACCACTAAAACACCAAAGAAGCCTAACTCAGCCCTCCGAAAGGTGGCTCGAGTTCGCCTGACGAATAAGCAAGAGGTATGGGCATACATTGGTGGCGAAGGCCACAACCTACAAGAACACGCCGTAGTACTTGTGCGCGGTGGACGTGTGCCTGACCTTCCGGGTGTTCGCTACCACATTGTGCGTGGTGCACTCGACCTTCAGGGTGTTGCTAAAAGGCAGCAAGGCCGCTCTAAGTACGGTGCAAAGAAGGAGTCTAAGTAATGCCACGAAAAGTTACAAAAAAGCTACAACGTGAGCTAAAACCTGACCGTAAGTACCAGAGTATTTTGGTGCAGCGTCTTATCAATAAGTCTATGCTTGATGGCAAGAAGCTCGTTGCTGAGCGTGCTGTATACAACGCACTTGAAGAAGCCGCTAAGAAGCTCAACTCTGAAGACCCATTAGAAGTGTTTGAAAAAGCATTAAAGAACGTATCGCCAAACTTCGAAGTAAAATCTCGACGTGTTGGTGGTGCGAACTATCAAATCCCGTTCCCAGTTCAGGGACACCGTCAGCTACATTACGCGTACAGCTGGATGGTACAGAGTGCTCGTGCTCGTAAGGGTATTCCTTACGAAAAGCGCTTAGCTGCGGAAATTGTAGATGCCTACAATGAAGCAGGCGCTGCCTTCAAGAAGAAGGAAGACACTCATAAAATGGCGGAAGCCAACCGCGCATTCGCGCACTTCGCTCGAGGCTAATCGGCGTAGTAAAAGAAGCAGCAGCAGCGTCAAACTCAATACGAGTTCGAGGCTGCTGTTTTATTTTATCTAAATATATTGTTTAGGCTGATATTAGTGGGAGGACGTTGAATTGGTATTGTATAGAGTATTGCAGAGAAAAATATTGACCTAATTGAAAATCTTATGGTATAACCATAAGCAAATGGGAGCAATACAAACACGGAGCTGTGTGTAAATGACTGGCGAGAGGGAGCGATACATTCGCAACCTCGACTCTTTAGCTGTGCTAAGCGATCATACCGATGTGATTGGGGTTACAGAGCTTGGCAAAGTGGAAATACAATATAAAATACCGGCACCAACCGACGAATATGGTATCCCACGACCGGAAATCATGGTGCAACAGTTACTTGGCAGAATGGCTACCGCAAATTACGTGTGGACTGGCAGATTTGATGAGCATCATTTAGCTACGCCAAAAGCTGATTTTACAATCGTAAGGACTGAGTCAGAGGGGAATATCGGTAGTGCCTTTCGCGGATTGTCATGTTTAAAGATTGATCTAGCAAGGCAGATGCATAATTTTTCACATGCGCTCTTTGAGCTACCGGGTAGACCCGGTGTTGATGTTATGCGTCAGGCAGTACTGGAGGTAGGTTACGCTAAGCAATTACAGACAATTCTGAATCAACATTTTCCTTCATTTGATTACGAGCCGTCAGACCGTGAAGTACGGTTGGGTAGACATGCGATTAGTGATGCATTGTCGGAGATGAATGAGCCACAGCTCGGTATGTTACCACCTCTCAACGACCTTGCCGAGATGTCTATCGAGACGCTGCGTAAACGTCTTGGCGAAACATTACGTATTCGAAGTTTTAACGACAAACGTCTGGTCCACCCAGCAGTTCGCACTGTTAGTTCACATAAGCTAAGGGTTGCTCGATCAGCAGACCTTGCCGCCTAGTATATGAATACCATTTGCTAATTGACGCAAACAAGCGTAGGGTAAGGAAAACATAGGAGTGTATATGAGCGTCGACAGGGAGCTATTTCATAATCTTGAAGCAATTATATTAGATCCGGAAATTCAGCGGGTGTTTGACTTGATTAGCGAGTATAACCAGTTACTCCAGTCGCAGCCTATATCGAAAGAAGAGTTTGAGACAATTGTGCGGGAGGTGGACGTCGGGTGGGCGCACTTGATTGGTCATGAAGCAGTATTCACAGGTAGAGCGATGTTTCCGCTGGAGCACGAAACGCCAATCGAATCGTACTATGAGTCGCAAGGAGTCAAATTTAATGGTGTGATTGCACAAATCCTTCCCACCGATGAATCGAGTGAACAAGAAGAATACTTTTGCCAGCTGAAATTATCATTGTTTACAGAAGTTATTACTAAGCAGGCTGAGCGACTGGTGATGCATGGCACCGCAGATGTGAGCGATGTTGTTGAACTTGAAGTTTCTGGGCACATGTCAGTTGAACGTGCGCGAAGGTTGCTGGAATGTTATTACCCGGACATTATCGATGATATTGATGTTGCTGTATGCAATAGTATCACGCCCGATGCGGCTTCAATTGTAATGAATTTAAAAGACCATGACTGGTCGTTAGGAAGCCTGCAGGACGCAATAGATGGTACTGAAATTGCCAGAGTGAAGCGTGCTTTTGAAGTGTATATGGGTAATTTATTTAAATTTGATTCTGTAGTCGGATACGCGATTGTCATTGAGGGTGCTACATGGCTTAAAAAAGGAAATAACTACATAGGGGCGTCAGTAAGTGCCAAGGCCATCGCCACTGATACGTCTCTACAGTTAGAAGATGGCCCAGAGGATGAGAGTGCACTCACGATGCGACCCCATTTATGCGCGAAGCTGCATAGTGAAGATGAAGAGATTGGTGCATTGGGTGTGCTTGTTCCGGTGGATTCTTTGAAATCTATTGAGTCTATAAGAAGCCGTTATTTTGAACGAATTAACAGTAGCGAACGCTAGAAAATAACCTCTGGATATGCTATGATTACACATAAGTGCTATTTTTTATGGCAAAAAATATTTATAACTTATCCGGAGAGGAAATAAGTACATGGCTACGGCAAATGATGTCCCGTTAAAGGACTATCGCAACATCGGTATTATCGCGCATATCGACGCGGGTAAGACCACAACAACTGAAGGTATCTTGTACCGTACAGGTATTAACCACAAGATTGGTGAAGTTCGTGGTGACGGCGACGGTGCGACAACTGACTGGATGGCGCAAGAAAAAGAGCGTGGAATTACCATCACCTCTGCAGCCGTAACATGTTTCTGGAAAGACCACAAAATCAACATTATTGACACTCCGGGTCACATCGACTTTACAGTGGAAGTAGAGCGCTCTCTCCGCGTACTTGACGGCGCTGTTACTGTGTTTGACGGTAAGATGGGTGTTGAGGCTCAATCTGAAACTGTATGGCGCCAGGCAAACAAGTATGGTGTACCACGTGTATGTTTCATCAATAAGATTAACCAAACTGGTGGTGATTTTTATAAATCTTTAAAGTCAATTCATACTCGTCTTTCTAAGAATGCGCTACCTGTACACCTTCCAATTGGGTTCGAAAAAGACATCAACGGCGTTGTCGACCTCGTAGAAATGAAGGCATACACCTACAGCGACTACACTGACAAACAGCTAGTGGAAAGCGACATTCCTGCAGACATGGCTGAAAAAGCTAAAAATGCGCGCAGTCTTCTTGTTGAAGCTGCTGTTGAAGCTGACGATGAACTAATGATGCGCTTCCTCGATGAGGGTGAAGCAAGCATTACTAAAGATGAGCTCAAGGCTGCGCTTCGTAAGCGAGTATTAGCTGGTGACTTCTTCCTGGTGACTGGTGGTGATGGCCGAGGCGTGATTGTTGAAAAACTGCTCGATGTAATGGTGGACTACCTTCCAAGCCCACTCGACGTTGATGCGATTTGGGGTACTAACCCAAAGACAGGCGACGAAATTCAGCGTAAACCAGATGCAAGTGAGCCTATGACCGCACTCGCATTCAAGATTGCAACCGATCCATTTGTTGGTACGCTTACCTTTGTCCGTGTGTACTCAGGTGTTGTAAAGGCTGGTAGTTATGTTCTAAATACCACTACTGGCGAAAAAGAACGCATTGGCCGTATTGTTCGTATGCACGCTGACAAACGTGAAGAAATCGACCACGTAGCTGCCGGTGATATTGCCGCAGTCGTGGGGCTAAAGAACACCACTACTGGTAACACTCTTTGTGAAGTAACTCAGCCGATTGCTCTTGAATCTATTGAATTTCCTGAGCCACCTGTATCGATTGCCGTTGAGCCAAAGTCTAAAGCTGATCAAGAAAAAATGGGTATCGCTTTAGGTCGTTTGGCCGGTGAAGACCCAACCTTCCGTGTGCACACTGATGAAGAGACTGGCCAAACCATTATGTCTGGAATGGGTGAGCTACACCTTGATATTCTGATTGACCGAATGAAGCGTGAATTCAACGTTGAGGCTAACATTGGTGAACCACAGGTTGCCTTCCGTGAAACCATCCGTGGCACAGCTGAAGTACAAGGTAAGCACGCTAAGCAGTCAGGTGGACGTGGACAGTACGGTGACGTTTGGGTGCGCTTTGAACCGAACGAACCGGGCAAGGGATTTGAGTTCATCGACGAAATTAAGGGTGGTGTGGTGCCGCAAGAATACCGTGCGCCGGTTCAAAAAGGTATTAGTGATACCTTAGACGGTGGTGTGATTGCTGGTTACCCAGTGGTCGACGTTAAGGCTACACTATACGATGGTAGCTATCACGATGTAGACTCTTCTGAGCTAGCCTTTAACCTTGCAGGTGCACTAGCCGCCCGTGAAGGTGTAAAGCAGGCAAAACCAGTACTGCTTGAGCCAGTTATGAAAGTAGAAGTAACGACACCTGAAGAGTTTATGGGTGACATTATTGGTGACCTTAACTCCCGTCGTGGTCGCATCGATGCAATGGAAGACCTTATGGGCGGCGCAAAGCTAATTAAAGCATTTGTTCCACTTGCAAGTATGTTTGGCTACACCGGTGACATTCGTTCAATGAGCCAGGGTCGTGCAGCATCTACCATGGAGCTTGCGCAGTACGAAGAAGTACCACCAAATGTGGCTCAAGAGATTATCGAGAAGCGAAACTCCAAGTAGTTTTAACCGATATCACAACAAAAACCCCTTAAGGAATAGAGGGGTTTTTGTATAGTAAGCATTAGTGGTATAATTCTGCCTAAGGATACATAACTAGGAGAGGTATGAAAAAACTAGGATTAATGATACTTGCTGGCATGTTATTCATAACAACGGCAACACCCGTGTTAGCCCATGAGGGGTCGACTGAGCACAACGCTACTGAACACGCCGAAACTACCGAGCGTGAGTCGGAAGTTCGCGATGACAGCCCTGAACAAAAGACTAATGAAGTTACGGCAGAGCGCAAAGAAGAGTGGCGAAACGACAAGCGCGAACTACAAGATAGAATCAAATCGTACCGTGAGCAGATCCAGTTGAAACGCGAGAAGATGCGCAGTGAAATGGAAGCCAAGCGAGCTGAGCGAAAGAGTGCTCTAGCAGATAAGCGACTCGCCACGTGCCAGGAGCGTCAAGCTAAAATAAATGAGTTAATAGCAAAGAGTGCTGCATTCGGTCGTGAACGACTGGCATATATACAAAAAGTTGAAGAGCGTGTACACGAGTTCTATAGCCGCGAAGAGCTAAGCTCGAGTGAATACGAAGCTGCTGCAGAAGTAGTAAACCAAAAAGAGGCGAATGCCGAAGCTGCGATAGAATTCGCTGAAAGCAGCACATTTAACTGCACTGAGGCTGATGGTGATAATCCAGCAGGTGAAATTAAGTCATTGCACGAGGTAAAACGAACTGCGCTGAATGAATATAAAGACAGTGTAAAGCAACTTATACAAATCGTTAAGTCCGCCTACACGTCATCAAGCGATAGCGAAGGGAGTGCATCATAATGGGGTATCAATCGCGTAACCGTGGTGCAATAATGCTAGTACTTGCAGTTGTTATTGTGCTGATAGTGGCGTTAGGATTTGTAGGATGGCGTATGCTTACACGCTCGAATGACGCAGTAGAGCAGGCTACGGCGTCTCCGACTGAAACAACTGCTGAAGTAATCTTGACGCAAGACGACCTGGAGGCAGCTGAAAAATCGCTTGATGAATTAGACTTCACTGATGAAGATGGCGCCAGTGCCGAGCAGCAGGCTAGCCTGTAGGTAGCTTGCCTAGTACAACCATTAGCGCTATTATAGTAGCAATATGAGTAGAGGGTTGAGGCTTGCTGTAGCGCTACTACTAGCGTTTGTGATACTAGGGTTGTTTGCATGGCTATTTCAGGGTAAGCATATTGACGTATTGTCGCCAGCGGGGGTAGTAGCGGATGAACAGCGCAAAATCTTGTTATTTGCTCTGATACTGAGTACGTTGGTTGTTATTCCGGTATTCGGTATCCTCACCTTCGTTTCTTTAAAATACCGAGCATCAAAACGGCCTATAGACTACAGTCCAGAATGGGGAGAGAGTAAACGGCTAGAGCTGATATGGTGGGGGGTGCCAATTGCAATTATTGCAGTGCTTGGAACGGTCATCTACAACACTAGTCATAGTCTCGATCCGTATAAAAAAATAGCGGGTGATACTGCAATAGAAGTACAGGTAATCGGCTTGCAGTGGAAGTGGTTATTTATTTATCCTGATTACGGCGTAGCATCACTAAATCGTATGCCTATTCCAGTGGATACGCCTATACGATTAGTCCTAACAACTGAAGCTCCAATGAGCGCACTGTGGTACCCGGCGCTGGGGTCTCAGATCTATGCAATGAATGGCATGGAGTCGCAGCTGAACGTAAAAGCTACTAAGCTTGGTCAGTACAAGGGCTACAATACAAATATTAACGGTGAAGGCTATGCAAAAATGATTGCAACTGCCGATGCAATATCGATGAATGATTTTTTGAAATGGACTAGCAATACGAAGACTGAAAATAATCTACTAGATATGCTTGTGTATGAAGAAATTGCAGAGCCTGAGATAGTACGAGATTTTAAAAGTTATCGCTTGGACGATACGTCAATATACGACACGGTGCTCATGCGAAACATGACACATGGTGCTGGCGCATCCATGCATCACAGCCCAGGAGCTACCCATGAGTGATTTTGTAACTTTCTTAATTGGTAGGATGTCGTTCGAATATTTGCCGACTGATCCTGCGACGATAGGAGCGGCAATCGGAATGCCACTCGGTGTTCTCGCTGTGGCAGCGCTGATCACCTATTTCAAAAAATGGAAATGGCTATGGCAGCAGTGGGTAACAACAGTCGACGCTAAGAAAATTGGTACAATGTACATCGTTGTAGCCATTTTAATGTTGCTGCGCGGCGGAGCTGACGCTTTGATGCTTCGACTGCAAACTGCCGTAGCAGTAGGCGACGCAAAAGGCCCGTTTGATGCTGATATGTTTCAGCAGGTGGTGACTGCTCATGGCACACTAATGATTTTCTTTGTGGCTATGGGGCTTGTATTTGGCATCATCAACTGGGTGCTGCCACTTCTCATTGGGGCACGTGATATGGCGTTCCCTGTATTGAATTCAATTAGCTTTTGGTTGTTTGCTAGCGGCATGATTCTTAATAACTTTGCACTTGTTTTTGGCGGGTTCTCTAACGGTGGTTGGCTTGGCTATCCGCCACTGACTGGGCTTGAATATAATCCTGGGCCAGGAGTTGATTACTGGATATGGTCGCTTCAAATTGCTGGTATTGGTAGCTTACTTTCCGGAGTGAATTTCTTTACGACTATCATAAAAAACAGGGCACCCGGCATGACCCTTATGAAAATGCCTATCTTTACGTGGAGTGTACTAGTAACTAGTGTGCTCATTATGCTGGCATTCCCGATACTCACAGTCACATTGGCACTACTTGGATTTGATCGTACGCTGGGAACCCATTTCTTTACGTCTGATAGTGGTGGAAACCCCATGTTGTACATTAACCTCATTTGGGCATGGGGACATCCAGAAGTGTACATACTTGTACTACCGGCATTTGGTGTGTTCTCTGAAGTTGTAGCAACGTATTCCAAAAAGAAGTTATTCGGGTACAAGAGCATGGTAATCGCCTTACTTGCTATTATGTTCTTTAGCTTTATCGTATGGCAGCATCACTTCTTCACTATGGGCGCAGGTGCAAATGTAAATGCGTTCTTTGGCATAATGACTGCGGTGATAGCAATACCAACTGGAGTAAAGATTTTTAACTGGCTGTTCACGATGTACCGCGGGAGTATACATTTTACAGCCCCGATGTTTTGGTTTTTAGCATTTGTCGTGACATTTACTATTGGTGGCGTAACAGGTGTACTAATGGCGGTACCTGCACTCGACTTTCAAGTGCATAATACCTTATTTTTGGTTGCCCATTTTCATAACGTTATTATTGGAGGTGTTGTATTTGGCCTATTCGCTGGCATTACTCACTGGTTCCCTAAGATTTTTGGATTCAAGTTGCATGACGGCCTTGGGAAACTTTCAGCGATTTTATGGCAGGTAGGATTCATTTTGGCATTCATACCACTGTATATACTTGGACTGATGGGTGCGGTACGTCGACTCGATAGCTACGATGACCCAACGTGGCAACCTCTGTTTATCGTATCGGGGATTGGTGTAGTAGTGATTGCCCTCGGCATGGCAGCGCTCATTATGCAAATCGGCTATAGTATCTGGAAGCGAAATGAGCTCAAAGACGAGACCGGTGACCCGTGGGACGGAAGAACTTTGGAATGGTCTGTACCATCACCCGCTCCGCACTACAATTTTGCTGTCACGCCAACAGTTACAGAGCGTGATGACTGGTGGTATAGAAAACAAAGAAATGACACCGCGTATTTAAAGTCTGATTATGTTGATATTTGGCTTCCTAAAAATAGTGCCGTAGGCCTGCTGGTTGGGGTTGGTGCAGGTATGGCTGGTTTTGCAATCATTTGGCATTTGTGGTGGCTGCTTGTACCTGCGTTGCTTTTCGTTGTGCTTGTTATTATTCGGCAAACTATGAACGATGATGACGATGCACGTGTAAGCGCGACTGAATTATTCCATGAAGATAACTTGGGGAGAAGAGCATGAGTGTGTCACGCGAACGAGTCGTTGAGAAGTACGCTAAAGCAGAGCTCGGATTTTGGCTGTACTTAATGACAGACATAATTTTATTTGCCAGCTTGTTTGCTACCTATATGGTTCTTCGTCCGAATATTGCGGGTGGTATGTCGTCGAGTGAGTTATTTGATCCAACATTCGCGCTTGCTGAAACAGTACTGCTGCTTATGAGTAGCTTTACCTGCGGCCTTGCAGTATTATTTTTACGATTTCGTTATAAGTCAACGGGACTGACATTACTTGCAGTTACGTTACTACTTGGTGGTATGTTTCTGTTCTTGGAGATGTATGAGTTTATGGAGTTCATTCATGAAGGGCAGTCATGGCAAACGAGTGGTTTCTTGTCTGGTTTCTTTGCTCTTGTTGCAACGCACGGGCTACATATAACAATCGGAATACTTTGGGGGCTTGTACTGTTCTGGTATATCTTCAAAAAAGGGATTACCGCAAATGCCATGCGCCGCGTATCGTTATTCTCACTATTTTGGCATTTCCTTGATATAGTCTGGATATTTATTTTCACAATCGTGTACCTAGGAGCATTTGTATGAGCCACGCAGACCTAAAGAGATTGCTCATAAGCTACTGCGTCGGATTTACCAGCGCCTTAGTGCTCAGTCTTGTGGCGTATTTTATAGTGACGTTCAACTTGATTAGCTCATCGGTACTTACGATGGCTGTACTGTTGCTACTTGCTGTAATGCAGCTCATTATACAACTTGTGTGCTTCTTGCATTTAGGGCTTGATCGTCACTCACGTGATCGGACGATTAGTATTGGCTTTACGCTGATTATGATGCTGGTGATAGTGGTTGGGTCGTTATGGGTAATGCGTAATCTCGATTATCGCATGGGAATGAGTCCCGAAGCGATGGATGAGTATATGATTCGTCAAAATAAGAAAGGCTTTTGATGAATTCCACGGTAAATGCGTACTATACATTGACAAAGCCCGGCATTATTAAAGGAAATGCAGTACATGTACTAGCTGGAGCTTTGTTTGCGTCAATTTGGATGCCGAATTGGTTTGTAATTTTTGCCGTGTTGATTGGGACGAGTTTAGTAATAGCATCTGCTTGCGTGGTGAATAATTACATTGATAGAGATATCGATAAAAAAATGGCTCGCACAAAAAAACGTGCTTCAGCTACCGGACAAGTAGGGCTTAGGCCGGCAATAGCATTTGCGGTTGTATTACTAAGTGGAGGAATGGGAGTTTTAGGAATTTTCACGAATATGTATGTGGTGTTGCTTGGTGCTCTGGCGTACATTTTATACGCATTTGTTTATACAGTACTAAAACCTCGAACTGTTCACAGTACGCTTATTGGAGCAATCCCCGGAGCGTTGCCAGTAATGGCTGGCTACGTGGCGGTCGCGGGTGAAATCACGCTAGGCGCGGTATTGCTATTTATACTCGTAGTAGCTTGGCAAATGCCACATTTTTATGCAATATCGCTGTTTCGAAAAAAAGAGTACGAAGCCGCCCAAATTCCGGTATTAGGTGTCGTGAAACCATTTGTGACAGTTCGCCTGTATATTCTCGCGTATCAAGCACTGTATGTCGGAGCGATCGGCGCACTTATATATACACAAGCAGTTACGCCCGCTTCGGGTATGCTCCTGCTTGGTGCGGCGGGGTTATGGCTGGGCGTGTCATTCCAATCGGCGAAGAATGAAGTCTCATGGGCACGCTTGGTATTCGGAGTCTCGTTACTACTCAGCTTGATACTATTAGCTGCGAGTGTACTACATATGGCTTTAGCGAGATAATCGGCCGATTCTGCGGTACAATGATGTAAACGAGTAATAGGGAAGAGATACATACATGACAAAACATGCAAAAGTAATCAATGTAGGCGGCGGAGTTGGCGGTTTAACACCGGCGCTTGTAGTCGCATAACTTTCATCTCTAAAAAATACACTTATATCTCAACGATAACACTTTCAAGACTAACGGTAACAATTTGCAACAGCGACCGGTCATGACTATCGACAGTCATGGGTTCCACTTTCGACCATCTTCGCTAAAACACCAAATGTGCAGGTGGTTATCGATTCAATTAGCGCAATCGATACTGCGGCAAAGACACTGACAGGCCAAGCTGCTGCATATAGCTACCATACAGCAGTGTTGGCGCTTGGTAGTGTAACTACCTACTTTGGCATTGAGGGCCTAGACACCTATTCATTTGGGATCAAATCTCAAGAGGAGATTCGAAAGTTACAAGAGCACCTATGGAAAGAAATGAGTGATGGCAGTGATGACGAAAAGCACTATGTCATCATTGGCGGTGGTCCAACTGGTGTCGAGTTAGCCGGGGGGCTAGGTGAATACATCCTACGGCTTCGCGAGCATTTTGGCATTAAGAAGAAGAAAATTAGCATCAGCCTTGTTGAAGCAGCGCCGAGGCTTTTGCCGCGCAATACTGAAGCTACTAGCAAACGTGCAAGGCAACGCCTAAAAGAGTTGGGCGTTCATGTGCAGGTAAACTGCAAGGTAGAAAAGCAGACAGCCACTGAGCTAGTCATTAATGGCAAACCACTGGCAACTCAAACTGTCATCTGGACATCCGGGGTGGCAAATGCTCCATTTTATAAAGCTAACGAAGCTCAGTTTACCTTAAATGAACGAGGTAAAGTAAACGTAGATAAGCATATGAAGGCCGCGCCACATGTGTACGTAATTGGCGATAACGCCAATACACCATTCGCTGGCCTTGCGCAAACTGCACTTCATGATGCTGTATTTGTAGCCAAGCATCTCAACGGCAGTACAAAACGGTACACGGTAAAATCTCAACCATCCGTAGTGCCAATTGGCGAAAAATGGGCAGTGTTTGAATATGGCAAGATACAATTTGGTGGTCGTTTAGGTGGAATGATGCGCTCACTCGCCGATCTGGTGGGCTACCACGACATGTTGCCAATTGGATGGGCGATGAAAACCTGGCGAATGCAGGGCAAAAAGCAACTGAAGCTGCCAGAAAAACTTGAATCATAATTAGCGTAGTAATACCACTTTACGAACCCTGTTAGGTTATGTATAATTGGTTGCATACGCTGCGAGGTCTTATTTAGATTGCGCTGCTAATAACTAACTAAAGGAGATTTACTCTAATGGCCGATTTCGATCGAAGCAAGCCGCATGTCAACGTTGGTACCATGGGTCACGTTGACCACGGTAAAACAACACTAACCGCTGCAATCACACACGTGCTTGCTAAGAAACTTCCTAGCGATGTAAACGTTCCTCGTAACTACGAAGACATTGACAACGCTCCAGAAGAAAAAGCTCGTGGTATTACGATTGCTTCTTCTCACCAGGAATACGAATCAGAAGCTCGTCACTACGCACACGTAGACATGCCAGGACACGCCGACTATGTTAAAAACATGATCACCGGTGCTGCTCAGGTAGACGGCGCAATCCTTGTGGTTGCTGCAACTGACGGTCCGTTACCACAAACTCGTGAGCACGTACTTCTTGCAAAGCAAGTTGGTGTGCCTAAGATTGTTGTGTTCCTAAACAAGATGGACATCGCTGATCCTGAACTAGTTGAACTAGTTGAAATGGACATCCGTGAACTACTTGCTAAGAACGGTTTCGACGAAGACGCTCCTATTATTAAGGGTTCTGCTACAAAGGCTCTTGAAGGTGACGTTGCTAGCGAAGACGCAATTATGGAACTCGTAGCTGCTCTTGATAGCTATGTGCCTGAGCCACCACGCGACATGGACAAGCCATTCCTAATGCCTATTGAGGATGTATTCTCAATCAAGGGTCGTGGTACTGTTGCAACTGGTCGTATCGAACAGGGTGTAATTAATCTTAACGAAGAAATTGAAATCGTTGGTGTTAAAGCTACTCAAAAATCAGTGGTAACTGGTATTGAAGCGTTTAAGAAAAACCTTGACAAGGGTCAAGCTGGTGACAACGCTGGTCTCCTCCTCCGTGGTATCGAGCGTGAGCAAATTGAACGTGGTCAGGTTATTGCTAAGCCAGGTTCAATAACTCCACACACAGAGTTCGAAGCTGAAGTCTACATCCTTAAGAAGGAAGAAGGCGGTCGACACACTCCATTTGCTAAGGGATACAAGCCACAGTTCTACTTCCGTACAACTGACGTAACCGGTGAAGTTGAACTTCCAGCCGACAAAGAAATGGTAATGCCAGGTGACACCCTTACCTTCAAGGTAAAACTCCTCGCTCCTATTGCTATGGAACAAGGTCTTAACTTCGCTATTCGTGAAGGTGGTAAGACTGTTGGTGCAGGTGTGGTTACTTCTATTACGGCATAGTAACTGTCTGTATACTGCAAAAACACTCCCTACGTAAGGGAGTGTTTTATATTAAGGAAAACCCCGCTGTCATTCGA
Source organism: Candidatus Saccharimonadota bacterium (assembly GCA_012270305.1). Taxonomy (GTDB): domain Bacteria; phylum Patescibacteriota; class Saccharimonadia; order Saccharimonadales; family Saccharimonadaceae; genus UBA1020. The sequence continues at coordinate 34,934 of JAAXIO010000033.1, forward strand.
GACAGCGGGGTCTCCAGAATGGCTATCGCGGGGCGAGGTTGATTTTGATTCGTGGCGGTAGAATCTTGCGGAAGGTGAACTCTGCGGTGACGCGACTGCCGAGCTCTCTAGAGAGCCGACGCTCTAGACTGTGCCTCAGAGATGTGCCGTGTTCAGGAAAGTTGAACGGCATACTCTGCCTCAGGCTGAGCGTATATACGCCCTTAGTCACTCCAGTAGTCGCGTATTCTTGAGTATACTTTCGTATCTCATGTGCAATCTCTGCAGCTACTAGTTGACGTGCTCTGTGATACTTTCTCACGTTGTCCGACATGTGCCTCTCTTTCAACAAAGGAACAAAATCAACTGGTTTACTATACAATAAACTTCTCTGTAGCACAATATAGCTCTAGACTTACATGGAGGGGTAGTGTATGATTAGACTTGTTAAAAATTACATAAACAACTCATGTAACTGATGTCTTTTACCAGCTTATATGAGGTTATTATGTCGCATATATACCGCGTTAGTGTATAAGGAGTTATAACTATGGTTAAAGACGAAGGTCTTAAGATTCGTATACGCCTTAAAGCGTATGATCACAAAGTGATCGACCAATCAGCAAAGCAAATTATCGATACAGCTGTGCGCACAGGCGCCAGTATTGCTGGCCCGGTACCACTGCCAACTCGTAAAAGTACATTTACTGTGATTAAAAGCCCCCACGTATATAAGACTGGTGGTGAAAGCTTTGAGATGCGTGTTCATAAGCGACTTATTGATATCACCAACGCAACCCCAAAGACAATCGACAGCTTGCAAAACCTCAGCTTACCAGCTGGCGTAGATGCAGAAATTCGCATGTAATAAGACTGCATTAAAAAATCGCTGGCACTCGCCAGCGATTTTTTAGTTTCTTATTAGTATTAATTCTTCTTTTTGGCCATTTCTAGCTCTACAGCATCTAATGTACTGTATGTGGCTGAGCTAGCGTCTATTTCGTCGTACAGTTTTTGAATGTCGGCTTGTAGTTGCAGTATCCACATAGCAAACAGAATAACTACGCCACCGAGTACCATCCAGTAAACAGTTTCACGGTTCACGCGGAAGGTCATAAAATCTTCACTTGAACGCTGTAGTTTTATATGTTTGGTTACGCGGCTCTTCGGCTGTACCGAAGCTTTAGGTGCTTTTTTTCCCGTTGATTTTGTTGAAGTCTGTACAGCAGGCTTCTTTTTCGCCGGAGCTCTCTTGGTTGTTGTCTTCTTTGTAGCCATGCCTATAGTATACACGCTTGTGCTAAAACTAGGTATAAAATACAATTAGTTGAATGACGAAATCTTCCAAAGCAAAAAGATCTAATACAAATCGATTTCACGAACGCGTATTCGAGAGCGATAGTACTTATTTTTTAAAACTTGTTGTCGTAGTACTGCTTGGCACGCTGTGGTTGAAATTTTCCACTCCAGTGTCGTGGACAGGCTTCACTATTGGCGCCTTGCCACTAGGTCTTCTTTTGGGTTTTCTAATCGTACGTGCTTTCGAGCATCATCAGGAAGATCGTAAGATTTGGTATGCCGTTCTACTGGTTGTTGGTGTTATCAGCTACTTTGTACCAGCTGGAATTATAATTTAAGGCATTGAATAAGCCTGCATACTTGCGGGGCACACCAACCGTGTTGTTGGGGCCCCGCAGTGTAGGCAGGCGCTAGAACTGGTGGTAGATCATCAAGATGACGATGCGACCGTGCTGCTTGAGGTAGTGTGACACCTCGGCGTTACTAGGAATCCCGTCGTAGCTCCGCTTCGTAACCTTGCCATTCTTATGACAGATTGTGAAGCTGACGATACTTCCATGTCTTGCGTAGTCAACACTGATGGCGCGTGGCCGTGGTTTGATTGTTTCTTTCAAGTACGCTACCACGGCGTCGCCATCGTTGTTTTGGAACTCTTCAACGAGTACGGCAACCACAACAGTCCTTCCTTCGCAGGGAATCTACCAACTCAAATAAAATATAACAATAATATAAAAGTGTCAAGGTTGAAAGTATGCTTCCTGAGCTCTATTAGTAGTTGACGAATCAGGGTAATTTATGCTAATGTGATATGGTAACTTATTACGTAATAACAACTCGTTCTTGGTGAATGAGAAGGTCCAGCAGGGTAAACCAACGTTTTCCCGAAGGAAACCGCTCGCCACCAAGAATTTTAAGTGGGAGAAAAGAAGGCATGAAAGCACTTCTCGGCACCAAGATTGGTATGACCCAAATCCTGGCTGAAGACGGTACAGCAACACCTGTTACCTTAATTCAAGCTGGCCCTGTTACTGTGACTCAGGTGAAGTCTGTCGACACCGACGGCTACAACGCAGTACAGGTTGCATTTGGTTTGGGTAAGAACCTGAGCAAGGCCGTCGCTGGACACGTTAAGGCCAGCAAAACTTCGCCGAAGCACATTCGGGAATTCCGCGTTGAAGAGTTGCCAGCCGACCTAACCGTTGGTGCAACCATTGACGTAAGTGCATTTGCACTCGGTGACGTAGTTGACGCTACGGGCACATCAAAAGGTAAGGGGTTTGCCGGTACGGTAAAACGCCATAACTTTAATACATCAAAGAAGACCCACGGTGGTAACGGTAACGTTCGTCGCCCAGGTTCTATCGGTTCGATGTATCCACAAAAAGTCTTCAAGGGTAAGCGCATGGCCGGCCGCATGGGTGGTGAGCGCGTCACTGTGAAGAATCTTGAGGTTGCCTACGTAGACCTTGAGAATAACTTGATTGGCCTAAAAGGTGCCGTTCCTGGCCCTCGTAAGAGCCTGATCGTAATCGGAGGGAAGGCATAGTGGCTGAGACTACTCCAAAAACAACGCTACCGAAATCAACTTTTGCTGTTGAGGTAGAAAACCACGAGCTTTTGAAGCTTGCGTACGATAGCTACTTGGCGAACAACCGTGGCGCGAACGCTACTACGTTGCAACGTGGTGAAGTACGCGGTGGTGGTAAAAAACCATGGAAGCAAAAGGGTACTGGTCGTGCGCGATTTGGTTCATCACGAAACCCAATCTGGCGCGGTGGCGGTATTGTATTCGGACCTCGCGGGAACGAAAACTACAGTAAAAAGCTTTCAACAACGTCAAAGCGTGTTGCTGTAAAACAGGCATTAAGCCTTGCTAACAAAGCAAAGAAGATTGTCGTTGCTGATGTTAAGACAACTGGTAAAACTGCTGAAGTAGCTAAGTACTTGGCTGATAGTAAGTTTACTCGTAAAACCCTAATTGTGGTTGACGAGAAGACACCGGAACTCTTGCGAGCTACGAGCAACTTGCAAAACGCTGCACTCGTACGCAGCACCTACCTAAATGTGTACCACATCCTAAACGCTGACCACATTGTGATTGCACCAGCTGCAGTAGCAACAATTGACAGTTGGTTGAATGGAGGTACTAAGTAATGAGTCATCTAATTATTACCCCGCGCGCTACTGAAAAGGCGTATGGCCAAAGCCTTAAGAATACCTACGTATTTAACGTTCCGCTTGACGCGAACAAGCAGCAAATTGCTGAAGCTGTTGCTGAGCAGTATGACGTAACTGTTAAGTCAGTGACTACTGCTGTGCAGAACGGTAAGGCTATTCGCTACTCACGTGGTAAGAATCGTTACCCAGGCACAACAACTCGTAAGGATTCAAAGAAAGCTTACGTAGTTCTAGCCGAAGGCAGCTCGATTCAACTATTTGAACAGGCCGAGGCGCAGACTGAGGAGAAGAAGTAATGGCAATTAAGCAATACAATCCTACTACCCCAGCTCGACGAGGCATGACAAGTGAAGATTACAGTCAGATTACGACTCGTAAACCACTAAAAAGCCTGATTAAGAGCAAGAAGCAAAACGCTGGTCGCAACAACCAGGGGCGTATCACTACCCGTCACCGTGGTGGTGGTGTAAAGCGTCACTACCGTTTGATGAACCACGGTCTTGCTGATGGTTTGAAGCTAACAGTTGAAGAAATAGAATATGACCCTAACCGTTCAGCACGTATCGCTCGTGTAAAAGATCAGCACGGGTTGTACCACTACATCTTGGCTGACACGAGTATGACAAAAGGAAAGACAATCGAAAGTGGCGTTGACGCACCTATCGAAACGTCTAACCGTATGCCACTCGCTAAAATTCCTGTAGGTACACAGATTTACGCCATCGAAATTAACCCTGGAAAGGGTGCGCAGATGGTACGAAGTGCCGGTACAAAAGCACAGCTTATGGCGAAAGAAGGCGATTACGCACAGGTACGTTTACCGTCTGGTGAAGTTCGTCGTTTCCGCCTAGAAGCAACTGCTGCTATCGGTACTGTTGGTAACGTTCAGCACCAAAACGTAAAAATTGGTTCAGCTGGTCGTAACCGCCGTAAGGGTATTCGTCCAACCGTTCGTGGTGTTGTTATGAACGCCGCAGATCACCCGCATGGTGGTGGTGACGGTGGTCGACATGGTTCAGGTAAAGCACCACGTACACCGTGGGGTCAACTTACACTTGGTTACCGAACTCGTCGCCGTAAGAATACGAATAATCTAATTGTACGCTCGCGCCACGACGCGAAGAGGAAGAGGTAATCTATGAGTCGATCACTCAAAAAGGGCCCATTTGTCGACGCGAAGCTAGCTAAGAAGGTGGCGGCGCTGTCTGCAGATGACCGAACTGTTATTAAAACGTGGGCACGTGCTTCTACTATCACTCCAGAGATGGTGGGCAAGAACTTTGCGGTTCACAACGGCCGTGTGCACGTTCCAGTGTATGTAACTGAAAACATGGTGGGTCACAAGCTTGGTGAATTTAGCCCAACACGCAAATTCCGCAAGCATGGTGGAAAGGACAAGAAGTAATGGCTGAGCAATTTACTGTACGCAGTTACGCTAAAGGCATCGATATCGCTCCTCGTAAGGTGAGTGTTGTCGCCAGTCTTGTGCGTAACCGTTCGGTAGCTGATGCGTTGGTTATTTTAGACCACGTACCACGCCGCGCCGGACTTCCACTTAAAAAAGCAATTGCTAGTGCTCAAGCTAACGCGGTAAACAACCACGGGCTTGACGCCAAAAGCCTACATATCACTACGCTTAGTGTAACTGTAGGTCGCCGCATGAAGCGTTTCAAACCGCACATGCGCGGCATGGCATTGCCGTTCCAGAAAATTTCTACCAATGTACTCGTTGAAGTAACTGGTGTAGAAAAACCTGTTAAAAAACCAGCAGCCACCAAACCGGCTGAGAAAAAACCAGCTACTGCTAAAGTAGCAACGCAAGAGGAGACCAAGTAATGGGACAAAAAGTAAACCCAATTAGTTTCCGCCTTCAGGTTCACAAGAACTGGGATTCTCGCTGGTTCGCAGGCAAAAAAGATTTTGCCACCTGGTTAGCGGAAGACATTAAGATTCGTGAACTTATTGAAAAGAAGTTTGCGTCTCGCCCAACGATCAACCGTATCGAAATTGAACGTTCAGCCAACCTTATTACTATCACTATTCACACTGCAAAAGCAGGTGTTGTGATTGGTCGTGGTGGGTCTGGCGTTACTGAACTCAAGGCAAAGATTGAAAAAATCGCAAGCCTCCCTGTTCGTATCAACATCGAAGAAGTAAAGCGCCCTGAACTAGCATCGAAGCTAGTTGCAGAGAATATCGCGCGTCAGCTAGAGCGCCGTATTAACTTCCGCCGAGCTATCAAAATGGCTGCACAAAACGCTATGAACGCTGGTGCAAAAGGTATTCGTATCCAGGTATCAGGCCGTTTGAACAACGCCGAAATGGCCCGTCGCGAAAAGGTTTCAGAAGGTTCTGTGCCACTTCACACGCTTCGTGCAGATGTTGACTTCCACACTGCTCGTGCACAAATGCCGAATGGTGGTGGTATTGTTGGTATCAAGGTTTGGATCAACAAAGGTGAAAGGAGTGACGCGTAATGTTACTTCCGAAGAAAACCAAGTATCGTAAAGTTCGTATCGGTAAGAATGACGGTAACGCGACTCGTGGTAATTACATTGCTTTTGGTGACTACGCATTGCAGTCACAAAGCAACGAGCGAGTAACTAGCCGTCAAATCGAAGCCGCGCGTCAGGCGATGACCCGTTACATTAAGCGTGGGGGTAAGATTTGGATTCGAATCTTCCCGCACACTCCTGTAACGAAAAAGCCACAGGACGTAAAGATGGGTAGTGGTAAAGGTAACCCTGAATACTTTGCAGCTAAGGTGAAAGCTGGCACTGTAATGTTCGAAATGAAGGGTGTATCTGAAGAAGTTGCACGCGAGGCAATGCGTCTTGCTGCACACAAGCTACCAGTTAAAACCAAGTTTATTCGTAGGGAGGACGCGTAATGGCTGACAAAGCATCAACCAAGAAGGCTGCCCCAAAGAAAGCTGAAACGAAAGAATTAACCCTAGCAGAACAAATCGCTGTAAAGCGTGCTGATCTACTAGCGGCGCGTAAGTCGCTGGCTGCAGGCGAACTAGTAAACCCACGGGTTATTGCTAGCTATCGTAAAGATGTAGCTCGTTTGCTAACGCAACTTAACGCCCAAGAAGGAGGCAAATAATGGCAAAAACATTGACCGGCATTGTCACCTCTGATGTGCGTGACAAAACCATTACTGTAACGGTGACAAGTCGTGAGACTCACCCAATTTACAAGAAGCAGTACACAGTAAACCGTAAGTACCAAGCTCATGACCCTAAGAATGAAGCTCATGTTGGTGACAAGGTGCAGATTTCTGAAATTCGCCCTGTGTCAAAGACTAAGGCTTTCCAGCTTACTAACATTGAGCTACGTGCCGTAGGTTCTGTTGAACTAAAAGATGATGTTTCAGAGGTGGAGGCGTAATGATCCAACAAGAATCACGACTAAAAGTTGCCGATAACTCAGGTGCAAAGGAAGTTCTTTGTATCCGTGTGCTCGGTGGTACTCGTCGTCGCTACGCAAACATCGGTGACGTCATTGTATGTTCAGTAAAAGATGCCAACCCAACTGGTAACGTAAAGAAGAAGTCTGTGCAGCGCGCAGTAGTTGTTCGAACACGTAACCAAATTAAGCGTAAAGATGGCTCAACTATCGCCTTCGATGACAACGCAGTTGTTATCATCAACGACGACAAGACGCCTAAAGCCACTCGTGTGTTCGGCCCTGTGCCACGTGAACTACGTGACCAAGGCTACGCTAAAATTATTAGCTTGGCACCGGAGGTACTCTAAGATGGCTCGTATTCGTAAAAACGATATTGTTAAAATCATCGCTGGTGCTAAAAAAGGCACAACTGGCAAGGTACTTGCAGTTGATAGCAAAAAAGGCACCGTGCTTGTTGAAGGCGTTGGCGTTGGCCGTCGTCACGTAAAGCCAAACCAGCTCAACCCAGTTGGTGGCAAAAAAGATATCCATGTACCAATGGACATAAGTAAAGTTGCCCTCGTTGTTGACGAAAAATCAGGTAAGACCAGCCGCGTAGGTGTGGTAAAGAATGCTGACGGCGGTAAAACACGAGTTGCAAAAAGCCTAAAGAATAAGGAGATCAAGTAATGGCAAAAACAGTTGCTACTACCTCGGCTCCTCGCTTGAAAGCACTATACGATACTCAGTACCGTAGTGAACTACAGGCCGAACTTTCTCTAGCAAACGTACACCAAGTACCAAAGCTAGAAAAAATTGTGGTAAGCGTTGGAACCGGTAAAACCAAAGACGACAAGCGTATGCTTGAAACCGTAAAGAATACTCTTACAAAGGTCACTGGTCAGGCACCAGTAGAACGCCTTGCGAAGAAATCTATCGCTGGTTTCAAGATTCGTGCGAAAATGGGTGCGCCAATTGGTGTATCAGTAACGCTTCGTGGTGCTCGTATGTACGAATTCCTCGACCGTCTGTCGAACATTAGCCTACCACGCGTACGTGACTTTCATGGCGTAAAAGCCAAAGGTTTCGACAAAGGCGGTAACTACAACCTCGGTATTTTAGAGCAATCTATCTTCCCGGAACTTTCGTTCGAAGAAACACAAGTAATCCACGGTATGCAGGTAACCTTCGTTATTAAGAATGAAGATAAAGCACACAGCCGTGCACTACTCGAAAAATTCGGTATTCCGTTCGAAAAAGCAGGAGGACAGAAGTAATGGCTAAGAAATCAATGATCGCGAAAGACCTTAAGCGTAAAAAAATGATCATGAAGTACGCTGCAAAGCGTGCTGAGCTAAAAGAACTTGGTGACCAAGAAGGTTTGCAAAAGCTTCCTAAGAACTCAAGTCCTACTCGCTGGAAGAACCGTGACGTGCTGTCGGGACGACCGCACGGATACATGCGTAAGTTCGGTCTTAACCGTATTAACTTCCGCGAAAAAGCATCAAAGGGTGAAATCCCTGGCGTAACCAAGAGTAGCTGGTAAAGGAAAGGAGTAAGAAAAATGAGTTTACAATCTACAGACCCAATCGCTGATCTCCTAACCCGAATCCGCAACGCTGCTATGGTAGGCAAGACTGAAGTCCGCGTACCAACTAGCAAGATCAAAAAAGTTGTTGCCGAGCAACTTAAAAAGAACGGTTACCTAGCAGAAGTTAAGGAAGAAGCTGGCAAGCCACGTGCGACCCTAGTTGTTACCATTAACAAAGCAGGTGAAAATGCAACGTTTACCGAACTTACTCGCATGAGCAAACCAGGTCGTCGTATGTATGTAGCAGCCGCTGATATCCCACGGGTTAAAAGCGGTCGTGGTATCGTACTAGTTTCAACCTCAAAGGGTGTTATTACTGGCCAAGAAGCTGTAAAGCAGCGCCTTGGTGGCGAGTTACTACTTAAGGTGTACTAGAGGCTATGTTTCAAAAAGAACCTCCAGACCGGGGGTTCTTGTGATTTATAAGGCTTAGTAGTATTATATGTATACTAAGTAATACTATTAGAGGTTAACTAGTATGGAAGTTTTAGGAATTTTAGGACTTGTTGTTGCATGCGCTGCACTCGGTCAAGTCTATAGGTTAGAAAAGCGAGTTAAGGAGCTTGAGAAACCTATTCACGAATAGAAGGCCGAAAAGTTGCTTGTTACCAAAGCGGAGGCGCTCGCTCTCATCGAAAAGAGCAAGGAGTCGTAATACATACTTTCCTGGTTGCTTTTCTACCCCAGTTATGCTACTATTCTATAGATAATAATTTGCGAGTGAAATCGGGAGATTTTGCGCTCATGCCCCTAGCGCATGTCAGCCGTAAAAACAAACAATTTTGCTTGCCTAAGTAGCGAAAGGTAAGATATGAGTCGAATTGGAAAACTACCAATTGAGATCCCATCGGGTGTGACAATTACAGTCGATTCAGATGTTATCAACGTAGAAGGCCCTAAGGGCAAGCTCGTTGTGCCACATTTGAGCGACGTAACAGTTGCTCTAGAAGATGGCAGCGCAGTTGTTACTCGTAAGAGTGATGAAAAAGTGTCTAAGAGCCAGCACGGCTTGCAGCGTGCCCTACTAAACAACGCAGTAGTAGGTGTAACACAAGGTTTCGAAAAGAAACTAGAAGTAAACGGTGTAGGTTTTAGGGTTGCCGGTGGTGGCCAAGAAATCGAAATGCAGCTAGGTTTTAGCCACCCGGTTAAATACAAGGCTCAGGACGGCGTAACCCTCACTGTTAACAAAATGGAAATCGTAGTAAATGGTATCGACAAGCAAGCTGTTGGCCAAGTTGCTGCTGAAATCCGCGCACTAAAGAAACCTGAACCATACAAGGGTAAGGGGATTAAGTACAGCGATGAAGTGATTCTACGCAAGGCAGGAAAGGCTGGTAAGTAATTATGAACGCATTAGCTAAAAAACTGTTGAACAAGAATCTTCGTAAGAACCGCGTACGTTCTAAGGTGCAGGGTACCGCAGAGCGACCACGCCTTTCTGTAAGTATCAGTAACATGCATGTAAGTGCTCAGATTATCGATGACACCAAAGGTGCAACACTTGCTGCAGCAACAACTGTAGGCAAGAAGTCTACTGGTACTATGACTGAAAAAGCTGCTGCTATTGGCGCTGAAGTTGCGAAAAAAGCTACTAAAGCAAAAATTAGCACGGTAGTGTTCGACCGTAACGGTCGTGCCTACGCAGGACGATTAAAAGCGCTAGCCGATGCGGCTCGCAAGGAAGGACTGGAATTCTAGTATGGCTGAAAACACAGCTCAAACTACCCCACGTGCTGAAGGTAACACTTCACGACCACGTGGTGGCCGTCGCGATGACCGACGCAACACCCCACGTGTTGAAGAACCAAAGCAATTTGAAGAGCAAGTAATTAACATTGACCGTGTTGCACGTGTGGTAAAGGGTGGACGTCGTTTCCGCTTTAAGGCACTCGTAGTTGTGGGCGACCGCAAGACTAAGGTTGGTGTTGGTGTAGCTAAGGGAGCAGACGTACAGACTGCTATTGCCAAAGCTACTGATGTTGCGAAGAAGAACATGATTACTGTTCCAGTTACGAACACAACCATTCCGCACGATGCTGAGGTAAAGCTGAGCGGTGCTCGCGTACTCTTAAAGCCTGCGGCGCCTGGTACCGGTATTATTGCCGGTGGTGTTGTTCGCCA
>JAAXIO010000034.1 GCA_012270305.1 Candidatus Saccharimonadota bacterium
CACGTACTTCTTGGCCGGTCAGGCTAAGGCCAGCTACTATTTCGTCATCGAGTGCGTAATCAAAGCGAGCTCGGCGATTTACGACCGAGTTTTGCGGCTGCTTTTTGGGTTGTTTTGTGGCCATATTATACTATTGTAACAGATGAAGACTATTGAAAATTAAATATAAATATGATATAATAAAATTGATAGTGTCCGCATGTAAGTGGGGCACATTGTCCCTTGTCAGAGAGTTGGTGGATTAACTTTGGGCTGGAAGCAATATTTGCTGTACTTCATCGTTGCCAATGTGGTGCCGATTGGCATGGTTGGCGGTATGAACGCGGCTGCGAGTGGCCGCGGACTATTCTTGGCCGCTGGCATGGTAGTTATTTCGCCAGTTGCCATGAGCGTACTTAGGTACTGCTATGAGTTCCCGTTCGACCTGTCTGGCTTCTTCAAGCCGTCAGTCATGTCGTGGGGGTTTGTAGTAGGAGATACTGTGGTGTTGCCGCTGGCCTTGTGGTTTGCAACACGCGGTCACGGCAATATCTCTGGTGCTAGTTGGGGATACGACATTCGGTTCGCCGCTGTGTCGATCGTTACTGGCCTGGCGGTGGTTGCGGGCTTCCGTAAAATCGACGGCGAGCGGTACGTGCAAGCTGGCGTTCCTACAGCGCTATATAGCCCCACTAAGGTATGGCACGACATTGTCGTTATGTCTGTTGTGGTGACGTTGTTTGTGTGGCTACTTGTTCCGCAAATAATGGGTGCATGGAGTGATGAAACGGCTGTGGCTATCGCCATGCTTACCGCATTTGGGGCGCTCATTGTAGTCGATGGGCTGCGTCCACCCGACCCCGCCAAGCAGCACCCCAGCTGGGATACGCGTCGGTTTCACGTGGCTTCCTGATGAGTAGCCGCCCTAGTACCCACTTCAGCCAGAAGTGTGGGAACGGGCGGCTTTGTCATATCCATTAGCAGCTGCTATAGTTGTTCGAGATGAAAACACACTCTCCCCTGCCTTTTTTGGTAACCTTCGATGGCGAAGCGCGAAGTGGCAAAGGTACCATTGTGCAAGCAACCAAAGATTATTTACGTGATGAGTGCGGGTATAAAGTTATGTTAATTGATGCGGGACAAGTGTTCCGCGTTTTAGTTGTTGGGGCTACGAACGCTGGTGTCGACATGGAAGATGCCGAGTCGATTGATACGTTTTTAGGGAAAGCTACCGAGGCTGAGAAGTGTGTTCAGCTTGTGAAAGATGTGTATCATATGAATAAAGAGGAGCGTGATGCGTTGCTTTATACCAATGAGGTCGGTGCGAATAGTGCCAAGATTGGCGCCCGTCCTTTAAGTCAGGCATTCAAGGACGAATTGTTAAAAAAGTGGCTTCGTGATGCCCGTGCTGAAGGATATGAAGTGGTGCTGCTTGATGGTCGCTCTCTTGAAGCAGTAGGTCAAATGCTTGAAGGCGAAGGCCTTTGCAGATTTGTAATTGGATTATATTTTGTTTGCAACCCTGTTACAGGTGCGCGGCGCACGCTTGGCCATGCGAACACAGACTACGAAGATTTAGAAGATGATTCAAGAGCGGCAGTTGATGAGTTAGTTGCACAAATCATTGCCCGTAATGAGGCTGATAGAAATCGCGAGGTTCAGCCAATTGCCCGCCCTAGTGGCGCTCCGATATTTGAGTTGCCATCAGTCGATGGATATAAAAAAACAACCAATCGCTTTATGGCGACTATCGACACAAGCGCAAAGATGACAAAAAAAGAAATGTCTCTGCCCGTAGCAACGGTAGTAGCTGCTCAACTTGCAGCTTACTCTAGTAACTAGGCTTCAACTAGTCCGTTGCAGGAATCTAATAGTACTTTAGCTGACGCATCCCAGCTAAACTTATTCACGGCAAATTTACCGGCGGCAATGTATCGATTACGTACGTCAAGACTGTCGAGCGACGAAATTCCGTCGGCTACAATGGCTGGATTATCTGGAGTAACAAATACAGCACCGTCAGAGCCTGCAATTTCACGGAAGAATGGCCGGTCACTCACAACTGCAGGCACACCTAATTTGAGTGCCTCGGCGAGCGGTAGCCCAAAGCCTTCGGCTAGCGACATACTTACCATTATGGCATCGCTTGCAAGTAGATTTGCATAGGTTTCATCGCTCATGCCGCCATGAAACAATACACTGGCTCCATTGGGAATGAGTCGAGTTAACTCACCCTGTCTCTTCTCTGATATTTTGCTACAAATATGCAGTGTGCGACCTGGCAGGTACTGCATAGCCTTAATGAGTGTTTCTGGGTTCTTATACGGGAGCGGTGTGCCCATGAATACTAAATTCTTTGGCGGTCGTTCAGTTTGTATCACCTCTTTCATAAGAAGTGGTGATAAATCACGCGCGGCATTACTCACTACTATAAGCGGGCGTTTGGTTAATTTGGCTGCTTGAATCTCTGCACGTGATGTTTCAGAAACTGTCGCTATTATATCCGCCTTATCCAGCACGAATCGCTGCGGCCAGTACCACATGTGAAACAGTCGCCACATCGGCCGAACGATACCTTTTGCCTGCGGCGGCGGCAGACGATGCTTGTAATACGTCATGTCGTGGAGCGTAAGAATAAGCTTAAACTTACGGCCAAAGCTTCCCATCGTTTGCATTGGACTTACCACAACATCGGGCGAATATTTATTTAATGCTAAACTGGTGAACGGCTCTTTAATCGAATCGACCGCATGTATTTTTACAGTGTTTGAATTCGGCGGCAGAAGTGCAATCTGGGCTTCGTCAGAAATAATAAATGTGACTGGCTGTTGTTTGGCGAGTGCGTGCGCAATTTCGTATGTGTAGCGGCTTACGCCGTCGTGGAAATCTGTCCTAATCCACCGTGCATCAAATAGGAGTTTCATTAGCATCAGTATACCTGAATATCGTACTTGTGCACGTATTTTCGCCGAAAAGCAAAAGCATATACGGCTAAAAAATACACATGCTATAATGGTCAACATATGAAAATTCTCATTGCAGCCGACCTGCATTGGCCGACTATCAATGGTGTTGCTACCTTCAGCCGCAATTTGGCATCGGGGCTGGCGACACGTGGACACGACGTACTAGTTATTGCACCGAGCCAGCGGCGCACTGGACTAGCTGAAGAAGAGTGGGACGGCGCCTACCTTATTAAGCGCACTATGTCGGTTCCCTTTCCGTTCTACCAAAACTTTCGTATATCTGTTTCGCCGCGCCGCGAAGTAAAACGTATGATTGAAGAGTTTGAACCGGATGTGATTCACATCCAAATGCTTCTTGGTATTGGCCAGGCTACAATGCGGTATGCAAAGCTATATAACATACCAGTTGTTACCACTAACCATGCTATTCCAGAAAATCTCATGGATAACATCAGATTACTTGCCCCCGTTTCCGGGCCGATTAATCGCTTGATCACCGAATATGGTACTAGGTTTCATTCGAAGGCTGATCACATTACTATGCCAACACAAGCCGCTATAAATATGCTCACGAGCGGCCGTGAGGATTTACCAGACATCCCAATTGAAGCAGTCTCTAACGGTATTGATTTAAGTCGATTTACGCCATCAAAACCAACCCGTGATATTTTTGCGCGCTTCGGTATTCCGACAGATCAGCTAGTTGTATCGTATATCGGCAGGCTCGATAGTGAAAAGCATATCTCAGTGCTCATAAACGCGTTTTATGAAGTACATCAAACGCTTGAGCAGCCTGTGCACTTACTCATTGTTGGGTTTGGAACAGAAAGCGAGCGACTGGAAAACCAAGTGTATCAACTCGGAATTCATGACCATGTGACGTTTACGGGCCGCGTGAGCGATGACGAGATTGTTGAGCTGCATAAAGTTGGAGATGTCTTTTGCATGCCAAGTCCGGCAGAATTGCAATGTATCGCTGCGCTTGAAGCGATGGCAAGCGGTAAACCCGTTGTTGCAGTAGATGCTGGTGCTGTTGGCGAGCTTTGCCAAACAGAGCGCAACGGATTTTTGTGCGAAAAAGATGATGCTCGGCAAATTGCCAATGCACTGCTAACTTTGCTTAGCGATGAAGCAATGCGCGAACGATTCTCGAAAGAAAGTCTCGCGATTGCTGCTACCCACGATATTAATTACACACTCAATCGATTCGAAGAAATTTACACTGAACTTATAGGTTCAAAAACGCCTTCACAGCCACAGCGGCTTCTGTAGGCTTTTCATAGTGAATAATGTGGCCAACTTGGTCAAATTCTACCAGTGTAGCGTTGGGTAATTTAGCAGAAACTCTACGCTGCCCCGCCACGGGCGCAATGGTGTCTTGCTTACCCACGATCATTAGCGTCGGCAACGTAATATGCTCAATATAATGGTCGAGCGCGGTGGAATTAGCTGATTCAAACGCCTCGAGTAGTGACCGACGGTGTGCAAATTGCTTCATGTAGGTAATGTGGTTCCAGTGAATCAGCTTTCTCAGCACTGGGTCTTTCGTCTTTGTCATTACTGAACTGCCGAGTAAAAAGAGTAGCTTGTTGCGTAACACCGCATGACCTATTTTTTCTGGTAGGTATTTACCGGCAACTCGGTGGTAGAGGTAGCCCGGAAACAATTGTGCGACTGGTGGCTTTTCGCTCACGGGATTAATAAGTACAAGCTTGCTTGCTGCGCTCGGTCGCTGCTTTAGCATTTCAGCACAGATAACCGTTCCCATTGAGTGACCGAGCAGTACGGGCGGTTGCTGCAAATCAAGTGAATCAATCAGTTCTAAGATTGTTTTTGCATACGATTCAATTGTATGTGGCATATGTTCGTAGGCCGGCGACGCGCCAAAGCCGGGTAGATCGGGGGTGATGACATGGTATCCGGGTAAATGCTGAACAATATATTCTAATCCATGGTGCGTTCCACGGAAGCCGTGCGCCACAATAACGACCGGGAGCGTGGGCTTATTGTATGTCCAATAGTGCAGTGTTCCGCTCTTGAGCGATATGGTATGTTCAGTGGGTTTTGTCATGATTCAGTGCTCATCATAGCATGTACGGTCTCGTGAAAATAGCCACCGAAGTAGTGTTATCTTAGGGAGCGGCGCTCTACCTTCGATAGCTATCTTCAGTGGCTCTGATGGATGTTGCATAAGCCCCCTTCATCAACTACTGCTCACAATACGCACAATTCTGATGTGCTGCAATGCGCGCTGTATTTCGTCATCGCGAAGGGGGTTGATCCATCGTTTTTGCTTGGCTGCATCACCTAGTTCCTGTAACGCCTGCTCGTCTCCGTTAAGGAGCTTCGTTACGAATTCACGGCTGTATTCATTGCAAATTCGTCTGCTCAGCAGCCTGTCATCGTTATCAAACTCCGACGTTATTCTATGAATAACGTACTGTACGATGGGACTAATCTTACGTGGCTTCTTTACTCCCATGCGAATCACCCTTTCGCGTATAGGCGGCCATACTCACATCACAACACTTTGGCAAATATTCGTCAACTATAATTATGGAGCTACCTCTGTTATAATAAATATCTTATGATTGCAGATATCACTATTAATGAAAAATCATTTGGGCCGAAGGTGTTAATGACCAATGTGAAGTTTTCGGTAGATGATAAAGAAAAAGTTGGCGTTATTGGCCGTAACGGCGTGGGTAAGAGTACGCTTTTTGGTATGCTGGCTGGTCTCGATACAGATTATTCAGGCGATGTAATTTATAAGCGTGGCACATCGGTCGTGGCTACGGCACAAGAACACCATGACACCAATGAGCAAACCGTACTTCAATACATCCTGTACGGCCTACCTGAGTACGCCAAGCTAAGCCATATTGTTGAAACCTATCCGCTTACTATGGGTGATGACATGCAAAAAATTACAGAATATAGTGAAGCGCTGCAACGTTTTGACGACAAAGGATTTTATCAAATCGAAAGTGATATCGAGCGTGAACTTGAAACGTTTCAATTGCCTGATATTGCCCATCGCCCATTCTCATCGCTATCCGGTGGCCAAAAGCGACTTGTCGAAGTGGTAAAAGTGATGCATTCCCAGGCGCACCTGGCGTTGATCGACGAGCCAACTAACCATATGGATTACGTAGCTAAGAAGCAATTTATTGATTGGATGAAACAAGCGCCTGAAGCTATGCTTATTATTACGCACGACCGCGACGTACTAGAGCAGGTTGATCGCATTATCGAATTAAAAGATGGCGGCTCACAGAGCTTTAAGGGAAATTACGACGCCTACTTGACGCAAAATGCGCATTCTACCTGTACTGCAATGAAGGAGTTTGAGCTCATCGAAAAACGGAGTGTGAATTTAAAGCAAAAAGTCATCGACTACCAACGGCTTAAAGAAAAATCTCGTAACCCCCAGACAATTCAAAAATTCAAACGCCTCGAGCAAGAATCACGTAAAGAGTTAGCAGAGTTGCAAGCTAAGGAAAAACCAACTTTTTGGATTGACCGCGAATCGGCTGAAAATTTGAACTATAAAGTTGCGGGCCAATACGCCAAGTTTAAAGCGCGAAACATTAAGATGAATATCAAAGATGAATCATCTCGTTCAAGCCATGTGTTAGTAAAAGCAGCTAATGTTAGCTTAGGCTACGAGACTCCCCTATTTAATGGAGTGAATATAGACCTGCGCGAAGGCGAAGCAATTGAGCTACGCGGCCGAAACGGTTCTGGTAAAAGTACATTTATTAAAAAGCTGCTTAAAACGCATGATTCTGATATAACATTATTTGACGGTGAACTGATACTCGATTCCAAAGTGCGAATTGGCGTGTACGAGCAGGAAGTGTCGCCCGATTACTTTGAACTTACGCTCAAAGAGGCGATTGAACGAACCTACCTCGACCGCAACTTATCGATTTCAGAAACACTCATTCGTGGATTAATGCATGATTATTTGTTTACCGAAAGTGACGGTCATGTACCTGTTGCAAAACTTTCTGGTGGCCAAAAAGCTCGTTTGCAAGTAATTGCCATGCTCGCGAACGATCCGCAGCTACTTATACTCGATGAGCCAACCAACCACCTTGACTTACCAAGTATTGAAGAGTTAGAAACTGCCCTCAAAAAATATTCTGGAGCAATTTTGTACGTTAGTCACGACGATTATTTTCGCAAGGCGGTAAATGGAGCCGTTGTACCGATTGGCGCTTAGCGTCCAAAGTGCATAATTTCGTGCAGTATATCGTTATGCGAAATAAGTTGAAGCTCGCCAGTAGTGCGGTAGTGAGAGAATTTTCGTTTTCGCGCTCGTAATAATATCTGTTTGAAATCTGCCCCGGTCATACCGTCGGTTCTTGCGGCTAGGTCTCGTAAATCGATTGATACGTCATATAAACTAAACCCATCAGCCGACATGTATTCTCCATTCTCATCGAATACGAGCTCATTCTCGTGTACTTTTTTTCTGATAGATTCGTATAAAATAACTCCAAAAAAATCAAAGCGTTCTTGCTCGGTGGGCAGGGGTACAGCAATTGGCTCCATTCGGCCAGAGCGAATCAGCGATGGTTCTAGTTCATCTAGGTCAACATTGGTGGCAGCGGCGACAATTATGTTTGTGTAGTTTTTAGTAAGTGACTCAAGTTCGGTATTCAGGAGTGTGCGGATGTCGGTTCGCTCGCCTCCACCGGATCCCTGCCGGTGTGCAAGCGCTCCAAATGCAGCCAAAAATAGTACTAGGTTCCCACTGATGGCTTTAGCGTTTTTAAATGTTTCAGCTAGATTTCTCCCAGAGCTGCCTACCCATTTTTCTATAAGGTCGGAAGATGATATCGTCCATGTCGTTGCGTTAATTTCGCTGGCGAATGCGTTAATAAGAGTGGTCTTACCTGTGCCGGGCGGGCCATGCAGTAAGATGTGGGTTGGCTGTATGTCGAATGCAGCGGCTGCTTCTGGGTCGTTTACGATACTGGCAAGTTCTGCCAATCGTTCTTTAGCCTGCGTTGCCCCACCAATAGAGTCGAGCGAAGTATGCTCCCTATCGTCAACTCCTGAATATTCGCTTGGGTGGGGATTGCCTTTCATCGTGGCATCTATATCGACAATCGCTAGCTCTTTTGATGGTTTGTGTTGTTTGATTGTATATCTCACATAACGCTTAGCAGAATTGCCGTAGCATTCACGTAGCGTATCAATTACAACGCCCAGCATTGTAGTAACGTGTCGTAGCCGTTCTAGGTCGGTCATAGGGTGTTCTGCATATGGATTTTGCAATGATATATGCGTGGCTTTTTCGATATCACGTGTTGGCTCTAAGTCAATATCGACTCCAATTTGTGTGGCTGATGCTGCCAGTGAAATACGTACGGTCGTCATAGTGTCGAGCGTAATGTAAATAGCTCGATCATCATGCTTAATACGACTAGTATCATAGCCGTAGTGTTGTATGGCGCTATCGATCTCTTCAAGGAACGTTGTCGGCCAGACAATTGTTTCATTTGATTCAATTGATGTTGGTCGTATGTTTACTTCGCCTTCTATGCGCTGCATACTGCAAGTATCATCGTACCAAGATTCTAAGTGAATTTCTTTTGCGGGGTACGGTAGGAAATCTTCATCATTATGTTCTAATAAGGTCTTCAATACGCCGCTTGTACTCAGCAGTTCCGTTAAGTAGTCGTCACTTTCGAGCTCAATACTTACATATTTTCCGTCAAAACCGTTTGGGATACTATCGTGCGCAGGTTGCTGTTCTGTCATAAAAAAAGTATGCCCACGCTAAGGTATAAAATCAAGCGTGAGCAATACAATGTGAGAGTGGCGATCTAGGGCTATGCTGCAGGGACGAGATTGTTCTTCTCGAGTGCATCCTGTAAAACTGGGCGGTTGAAGCCGAGGATCATTTCGCCCTTAATATCAGTAACGGGTACCCCTTGGAAGTTGCCGCCGAGTTTTTCAAGTAGTTCATCGCGTGCTGCGTCGTCTTCTTCAATGTTTTTGGCGGTGTACTTTACGCCTAGTTTGTCCATCCACTGCTTTTCGGTTGCGCAAAAGGCACAGAAGGTTGTAGTGTAAATGGTTACATCTGTTGTATTGCTCATATATCTCCTATTGTTAGGTAAGTTACTATACATTATACACTAAACTGTAATCTACTCACAGGCTGCTTTAGATGGTATTATTAAGCGTAAGTACTTATGTTGGGTAAAGATAATAAGACTGGCTTGGTGGAAAGAGCGTTCGCTCTCCCGGTTGTCATGATTGCTTCGGTGGTTATGATGATGGTTCTAGTGTCTGGCCTATCTGCAACAACGTCTGTTAATTCGGGTTTGCGGCAACAGCATACCACTAAACTATTAAGTGGTGCGGTTGATTCAGGCATGGCGATGGCCAATGACTGCATGAAAGCTAATAGTGGCCAGGTAACATGGAGTGCAGCTAATCCACTTCGCCCTAACACGAATTGCGATGGCACCGAAAGTGGTTCATGTTCTACGCCACCGACAACTGCGGCTTGCACTGTAACGAATTCACCTACGATTAAAACAACTTTTAGTGTTAGTTATGATGTTTCTGTACGCAAAGTGACTGTAACCGGTAGATTATATAATGTTCGTGCGTCTGACAATTCATCAATACTATCGCAAGATCAATCAGTAAAATACCTCGATGTTAAGCAATCATCTGGCGTGCCAAACGGTGACGCGATTGCTGCTAGTCAGATACCTGGTAGCGATGGTGGAGATGGAGTTGCCGTGGCAATGTACGGTTCCGGCTCTGAACGACGAACATGTGGGGTGCAGGCTTCAAATGGGGTTGTTACCTGCACAAGCACCTCGGCTTTCGACCCATTTGGCACAACGCCGATGTACCGCGCTATAGAGGGTAATTACAGCTACTGCGCTATTACTACAGCTAACACTGCTGTATGTACAGAGGATACTTCAAACTCACCCTTTGGCACTACGCAAATAAAGAATATTACTGCCAGTAGTACCGACACGCAGCGTGTATGCGGTATTCGATTAAGCGATAATAATGTACAGTGCGCTTCGCTGGGTGGCAATCCGTTTGGGTCGGTTCCTATGAAAGATATTATTGTATCGAGCGATAGTACTAGTTATGCCTGTGCTATTCAAAAAAGTAATGATCAAGTTACCTGTGCGAACGTTATTGCCGCGCCGTTTGGTACCACTGCAATGAAAAAGATTGAACTTACCATGGCTCCGTCTACAAATTCCAGGTACGTATGTGGCGTTAGGAGCGATAACGATACTGTAACGTGTGTAGTACCAAGCGCTTCCCCGTTTGGCAGCACACAGATGCTAGATGTAGCAGTGGCGGTATCGGGCACCACTAATGGTAATTACGTGTGCGGGCTAGCCGCTTCATCGCTGGCAGTGTCTTGTACGTCTATTGCATCTTCACCCTTTGGGAGTACTGCAATGGCGGATATCTCAGTAGCAACCGACTCCGGTGCGAAGTCGTGCAGTATTGCACAAAGTAATGGTGCGGTATCGTGCACAGACACCACGTCTTCACCGTTTGGATCTACAC
Organism: Candidatus Saccharimonadota bacterium; assembly: GCA_012270305.1. Taxonomy (GTDB): domain Bacteria; phylum Patescibacteriota; class Saccharimonadia; order Saccharimonadales; family Saccharimonadaceae; genus UBA1020. Next base: position 10,518 of record JAAXIO010000034.1, read on the forward strand.
AGCTAGGTGCCGCCAGTTCTGGGTCTGCGGGGCCATTCAAACCTATTTGGTATTAACTATGAAAATTAAATACACCAACAAAGCCTTCGCCCTTCCTGTCGTCATGATTGCATCTGTAGTCATGATGATGGTACTGGTTTCTGGCCTATCTGCTACTACATCAGTCAACTCAGGGCTGCGCCAGCAACATGATGCCAAGCTATTAAACCAAGCTGCACAATCTGGATTGGCAATGGCAAATGCTTGTATGAAGGCTAACTCAGGTGCAGTGACTTGGACTGTATCATCCCCGCTTAAACCTAATACCGACTGCAGTGGTACGGAGACAAGAAGTTGTCCGAGTGCGAGCACTGATTCCTATTGTTATGTTTCCCTTAATAGTCGCTACCGGACTAGTTTTATAGTTGAGCTCGACAATGGCGGTCCTGGTGGTGCAGTCAGAATTAAATCCAACGGTTTCCTCAATTTAACCGTGAGCTCAAGCGGTGCGGTCAGAAGTTCGTCGAGTACTACTAGGATGATGACACCAACAAGCCCTGCAGCTGTTGTGTTGAGTAATGCGGGTGTCAAGCAAAATACAATATCCGCCGTCGTCAGCCCCAACCAGTGTGCCGAAACCAACACCAATGGCTGTACCTACCAGGCAACGACACTTTGTGGCGTGACTACCAGTGGCGAGGTGTATTGCGCAGGGTATGACACGCTTCCTTACAGCTCTAGCTACAGCTATGGTGGGTATACACAACCGCTCATTCAAGCGGCTGCCGGACTTACGTGTCTAAGTGGCTCAACGTATACGTCAAGTCAGTGCAATGGATCCAACCAGGCCACGCGTACATTGTATCTGCAAGATTTCAGCACGAACGCAGCATACCCGTTTTATGGTAAAGAGATGG
>JAAXIO010000020.1:0-2984 GCA_012270305.1 Candidatus Saccharimonadota bacterium
CGTTCAATCTGGCTCTACCGGTATGAAAATACCCCGCCGATGAACAGGCGGGGTATTTTCATTTATCGCTTCAAGTAGCCATCTATTAACGCAACGTCATCGGTATCTTTTTGACGGCCAGTTTCTAGTTTCGTAAGCCGCACAAGTTCGGGCGTAGCCACCCAAATACCCGTTTCATCATCTTGTTCACTCAGTTTTCCGAGCTCGGGTAAGTACATACGCCCCTTGCCGCATTGGTTATACCGCTGCATAGAAAAGTCCCAACGGTGTGAGTCGAATCGCTTTAGCGTATCACGACGACTAATAACCTCTACAGGCTTCCCCGCCTGGTTGATTCCTACGGTTAATCGAGTAGCCAAAAACCCGAGCTCTTCTTCAAGAAACAAATTATTCTCTAAGCTTGTGACAATATCAATATCTGCGCCAGGTCGCTCCATACGAATACCCCGTACAACTAATGCAGAGCCGTGAGTGATCACTACCTCTTCAGGATAGGGCAGTTTGAGTGCGGAAACTTCTTGGATGATGTGGTGGTTGAATGTTGTCACGGTAAATTAACTAGTAGCCGCGCGTGTCTTGGTGCTGCTTTGGCTGTGTGGCTTCAGTATCTGGCACCTGCTTTGGTGGAAACTTCTTAGGGTTTGGACGATTGAATGGCTTAGCCTGAGCTTTGTTTGCAGCAGGCTTGTTATTCTGCTGTGGTTGGCTGTTAGCGCAGCCAATTTCATTAATAACCGGGATAACAATCGGCGTACGGCGAGTTTGGTCGTACAGAATGTGCGTAATCTCGTCTTTAATTTCTTTCTTCATTTGGTCGATATCAACCTTCTTGCCGCTAAAGCCACGAGCAACTTTTTGCTTCAGGTATTGGCGGATGAGCCCCATGAGCTCTTCTGAGTCGCGCAGATAAATGAAGCCACGGCTAATGATGTCTGGGCTGGTAAGTAGGCGGCCGGTACCCCGCTGCAACGTAAGCACCACTACAAACATTCCTTCGTTGGCCATGTGGATACGGTCTTTTAATACCACCTCGCTCACCACTGCGCCTGAGTCGTCGTACATGCTACCACCAACTGGGATACGACCATTTTTCTTGGCCCCATCTGGGGTTATCTCGATTACATCACCACTGTCACATACAAATATGTTGCTGCGTGGAATGGCTGCTTCTTTTTCGGCGAGCCGTGCGTTGTGGACAAGCATGTGGAATTCACCGTGAATTGGCATGTAGTAGGTTGGGTTAAGCGCGTTAATCAGCTTAACGTGATCATCGTAGTAGCCGTGCCCAGAAAGGTGCAACGGACCAACACCAGTTAAGTGTGTTTTGCCGTTTTGAATAACTTCACTTCCCTCACGCATCAGGCCGTCGACTGTACGCACCACATATTTTTCGTTACCTGGAATTGGGTTCGAACTAAATACAACGATGTCGGAATTTTTAATCTTGATGTGCTTGTGTGAGCCACTCGCCATGCGGTTAAGCACTGCGTTAAATTCACCCTGTGAACCAGTACATACAATAGTAACTTTGCTATCAGGCAGCTTCACGATGTCTTCCATCTTCACCACTACGTCTTTTGGCACCTTAATAACACCAGCGCGCAACGCCACTTCAAGGTTTTGAATCATGCTGTAGCCAGCAAAAGCCACCTTACGGTCGTACTTCTTCGCCTCCTCTAAGATAATTTGCATACGGTGGATTTGGCTTGAGAATGCACTTAAAATTAAGCGACTGTTCGGGTATTTGGTCATTACCTGGCCAATACTTGCCTGAATATCGAATTCACCGTGGTGATGTGTTCCATCACTTTCACAGTTGGTACTTTCGTTCATGAGCAGTAAAATACCTTCTTTAGTAGCAATTTCAGTGAGACGCTCAAGGTCAAACTTCTTCCCATCTACTGGGGCTTCCTCAAATCGCCAGTCACCAGTGTCAATGAGTACACCAAGCGGCGTACGTATCACTACAGCGGTTGCATCTGGAATTGAGTGGTTTACACGAACTAGCTCAATACTAAAGCTATCACCAAGTTGTACGCGCTCATGTAGGTCTGGGTTTAGTTCATAATACTCTGGCTCATACCCGCTCTGTGATTCCTCCATGGTGCGCTTGAGCATACCAGTTGTGAATTTACTTGCGTACACAGGCGCTGGAATTTTATGAATAAGGTGACGGAACGCACCAATGTGGTCTAGGTGACCATGCGTAAATACGTGCCCGCGAATTTTATGCTTGTTAGCCTCTAGGTACGTAATATCTGGCGTAATGTAGTTAATTCCAGGGTAATCAGCGCCCGGGAACAAGAAGCCCATGTCGATAACAATAATATCGTTATCATACTCAATGGCCATCATGTTCTTACCGATACCCATTTCGCCGAGTCCACCGATTGGCATAATCTTGAGTTTAGGACCTTGTGTTGGCTTTACGCGTTTTTGGTCGGCAAGGCTAAATTGCTTGCCGTCGTAGCCGTTATAAACACTTTTGTTAACCGGTACATTAATAATGTGCTGACTGGCACGAAGGTTCACGTCTTCAGAGGTACGGCGCTGTGCACGAAATACTTCACCACGGCGAGTATTCGTATTGTTTAGCACAGAATTATCTGATTTTCGCTTTTGTTGATTGTTTGGCCGCTTGCTCATGTCATCAGCTTGCGGCTTCGAGAGTCGTCGTTGACCCATATGTTGTTTCTCCTTTTGTTATGGTAGAAATTATTTGATTTCGTAAATGAATCTGTTAGTACAAGACAAGGGTTGTTGGAATAATATAGTCTCCCCTTCTGTAGTGCTTTATATTATACCAAACGGTGATAAGAGATGGCAATGAATCGCCTTGTATAATTTTATTATAGCATAATAATGAATAGTATTCAAGTATCACTTCTTGAGTGGTACTGCGATGGAGAGGAAATCTTCCAGCAGCGTTTGTCGCAAGCTGCCATTATATAACGCCGCAGCCGGATGATAGAGTGGCACGATTA
>JAAXIO010000020.1:3084-10051 GCA_012270305.1 Candidatus Saccharimonadota bacterium
TGCTCATCTTCAGCCTTACCAGGAGCTTCGCCAATAAACACGATGGCAGCATTTGGATTACCGTCGCCCATTACCAATTGGGTAGCCTCACTAGCAAGCTCAGGGCTTACATTACTCGAGAGTATTTGCTGCTTAAGCCGCTCGAGATTGTGTTCCTGGCGATTCATATGCTTGCTTTCTTTGAGACGCTAGAAGGATAATAATATTTACTACCGTGGCGATCGCTATGATAATGCCGCTGTAAAATGACGCTTCAAATATGAATGTCGATACATTTTCCGACAAACCAAACCATTTAGTAAGTACAGAATTTACACTCTCCAAAGTATCCCCTCCATCTATAAATGCTAGCTGGTTAATGAAAGCGAGTACGTAATAGGCGGTTAGCAACCACATAGTGCTCAAATGCACAGCCCGTCGTCTCCAGTCTTTTACTAGTGTCAAAGTGAGTAAAACAATATGGTACACAAACAGCACCGGTGCATAAAAAATTATAGTCAAAAATTCACCCCAGCCGCCAACCTCAAAGAGAGTACGTCCTAATCCCACCCAAACTGGCACGATAATAATTGCAGGAATCAGAAACCAAAAATGAAATTTTTGAAATCTCGACGTAGAAGCAGGCTGGCCCAACTTCGGTACCGCTTGAGTAGGCTGAGGAGTATTAGAAGTCATTGATGCCCTAGCCCTTCTTCTCTAAAAGAGCATAAACATCTTTTAATTCATTACCTTTAAAGCTGTTGTCTTCAATATATTTTTGATATCCAGCAACCGGATTGTTTTCACGAGACGCTTCAGCCAAGGATGTAATCTTATCGAGCGAATCAATCAGGCTTGTTTTGCCTGCTGCAATATCATCAAATATCTTCTGACGACCGTTAACAATACGTTTAAATTCAGTTGCGTAGTCGGCGAACGGTGTTATTGGGCTACTGGTTAACTTATTTAAATCGTACAAACAGTCGACACTGGCTTTTTTATGAATCTCGGCGTATCCCTTTGTACTTGTTTCGCTAGCTATATCAAAAGTTTTCTTACACGTATATAGAGAAGATAAGAAGTATGGATAGGCAGCCATGTCGTCTCGAACGTACTTGGCATATCTTTCTTCAGTCACAAGGTATACGTCAGCCAATTTCTTTACCTCGTTATCTCGCATGACGCGGCTACCGGCTATTTTATCGGCGTATTCCTGTCGTTTATCTAGCGCAGCTTCAGTGGCCTGCTTCTCCCGAACGATCGCTCTTGCCAACTCGTCCTGTGTCTTACCCTCTTTAATAGCCGTAGTGGCTGCCGCCTGATACGTTTCTAGGGCTTCAAGCGCCGAAGTATCAGAAATTGCCTCAGCATACGTAGCCGCGTTCTTGTAGTCCGCGCTGGTTGGCGGTGCAAAGAATATGAACCACACGCCATACCCTATTCCACCCGTTACTATCAGCGCCGCCACTCCAATTGCTACGTTACGCATCACGCCTCCTTATGGTTCGATTGTTAGTTCTCTACGTCCTTAATGCTCAGACTTAAACGTCCGCGTTCATCAATACCAGTTAGCTTTACCTTAACGGTTTGCCCCTCACTAAGCACATCTGTTACCTTTTCTACCCGCTTATCGCTTAACTGTGAGATATGCACCATTCCGTCAGTACCTGGCATAATATTCACAAATGCGCCGAAGTCTTTAATACTGACTACTTTACCTTCGTAAATACGGCCAACCTCTGGTTCTTCAGTTAGGCTCTTAATCCAATTCAGTGCCTTTTCAATCGATGCGCCGTCCGGGCTCGCAACAGTAATTAAACCGTCGTCCTTAATATCGATTTCTGCACCAGTTTCTGCAGTAATCTTGTTGATTACCTCACCACCCTTACCAATGACTGCACCAATTTTTTCTGGATTAATCTTAATCTTTTCAATGCGTGGTGCGTACGGGCTGAGGCCAGGTTTCGGTGCTGCGAGCGTTGTAAGCATGTGCTCTAAAATGTGCATACGACCTGGTGTACTGGCACGAATTGCAGCGGCAAGCACTTCTACCGGTAGTCCGTGTAGCTTCATGTCCATTTGCACAGCGGTAATACCTTTTTCGGTACCAGTTACTTTAAAGTCCATATCACCAGCAAAGTCTTCAGCATCTGCAATGTCACTCAGAACATATGGTGTGTCACCATCCATCATCAGACCCATCGCAATACCTGCTACTGGGCGTTTTAGTGGCACACCAGCATCCATAAGTGCGAGTACTGAACTACATGTAGCGGCCATACTAGTAGACCCATTCTGGCTCATAATCTCAGTCACGCTTCGAATAGCATACGGGAACTCTTCTTCAGTTGGCAGCACCGGTAGCACGGCACGCTCTGCTAAGTAGCCATGACCGATTTCTCGGCGACCTGGACTGCCAAGGCGACGAACTTCGCCCACGGTATAGCCTGGAGCGTTGTAGTGGTGCATATAGCGGCGTTCACCGTCGGTAACCTCCATAGTATCAACAACCTGTGAATAGCTTAGCGGCGCCAACGTAACTACGTTCATCCCCTGCGTTACCCCACGAGTGAACAGGCTTGAACCGTGGGCACGTGGCAAAATACCTACTTCAGAACTAAGCTGTCGAATTTCGGTGAGTCCACGACCATCAGGCCTGGTTTGGCTTTCTACAATGCCGCGACGCACATCTTTGTGTAATGCCATCGTGAACGCCTCATCGTACTCATCGCGTAGTTCAGCGTAGTCCTCGCCAATTTTTTCTGCCATTTGCTCATGGAATGCCCAGCGTAGCTCATTAATCATTTCGTTTCGCTCTGGGTATGGGTGGTGAAGTTTTTCGCCAAGTTTTTCGTGCGCCCATTCATCAACTACTGCTTGAATCTCTTCGTTTGGAAGTACAAGCTCGTAAGCGATCGCCTCTTTAGCAACTTTTTCAGCCAGTTCTTTTTGCAAGGCAATCGCTGGCTGCATAGCTTCATGTGCCCACGCAATGGCGTCGATTACAATGTTTTCGTCAACTTCATTTGCACCGGCTTCCACCATTACAACGCCACTCTCAATACCTGCCACAACCAGGTCTAAGTCGCTCTGTTCGCGCTCTTGGGGTGTTAGGAATGCTTTAAATTCACCGTTTACCCGACCAACACGTAGGCCTGCAACTGGGCCGTCAAACGGTGCGCCACTAATTGACAGCGCGGAGCTAGCAGCAATCATACCCACCATGTCTGGGCGGAAGGTTGGGTCCATCGATAGCACGCTCGCCACTACCTGCACCTCAGCACGGTAACCTTTTGGAAATAGCGGACGGATTGGACGGTCGATGATACGTCCGATCAAAATTGCTTCGTCACTCGGGCGACCTTCACGCTTAATAAATCGTGAGCCAGAAATCTTACCAGCTGCATACATTTTTTCTTCGTAGTCGACACTTAACGGAAAGTAGTCGAGCTGGATTGGGCGCGTACCAACCTGAGTAGTACCGAGCACCACGGTTTCGCCATATTTCACTAATACGCTAGCAGTGGTACGGAAGCCAACACGGTTCACCTCGAGTGTAAGTGGCTTACCGCACAGCTCAGTAGTAACGGAAATAATTTCTTTTCCGTTGGGGTTAATAGTACTCATAATAGAGCCTCCTTCTTGGTAGCGGAGAGTAACAGGTAGACAAACTTACTGCATAGTCAGTGCGTCTATCTATCACCTTCCGCCGGGTTTACTCTTTCATTATACCGTACTAGGGCAATATGTGCTTAGTTGATTGCATAACTACACATGCGATAGCGCCTAAACAATGATATTCGAATCCTATAGTAGAGCCAGTGCCACAGACTAACAGGCATACGTGGGTATTTGTATCGTTGGAACATTAGAGCGACCAGGGGTTACCGTAATTGTATCGCGAGCACAGTTCCCATTCTCGCCTTCGTTCTCATCGATTTGATATAAATTGCCCCACGGATCACCAGCACGTAATGCATCAAGATTTGTGTTCGCGGCGTTGCCGATTAAGGTAAGCGTATTGTAGTACGTTGCCGGCTGATTGCTCGCACAGCGTGTACAGGTGCTGCCAGTAATCTGTAAAAGTGTTCTGTTCTGAGATATACGGGCGAGTTCAATCGCCTTTCTTAGTGTTGCTAAATCGCTGTTGGCTTTTGCAGCCCGTGACCGGTCTTGAATACCGTTATAGGCAACCACCGAGATTGACGCCAAAATAGCAATTACCACAATAACAATAAGTAGCTCAACAATAGTGAATCCTGCTTGCCAACTTCTTTTAAGCATAACTATTTTTAGTGTACCCGCTTAAGTGCACTCGTACAATAACTAGGCAACATCGCGTGTGCGAAACAGTAGAAGCGCCATCAGTAGTAGCACCGTGGTGACACCTGTCAGTGCATACACATCACCCATTGAAATGCCAGTTTTGACTATATCTACTGCAGGGAAATAATGAAGCAACGAGAACGTTTCAAAGCCCTGTAACCAACCTACCGCGCTGCCAAACGTAGAGAGGATAAAACTACCCATTACCACGCCGATGCCTACAGCTGTGGCCAAAGCGCGTTTCCCCGAGGCTATGCCAACTGCAAATGGAATCGTACCAAACGCCACCATCATCAGCCCAGTCATGCCTACTAGCCTAATAAGTACAGCTGGCTCAATTGTAGCCCCATCAACAAACGGCATACTCGCATACATACCGATTAGCAAGCCGATTATTGTAAGAAGAAGAATTGTTACCATTGCGAGCCATCGCTGTATAAATAGCTTCGTTCGACTAATTGGCAGGCTTAGCAAAGTTCGTAATTCACCCCGTTCCTCATCACTAACCGACAAGCCTAAACCTAAAATAAGTGCCATAATGCCAGCTAGTAGCGGCAGTCGTATATCAAACAACTGCGATGCGATATAGGTATCAAATTGGCTTAGATCTGCCAGATTTCCGACTAAGCCCTGAAAAGCCGGTGGCATTGTTTTTGCCAGTTCATCAAGGGCACCGTCCTGACGCATAGCTGGATAGAACACTACTAACAGCGCCGCAAAACCGGCAAGAGCAAGCGACCAACCAACTATAAAACCGCGTTTATCATAGAGTGTTTTAGCAAAAACAGAACGTATCATTGGGTATCCTCACTCTCATAGAGTGACTTAAATGCACCCTCTAAGTTATACTCACTTACCTCAATATCATTAAGTTGCTTAAGGGCTGCAATCCAACGCTGAAGTTGGCCCATATCACCCTTGTATACAAAGCTAAGTCTCGCTTCACCGTTCTCATAGGTGCGCTCGACAGACTCTGCTCCTTTAGGTGGTTTGGTTGGCTTGTACCCTGTTGCTACCTGAATATGCTTACCACCGAGCTCTTGCAGCTGGCTAGTGAGTACGTCCTCTACCACCGTACCGTGACTCATAAGCATTACCCTATCGCACACATCCATTACTTCTTGCAAATAATGTGATGACATAAATACCGTTTTACCTGCCTGTTTATGGGCTCGCACCATATCTAAGAAGACATCTTGCATTACAGGGTCTAATCCACTGGTTGGCTCATCAAGAACAATTAACTCTGGCTCGCCTAAAAATGCTGCAGCTAAAGCTATTTTTTGTTTGTTGCCTCGTGAGAGTGTATGAATTTTTTTATCTAGCTGAGGCCTAAGTGACGAGACCACCGCATCGAGCTGGCCATCGCTCACATTGCCGCGCTGAGCTCGAACGAAGGCTAAATATTGAGCGCCCGTCAATTGACCTGGCAACTCCATGTCGCCTGATGCATAGCCAATTGCCTGGTGCGATGCATGTGCATTCGATGGCTGCATAGGCCTACCGAATATCTCAACCACTCCTTCTGTTGCTGAAATAAACCCCAGTAGCATGCTAATGGTAGTTGTTTTGCCGGCACCATTTGCCCCTACAAATCCAACTATCTGGCCACTGGGTACTGTAAAAGAAATGTCGCTCGCCGCTATAAATGACCCAAATTGCTTGGTCACACCTCGTAAACGTATAGCTGGCTTCGGGCGACTCATAACCCCATTGTACCACTATGGCAGTAAAGAAAAACTCCGCATTATTTGCGAAGTTTTAGTGCTGCGACAACTGCCTTATAGGCATTAAAGTCTTTTCGCTCGAGATACTTCAATAGGCGCTTTCGCCGTCCTACCATCTGAATCAATCCGCGACGAGCCATGTGGTCGTGCTTGTTCAGCTTTAGGTGCTCTGTCACCTCTTTGATACGAGCCGTTAAGATTGATACTTGTGCCTGTGGGCTACCAACATCATTCTTAGAAACCTGAGTCAAAGCAATTGCCTGTGATTTATTCTCCTTTGATATCATAGTGACAAATTATAACAGAGGTGTGTTGATATATCAACTGTCCCAGTGCCCCATAAGTGCCTCGTGGGCGTTGAGTATTCTACTAACACGCCTATCGGGTGATAGGTCTATTCTCATTGGATCATCCACTTTTATAAGCCGGCTCATAATTTGATACGCCATGTGCAATGCTTTTTGCACATCTTGATATTCGGGCTGCATATAGGCAGCCAGTAGCGGGTCACTATCGAGACACTGGCTATAATCATCACATAATGGCACGTGCACATGATCATCCTTTAAGTCGTACCTGCGGAAATGCCGATAACGCTCTATTGTCTTGTTTATTACACTGCGCAAGTTCGTAAACATATCAGGTGCTACTGCATAGGCGCGGTGAACATGAGGCATCATGCCGTGCACATCAGTACCCTTAACAACGTCGCTAAATTGCCCAATTGGGGGCGCCTGTAATGTTTGTATAAACACGTTCCCTCCCAGGTCTATTGGCACGCTATTTGCAAGTAGCACTAGAAACTCTTCATCGCTAGAATGCTGCATGGGTGCCTGAATTACCCTATCAAACTCATCAGGCCAGCCATATCGCGCTACCACTTCATCTAATTGTGGATTCCGCTCTGTGCCATCAACCTCATGTAATTCTAAAGG
>JAAXIO010000026.1:0-31195 GCA_012270305.1 Candidatus Saccharimonadota bacterium
GCGCTGCCTAGAACAATACTTAACAAAAACTGCTGTTCAGCAAAGCTGTAGGTTTCGCCAATTGCTTGGTTCATGAGCGTGAATAGTACTTTACCTTTATCGTAGTCGGCTTGTGCCTGTGCACTGAGCTCGGTACCAAAGTGAGCGTATTCCTCAGCGGTACGGTATCCAGCAAGCGTCAGGTTCAACTTGTCAGCCAATCCTTTTTGACGCTTGTTTTGGCCAACGCCACCCACACGTGTAACCGAGAGCGCCGTACTCACTGCTGGGCGCATAGTATCTTTAAAGATCTTACCGTCGAGAATCCACTGACCGTCAGTAATCGACATAATGTTGGTTGGCAGATAGGCAGTAATGTCGCCGCCCGGCGCATACACAATAGGAATAAGCGTTTGACTAGCGTGGTTGCTCTCTGTTTTGCCGCCACGTTCCAGTAGGCTGGAGTGGGTATAGAACATGTCGCCAGGATAGGAGTCACGGCCAGGGCTCACCCCAGCAATCAGTGAGATTTCACGATAGGCTTGAGCGTGTGCTGTCAGGTCGTCGTAAATCACTAATGTATCTTTCCCAAGCTGGTGCCAAAAATACTCACCGTGCGCCGCGCCCACGTATGGCGCCAAATAGGTAAGAATGAGCGATTCAAATGAGTTACTTACTACGACAATCGCTTTTTTAAGCGCGTCGTTCTTTTCAAGATTACTAACAAGCTCAGCCACGTCGTGTTGCCGCTTGGCAATTAGTACATAAATCACTGTAATGTCAGTATTTTTTTGGTTGATTGCCACCGATGCCGCTAAGGCAGTTTTGCCCACCTTGCTATCGCCGAGCATGGCCATACGTTGACCGCGCGCTAAGGAATATTCAAGATCTAAAATAGCCACACCTGTTTCGACTGGCGTGTCGAGTAATTCTCGCTCGTAAAGCATTGGAGCGCCGTGGAACACATCCCACTCTTGATCAGGCTCAATTGCACCTTTACCATCGATTGGCTCGCCAAATACATTAATCACCCTGCCTACAAAGTTTTTACCAACTGGCGTCATAATGTCTGGCTTTTCAATCACACACACTGAACCAACATGAAGGGGCGAAGGGTCGAGTTTCATGACAACCACATGATCATCGAGTACTTGGTGCACATAGCCACGAGTGTCGTCGTCGAATCGTACCGTTGCGTGCACGTTAGTTGGCTGCAACCCCTTCACCTTCACCATAAAGGAGTCAATCCCAATGATTTCACCAACCGGATTGCCATCGGTTACCAATTTTTCAAATAGCCTACTGTCCGCCACGTAAACCCTCTAACTGACCAACAAGTGCACCACGGCTACCTTTTAAGCGTGCTCGCATGCTAAAATCGTGGACTTTATTCGGTGTGCGCATATATACACCCGCCACTAAGCCGGGTTGCAGGCCAACCGCCACAACCGTTTGTGGGTGCGCCGTTTCACGAAACCAACTCACCAGTGTGCTTAAACTTTCGTGATCGGCCTGGGTGGCAAACGTCATATGCACGACCGGCACAGTATCTTTTAGCTGCCGTACTTGACTGATTATATCGCTACGCTGGTGATCATTATCGAGCGTTAAATCATTAGCTGACAAAAAATCTGAGAGCTGGCCCGACAGAGTTGGCACTGAAGGCTGATAGCCATCTTCGTCTTTGTGGCGGATTTGTTCGGATGTCAGTTCATTGTCGACTCGCTCGAGTTCACTCAGTAGCCGTGACACATCAAGCCGACTCACCACGCTTGGCGGCAAGACATACTGATCGTGCGTTTTGGCTGCTGAATCGCTCATAATTTCATATCGTCCACAATGGCTTGCTTATTATCTTCCATCTGTTTCATAATAGCGGGTAACTGCGCTTTTACATCGTACTGATCACCGAGAGCTTCGAGTAAGTACTGCTCAACAATTTGAGCCATATTACCCTCAAAGGCGCCAACCAGTGAATTCTGTTGTTCGGTAACATTCTTTTCAAGCCGCTCAGTAAGCTCTTGTTGTTGCTGCTTCAACGCCTGGGTGCTTTCATTAATCGAGGCAAGGGCAGTATCCTGGGCTTCTTTCATTGCCTCCATACGAGCGTTATATTCATCGATCGAACTTTTGGTACGCTGCTCCTGTTCGGCAACACTGCTTGTTAGGCTGTCAGTTAAGGTTTTATGCTGCTCACGTAGCGACTCAACACTTTTATTCATTTCGTTCAATGCGGCGTCTTGCGCTTCCTGCATTGCCTTACTATGCTCGGTAACTTGTTGCTCGATTTTTGATGTTACGTGGCCTTTTAAGTCAGCGCCAATTTGCTCCACCATAACATTTACCTGTTCGGTTAAGTATGTCTTCAGCTCTCCGTCAACGCGCTCAATCGTGGCATCAAGTTCTTTTTTAAACAACTTACCATTTTCGGCGATGACCTTTTCGAAGTACCAGCGCCCATGGTTACGAAGCTCCTCTCTGAAGTATTCATCAAAAAAATGCTGCTCATTATCAGCGATTTGATCGTCGGTCGACTTTTTTGCCGGCTGTTTCTGTTGAAATAGTCCCATTGCTCCACCCTATTTATGCATCATAGCTTTAGTAGTAAATATACCGCAAATAGCCCAATAATTAAAATCACTAGGACTGTAAAAATAATCTCAAGTAGTGCCCTGAAGATTGATTTTTTCGACATTGGATTACGGCCAATCGAAATGATACCGTTGCGCACCCCAGCGTACAGAATGATAATCGAAGCAATAATACAAATAACGCTAATAGCGATGCTAAGATAAATACGCACTGGGCTAACTTCTTTTTCGGCTATTTGTTGACCAGCCCGGCGAAGTTGTTCAATAATATTCACTTCTGTTGAAATGTCATTCGGGTTGCTCCGAATATCAATCGTAACTGGCACCACTCCGAAACTGACTGTTTTATCCTGACTGCCAGCTGAATCTTTCAGTGTGGTTGTACCAAGCGTGACACCTTTTCCATCAAACGACCCGTTCGCTCGGCCAAAGACGGTTGTTTTGTCAGTACCAGCCTTCATAGCGACGCCATTGACTGATGATAGCGTTACGTAGTCGCCCGACTTGATTGCACCCGCCTGATTACTAACCAGTACGTTATAGGTGCCCGACACAGCTACAAATACTTCGTTCTTTTTACTACCGCTACTCAGCGTAACCGGTAGTAGATTGCGATCAACTGTCACGCCGAACATGTTTTCAACATTAGCTTTAGTTGCTACCTTCACCTGATCGGCGTTTGTACCAGTTAGTTCAACAATCGTACCGGTATCAATTTTACTCTCGGCAGCATAACTTTGTACGCTCCCACCAGAAAAATCAGCCGCACCCAGCGTAAGTGGAAAAACAATCAAGTTAGCGACAATTGTCGCTACCACTACTGCAAGACCCAAAGGCCGTTTCACTGTTTATTTACCCCCGTTTTAGCAATTAGCTGAATCTAGGCTCATTATAGCATAAGCACCCTACTGGAATGACGGGCGCACTGCACGCACCACGCACTTTAAAATGATACAAAAATGATGGTTTGGCATACCTTCATATGGTAAGATAAACACAAGCTTTGATGGACCACCACACGTCACAAGTGAAACAAATATTTTTACTCCATTAACAGAGAAAAATAAAGAAAAACATCCAAAAAATGTACGTGTGGTCACATCTACCCACTATTCTTAATCGGCGCTTTGCACTGCTACTAGCAGGGCTTCTTACGCTATTCGTTGCGTTAACTACAACGCTATTCTTTTCTGATGTTTTACTTGCTGCACCTGGCATCAACCAAAAAATGAGCTTCCAGGGGCGGTTACTGACTTCAAGTGGTGGTCTAGTTCCAGACGGACGCTACAACATGCAATTCAAGATTTACCAAGGTGGAAGCGGCGCTGTAGCAGGCAACCCAGACGGCAGCCTGTCGTGGACTGAAAGTTATGTGAACAACAACGCCAACCAGGGTGTTGTGATTAAAAATGGCTACTTCTCCGTTGAGCTTGGCTCTCGAACCGCATTTGGCTCGAGCATTGACTGGAATGACGACACCTTATGGTTATCGATCAACATTGCTGGCTCAGCCGCCGACTGTACCACCTTTGGTAGCGGTAGCTGTACAGCTGATGGTGAAATGCTGCCGATGAAGCGGTTGACTTCAACACCGTACGCAATGAACGCCGGTAAACTTGGCGGCATCGACGCCAGCGGCTTTATCCAAAACACCACTACGCCGCAATCTGCCGATTTCACTATTACCGGGACCGGTACCGCCAATACGTTAGTTGGTACAGTCGGTGTGATAAGCCCAAGCCTTGACCGTGCTAGCGCTGGCACACTCACCATCGGTGGCGTAAACGCAACTACGATTACAATGGGATCGCCAACAGCGAGCCAAACGCTCAACATAGGCACCGGTTCAGGGAGCAACCAAATCAACCTAGGCTCTACAGCGAGTAGTATTAATCTAACCGGTACAGTCACTGTTGACGGTGACTTGACCGTAAGTAGCGGCAACACCCTAACACTAGTTGGCGGCTCTACTGCTGAACGCCCCGTCTCGCCGAGCGAAGGCACACTATTCTATGACACCGACACCGACACATTACTCGTATTCAGCGGCGGGCGTTGGCGCACTTCAAAAAGCACCGGTATTGTAACCGTTGCACCGTCAGATGCCAGTCAGTCTGTTAAAGATGCCTCAGACTACGTAGCCGACGGAACAAGCGACCAGGTTGAAATCAACGACGCGCTTACCGAAGCAGCCGGAGGTGAAGTCTACTTACACAAAGGTACCTTTACCGTTAATGGCTCCGTTCAGCTCCCAAACAACTCGACACTTCGTGGCGCAGGCCGTGGCACACTCGTTACTATTCCAGATAACTGGCTCACCGATTTCAATGCAATTACGAACCTCACAACCGACGGATCTGCGACTGGAATCGTAATTCGTGACCTCCGCCTTGACGGAAATAAATTAAATCAACCAGGCGGCTCAGACTTCAGTGGTATAAAAATGACTAATGTAGGCACAACTACCGATGTGTCATCGTCGTTAAAATCAGTCACTATCACAAATATTTGGTCAAACAACTGGAATTCTTCAGGTATCGACGTATCAACAAGTTCAAATGCTGTTATCACAAATGTTACAGCAAACTATAACTACTACGTAGGAATCGGCCTATCAACCACCTCGCGTTCACTTGTGACAAATAGTGTTGCTGAAGGTAACTTCAGCTACGGCATCCACGTGTCGTACTATTCAGACAACAACACAATTTCCCATAACTCGGTTCGTAATAGCGGCCAGGCAACAACCAATAACGGCATACGTCTCATTTCATCTAGCTACAACATTATTGCAAACAACAAAATTGCAGATGCAGAAGCAACCACAAATAATTACGCAATCAATATCGATGACAGCGTATCAACTGCCAACGAACTAAATAACAATAGTCTAGGTGGTGGTTCTGTTAATAACAGTGGAACAGGCACCATATATGGCGGTCAAGCGACGAATGCAAGCGGTGACTACGCCGTTCAACCGGCTGGAAATATAAAACTACTAAAAGATACCGATGTATCAGGTGCACTATCAATCGGCAGTACAATTACCTACAACGGTATTGCAAACGGCACCGGTACCACGGTTTGTATTGATGGCAGCAATCAATTAGTTCGCTCAAATGGCACAAGTTGCACCAACCCTTCGTCTGCTGCATACAAAGAAAACGTGGTGACCATTGCCGATGCGAAAGATAAATTGTCGCAACTACGAGCGGTGAGCTTTGACTGGAAAGACAGTAGCGGCTACCGGGCGGCAAACGGCGGTAGTCGCGACTTCGGTTTAATTGCGCAAGAAGTTGCCGAAGTAATGCCAGAGCTCGTTCAGTACGATGCAGACGGAGGTATTATTGGGCTGAATTACACCGGGCTTATTCCATACTTATTAGCTGGCGCACAAGATCAACAGTCTGAGATTGACGAGCTCAAAGCACAGAGCAGCGCCAATGCACAGATAACCGGAGACGAGACGAACATTCGTATTGGCGCCAACTCAGCCGGACTTACTGTGCTTACACTTGATCAAAGTGCTTCAGCGCCAACCAACGCAATGCTTGGTGGCATGTACTACGACTCTACGCTCGGTGAAGTACAGTGCTATGAAGCCGATGGCTGGGGTAGTTGTGGTGCTAGCCCAGATACCTTTGTGACGCTGAGCCCAGAATACTCAAATGCAGTCATGAACGGTGCAGACATCGGCACAATTACTTCAGACCTTTGTTCTGACCACTTGAACGTTAATGATGGCTCCGATAATCAACCAACCATCTGTGGCACCGATGAAACATACAACTTCTATAACTGGACATCTGAAGAAACCACAGACCAAACACGAAGTATCTATATTACGCACCAACTACCCGCTAACTTTAAAGAATTCGTCAGCGGGTCTACCTCGCTGCTAGGCCGAACGGACAGTAACGATGCTGCTGTGACCTATCAAATATACCGCGATGGCGAAAATGGCCTAGTGTCGTGTAGCAGTGAAATGAGTGTATCAACCGGCTCGCAGTCTACCTGGCAAAAAACAGTTGCTGAAACAACAAACGATCCCGCGAACTGTGGTTTTGAAGCTGGTGACAGTATTCTATTTAGAATAAATATGACGGCAAAAAGCGATGCGAATGCCTATGTAAGTAACTTAAACTTTACGTTCAGTAACAACTAACCTCCCTGGCCTCTCGTGCTAGAATAAAAAGAGATAAGCGTAGGCAATACACGCTAATGTAGGTAATTTTTGTTAACGGGAGTAGTAGAAACAGTGTTACAAAAGCCCACCAAGTCGCTTAACAGCCACAACGATAGTGAAACCCTGGCCGAAGAGCCAACTAAGCAGCGTATATTGCTACTACCCCTTCAGCGAAGCCAATTACTAATTATAGGTGCGATCACTATAGGGGTGATTGTAGCAAGTATCCTGTATTTTTTATCGCTACAGCCTACTCCAATACAAACTACAGATAGTCCAAATTACACTACGATACTACCCGAAAATAAAACGATTAATTCACTAGGCGGCTGGCAACGGATTAGCCCACCAGATAAAGAGCCGGTCTACGCCTTCAGCGACAAAATTGCCGACACTGCAATAATTGTGACAGAGCAACCTATCAAATCAACAGCGTCATTCGTGAACAACCCAGAAACCTACGTAAAAAATATTAAAGACATTTACGAAAAACATATCACTGATAGTAGCACTGTGTTTTACGTGGGAACGAGCACGAAAGGCCCTCAGTCCGTGGCATTTTCTAAAGAAAACTTACTCATTCTTATCAAATCTGAAAGTAAGTTAACTACCGAGCAGTGGGCTACGTACATCCAGTCGCTCAGCAGTACCAACCTCAAAAATGTACCAACGTACTAACGACTAGCTTGGTAGTTCTTGATTGTGGTAGATACTTTACTATCTGATTTGAGATTTTCGTAGAACTGGATTTTTTCTCGGGAAATAATCATTTTATCTTCAGGCCCATGTATCTCATCACCGAGCTTCACAAGCTGTACGTCACCAGCAGTAGTCGATGATGACTGTGGATCTTGTGATGCACCAGTTTCAGTACTATCATTTTGCAGGTAGTAAATCTCGGTGAGCTGCATATACTCACTATTCACGCCTTTTAGCTTGCCAAAGTACACCTGGCCGTTATCAAAAAACACTGCCTGGTATTTACTGCTATCGATTCCCGAATCAATAAAGCCATTCATAAGCCACCAGCCAGCACTAAAGATTACTAGGAGTGCGATTACACCGCCAATAATTGCCGGAAGACGTTTCTTTGGCGACTCAGTCGTGGTTGAGCGTCGACTCCTTGATTGAGCCGGCGGGCTATCATGCACGCCGGTATCGAGCGACTCTTGCCTCACGCTACTCTCGGGCTTCGTTTCTTTGTTGCCATAATTTGTGGCTTGCTGACGTGTGCGCAGCGGACCCCTATCCATGCAGTGTAATTCTCCCTAGATTGCTCTCTTTATCTATTGTCATCATAGCATAAGCGCTACGCAAGCCACAATTGTATATATAGCGCTATTTAAGTAGTGCGCCAACGTTTTCTTGGATGAGCGTTTCAACATTCATGTCTTCTGCCACAGGAATATTAAACGTTGCCCCAAAAACATCTTTGCCGTCTGTGCCGTGTTCAACGCCTTCAACAACATCGATACCCGCAGCAGTTAAATGTATACCCACATAAATTCTCGCGCCAGAGGTAGTTCGTTCACGCGAACGAATGAAACCTTTATCAACCAAAAAAATGAAACCGTTGAATACGTCAGAGGACTGTGAACTGATGTCGAGCAGATCTCGCGTGAGCCATTTTTTATCGCTCGTTAGCCCAACCTTTCCATCAGCCTTATCAATAAAACCTAGCTGACGGTACTGCATACTTGAGGGTACTGTGCGTTGCAGCTGGTAGAGGTAGAGCAGCATTTTTCCTGCAGTTTCTTTAATTGTCACGTTGATACTCCCGAATCGTTCCCGCCGCACCTGCTCTAGAGTATAGGTGCGTCTTTTCCCTCATTATACCGTAGTCACAGTTAACTACTAGGTGTATTTTTATACATTCACGGTAAATTGGTTACTAAAAAAATCCAGAGCCGTGGAGATGACCCTGGATAATCGTTTGGTTTAGGAAATAAACAACTACACTACAGCCGGACCGGCAACTCAATGTACAGCTGATCAGTTCTTACGTCATATGAGCTCTGTTGTTTCTTAAAAATATGCATGTCTCCTCCTGTTACATAGGCTTACTGCTACTTACCGCTAACTAACTGTTTTTCGGTTGAATACTGCTAAAAATTCGCTTATGGAGTAGCCTCGCAGCTCTACTTCATCTCTTGGTGCCTGATGCTCACTAAGTTCTGGGAACTTAGACATTTTTTTACTCATGAACTTTTGTATACGTGTGTCAATTGAACCTGTCTGTTGCTTCATATACCCCTCCACCATTAGAATTGATGTCTACTACCTATACTAACCAATAACGAAGCCACGCACGGTGGCGATAGTCACAAAAAACTTGTAATAAATTTCACAAAACAAGAGTGCTATACTAGCCCTATGAGTTCCGCCTCTAGCAGTATTCGCCCGTTTGCCCATTTAAGGGTGTTTAAGAAAGGTGCAAATATCTTCTTTCAAGGCGAAGCACCACGCCATGGTGCCATGGTGGCTGATGGTATCGTGCGCTCATACACCATTACAAACACTGGCGAAGAGCGCACCTTGGCCTTTTTTACAAAAGATGACATTCTGCCGCTCTCATGGCTTATGGAAACAACCTCATTTTCATTATTTTATTATGAGGCGGTATCGGATGTACGTATGCTTCACTTTAGTCGAGAAGATTTTAAATCTCACGTCCTTAGTCAACCTGGCGCCCTGGCAGACATGTTCGCGACATTAGCTAGCGATCATACCGCAGCCATGTTACGTGTAAACGGCCTCGCGCAGTCACGTGCCGAAGATAAAGTGGCGTTCACACTTTATTATTTAGTATTCCGCTACGGACAGCTACAGCCAGACGGCCTCCACACCATCACCATCCCACTACGTCACACAACAATTGCAGGACTAGTTGGGCTATCGAGAGAGAGCACAACGAAAATTCTTGGTAAATTGCAGAAACAAGGCATTATCGATTACGCAGGCGGGATCTACAAAGTGCACAAAGATCAGCTCGAAAATCACATCGGCGAAGATGCATTTCGCGATGTGGTGCTAGGCTAGCACTGTTTTGACAATACGTATTAATTCTTTTGGGGCAGCTCTCGCTTTTAACACGTAGCGCTTTGCGCCAAGTTCGTAGGCCGCATCAATCTCATTTTTTGCATCGTAGTTTGAGAATACTACTATTTCGGTATCAGGGTGATCGGTTGGCTTGAACTCTTTTAAAAATGCGATGCCGTCCATGACAGGCATGCGGAGATCAAGAAAAATTAACGCGGGATCACCGTTGGCTGTAATATGGTTTAATGCCGCCTGCCCATGTTCAGCCGAATATACCATATACCCTTCAGATTCTAGAATCATTGTATACGCGTCGCGTAGGTCATTGTCATCTTCAACTATAAGAATTGATTGCTTATTCATCTCTACCCTCTACTATACCCTGATTCTATCACGACGCGGTGACTTATTTCACACATGCGGGAGTGTCAGGATGAACGTTGAGCCTTTCGGTTGATTTGCCGCATATTGCAGATTGCCGCCATGCATCTTAGCAATCGACCACGCCCAATACAGGCCGATGCCTGTACCGTTTACGCTAGCCGACAACTTGTTTTCAACGCGGGAAAACTTTTTAAATAGCCTTTCTGGCTCAGATACACCAACGCCAGTGTCACTAACCGTTATCTTTACGGCGTACTGATCACTTGTGACGGATACCGTAATTTTCGAGTCTGACTCTGAGTATTTATTTGCGTTTTCAAGGAGATTATCTACCACCATCCGAATTGCGTTTTCATCTACAAATGCCGTAGCCGGTTCATCTGCCGAAACTATCACTGTTTGACTTGCGTCTCGAAATGCCGGCAGAATATCTTCAACTGCACTCCTCACCACCCGTGATATATCAACCGTTGCACGAGTAAGCGAGAATGTGTTTGAATCAACCTGTGCCACTTTTAAAAGATTATTAATAATTGTCAGCTGACGTTCGTTGCTATCGTATGCTTTTTGCAATAATTGTTTTTGTTTTTGGTTTACCGGCCCGCCTAGCTCGTCTAGCATCATCGCAACATACTGCTTCACGGTAGTTGCTGGCGTTCTGAGTTGATGTGAGGCAATTGAAATAAACTCATCTTTTGATTTATTTAACTTAATAAGCTCATCGATTTTCTGTTTTTCTTGCTCTTTTCGGCCTAGCGCATAGTATAGTGCACGAGCCAGGCTATCACTCGTGAGATTCTTTTTAATTAGAAAATCAGACGCTGCCATCTCTAGAGACTCTCGCTCAATTTCCTGGCCACCAACACCTGTAAGAAGAATGAATGGTTCAGAACGCTCAATAGCATTTACCTCTTGTAGCACCTCTAATCCTGTTCTGCCATCAATCCGATAGTCTATTAGATAGGCATCGTGCTGAGACTGCAGAATTTTTGCAATCCCCGCTTCACTAGACGAAACCCAGTCTAACTGGCTGTTGATCGACTTCATCGACGCGAACAGCCGCTTCATAATCAAATAATCATCCTCATCGTCATCGATAAGAAGTACGCGAACGAGCTCGGGAACGTTACTTTGCGGCATCCTTTGGAAGCTCTACAATTTCAAACCAATATCGACCGAGTGATGACATAACATTCAGTAAATTATTGAATGTTACAGGCTTGGTGATAAATGAATTAACACCGAGCTGATATGACCGTATAACATCTTCTTCGGCTTTTGACGTGGTGAATACCACTACTGGAATGTCGTGTAGATTTTGGTTTTCTTTAATTTCTTTTAAGGCTTCGCGGCCATCTTTGCGTGGCATATTCAAATCTAGTAGAATGATGCCTGGCCGTTTGGTCACAGTATCCTTAAAATCGCCGCGACCGAGTAAGTAGTCCATCAACTCCTCGCCATCTCTCACGCGAACTAACTCATTAAGTAATTTACTTGCCTTTAAGGCTTTTTGCGTAAGCATGAAATCGTCATCGTCGTCATCTGCCATTAGTATGACAACTGGTTCTTTTTGAGGACTCATTTATATCACCTCGCTCTCGGCTGGAAGATTAATTGTAAACGCTGTACCTTCTCCAACCTTGCTTTCTACCTCAATTGTACCACCATAGCGCTCAACTATCTTTTTACATACTGCAAGGCCAATTCCGGTGCCTTCATACGCCTGACGCACATTTAACCGTTGGAATACGGCAAATATCTTTTCAAGGTACTTTTCATCTATACCTATACCGTTGTCTTTAATCGTTAGTTGGTGCACACCATCTACGCTAGCCGCGCGAATCGTAACAACCGGTCTTGAATCTTTGGCGTGAAACTTCAACGCATTCGAAACAATATTTTGAAACAGTTGCCGCATGTGTGTTTCGTCAGCGCGTACTGTCGGGAGGGTACCCGCAACTGTCACTTGCCCCCCTTCTCGCTTAATACGGTCATCGAGGTCGTTAATAACATATTCAAGTACCTGGTTTAAATCTACATTAGTTTTGGTAGCTTGTTTCGTAGTGACACGCGAAAAAGTTAATAAATCTTCAATGAGTGTACTCATACGCTTAGCCGACCCTTGAATACGCGAAAGGTATTGGTCACCATCACCAAGTTTATCTGCATATTCTTCCACTAGTAGGTCGCTAAATGATTGGATTTTCCTGAGCGGTTCCTGTAAATCGTGCGATGATACGTAGGCAAACTCTTCGAGTTCACGGTTGCTGCGCTGCAGCTCCTCGCTATAGCGACGAAGTTTTTTCTCGGCGCGTTGACGTTTTTTAATCTCATCTCGCAAGCCTTCGTTAGTGAGTTTTAATTGCGAGGTGCGTTCAGCAACTCGAGCCTCAAGCTTATCGCGCTCCTCTTTTAGCTCTGCTTCGAGTTTTTTTCGGTGCTCCAATTCGGTGATTGAATCATCGATATCAGTACAGGTGCCGTACCACTTCAAAATAGTACCCTTGGCATTTTTGTGAGGTAGCGCTCGCCCGATTACCCATCGGTAAGCATCGCTTGGCGAGTGATATAAACGGTATTTAATCTCGTACGGCTCACCTGTTTTTAACGAGCGACGCCAAATTTTCCAGGCGTTAGCTTGGTCATCTGGATGAAACAAGTTGTTCCATCCCTCGCCATCTGTTTCACCGTGTGTTGTGCCAGTATATTCATACCAGTGGCGATTATAATATTCGTGATACCCATCTGGCCGCGTAATCCACACCAGTTGCGGCATCGTATCGGCCATAAAACGCAAACGCTCTTCACTAGCTTGCAGCTCAGCCTCTGTTTCTTTTCTTGAGGTAATATCTATCATCACTCCAGGGAAGTGCATTGCCGCCCCGTGCTCATCGCGTTCAAGCTTGCCGCGAGCAATTACCCAATGTACTCTCCCTAAGCTATCAACCGTCCGATACTCTTCCTCAAACTCATCACCTGTCTCTACAGCGTGAGCGATTTTACCTGAAATACGTTCACGATCATCGGTGTGGATCGCGTCTACAAAGGTTTGTAGTGGCAAGCCGTTTAAGGCAACATCGGCTGGTATGCCAAATATCTCTGCCATACCCTTATCTGCCGTTACACTATCTTTTACAATATCCCACGACCACGAGCCTACAAGTCCAGCAGCCAACGCATCGTCTAGCTTTATATTTGCAAGCTTCAGTTGCTCACTAGATAGCACTAGTTCAGTTACATCAGCAGTTGATTGCAATATAGCAGTACATACACCGTCTTTTATGAGTGGGTAATGAGTTGCCTGCCAATACCGTAGCTGTAACTCCCCTGTTTCGTCCGCTAAATCATAGCGAATGACTCCTGTGCTATCCGGTTGTTTGGTACGAATAACTTTTTCTAGTGAGATTTGAAGTTCACCTTTGCCATTTTTCGCGGCCAGGTCTGACACATCTGGAAAAACATCAAACAGCCGCTGGCCAATTATCTGAGAGAGTTTCTTGCCCGTCACTTCAAGATATCCACTGCTGGCTGCCAACATGGTAAAGTTTGGCGAGTCGGCATCGAATACCACATACCGTTCTGGAAGTGATTCAAATAGTCGTTTGTAATCGTCGATTTTATTCATTATACGTTTCTTATTTCCTACAAGTAAAATCTCCCTGTCTTTAGCCTAGCATAGACAGGGAGAAAGATGATTTTAGCTAACCTACACTGTTTTAGAGTGACTGCCAGAGATAAGCTTCACAATTCCAAGCAATATTACAGCGCCAAGAATTGCGGTTATGAAACCACCAACACTAAATAGTTCAGGGTCGGCACCGAGAAGGCTATTAACCACCCAACCACCAATGAACGCGCCAGCAATTCCAACGATAACATTAAGCATTACCCCCATTGATGCATTAGTTTTCATAATGATTGAGGCGATCCAACCCGCTAAACCACCAACTACTATCCAGGCTATGATGTTTAATAACATGTGAACTCCTTTATTTAGTTACTGACTCTCATCATAGTGCAGCTACAGCCTCCACGTAGTGAAATATATTACCAAATTGAGTAGTTTAGGCTGAGCGGTAGCGTTCAAGAGCGGCTTGACGAGCTAGCTTGTGGTCAACAACTGGGGATGGATAGTCTTTTCCAATCTCGCAGCCGTATTTCTTCTGCTCATCTTCGCTCATCCTCCAAGGTTCGCTCAAATAGTCATCTGGAACCTGTGTAAGTTCAGGTACGTAGCGCCGTACGTAGTCACCGTTAGGGTCATATTTATCGCGCTGTGACGATGGATTATATAACCGCCGGAATACCGGTGCCGGGTCCACCCCAACACTAGCAATCCATTGCCAGTTACCATTATTATTAGCCATATCACCGTCGAGTAACCACTGCATAAAATGAGCTTCACCCTCGCGCCAATCGATACCTAAATCTTTTGTCAAAAATGACCCAACTATCAACCGAGCTCGATTATGCATCCACCCTTCTTGCTTCAACTGGCGCATTGCCGCATCGACAACTGGATACCCTGTTTTACCATCCTTCCATGCTTCGAGTAGCTGACTATCGCTGTCCCACTGCATGTCTCTATAGCGCTCTTGGAACTCTTGGTGCGGATGTGGAAACATTAGTAACACGTAATGGTAAAACTCTCGCCAAGCAAGTTGACGGTGCCACGCCCGCGCACCATTTGAATCTGGCAACATGGTTTCAATTTCACGCACACTCAGGCAGCCAAAGTGTAGGTACGGGCTAAGCCGCGATGTACCATTTCTTGCCATATCGTTGTTATCAAAATCGTAGTGAGTAATCGGCCCATCTAAAAAGTTTGCCAACGCTTTGCGTGCAGCCGATTCTCCGCCCCTGGCAGCATCAGTCGATAACATATCACTTTGCGTAACGTCATCAAGTACAGGCAATCGACCAACTTTTACTCCAGAAGGGAACGGAACTTTCTTTGGTGGATCGACTACATCTCGTCGCTTCACTTGTAGCCAAGCCTTATAAAACGGCGTGAATACCTTAAATGCGCTACCGCTTTTAGTGGCTAATTTTTGCACTGAAGCAACGGCTAATTTTCCACCAAACGATCGCACTTCTAAGCCTTCTTTCGCGAGTTGATCTTCAACCCGCTTATCGCGCTGCAGTGCATATGGCGTGTAGTCAGCAGTATAGTACACCGCTTCTGCATCTAGCTCTTTGGCAAGTGCCTTCAATTCACTAACTGCATCACCTTGTCGTATTACCAAATCACCACCAATATTCTGAAGTGACTTTCGCATATCCTCTAAACATTCAATCAAGAAGCGGTTTCGATTCGCACTCGAAAACCTACCGGTTAATGCCGTTTTGTCCAAAACAAATACTGGCACAAGCTTGTCGGCATTGGCTATGGCTGTAACTAACGCTGGGTGATCGTGAATGCGTAAATCAGCCCGAAGCCACACAAGAATAGTTGACTTCGCCACTAGTTGTCGTCCTTGTTGGTTTTCTGCACTTCACTCGATAGCTTCAATACGTCGTTACCAGATTTGTGAGCAATCACGATAGCCGGATTATCTTCACTACCATTCCGAGTAATTGTCTTGCCGTTGCTTTCTATCGAAATTCGCTCAGCATGAACAGACTTCACCTCACCTTCGGCCAGACCATTCCCCCACTCCCATGCCACAGAGTCTCCTACTTTCACCACTAAACCTTTCGCCTACTATTACTTCTCGTTCCTTCAAATCTTATTATATCAAGACAACCTCAGTGACACTTTTGCAGTACTGAAGCCTTTTCTTGAAAAACCTGGGCCATCAAAGCACCGACCTTTAGGTACAATGAATTATTTTGTAATAGGTAATCTAAGAATAAAAATATAAATATTAGCCATAAAAAATGCCCCAACTAAAGCTGACGCAACTTTCACGGCTCAGCCTACAGGTTACGAACTCAGAATAAATAGCATCTGATTAACTACCTTATCTATCGACTCGTTTGCATTGATTTCATACTCACCCTCTATGTCACGCAAGGGATTGCTATCAATCCATTCTAATAAAGCCTCTTCGTTGATGGTAGGATTGAAGTCTTTTTTTCTGTCTTCTGCAACAACGCGCAATTTAAGATTGTCTTTACTCGCTGCTAATCTAAATACAAATACATCAGCGCCTAACGTTTTGGCAGCGCCTAGATACGGCGCTATCGATTCTTGGGAGCTGAATCCCCTTGCAACAATGACATTTTTATTTTCTTGGATAATTTTCTTTGCCATGGCTAACTCTAAATTGTGAATTTCTGAGTAAATACCTTGATCATTACCTACCATACCAGCTAAAAAAGTCAGAATTGCGTTATGGTCAATAAATATACTGCCAGTTCTTTTCGATAGCAGTTTAGCTGCGGTTGTTTTGCCACTACTAGGATATCCGCGGATAATAATTATTTTGCAGTTATTCATAAATTTACTGTAACAAAAAGTCCAGCGTCTATACTTACTAGACTTTTGCTCAAATATCTTATCTTGGCTCACCACAATAGAGGAAGTTATAACTACCATTAAGCAAGATGCACCCACAACAACGTGATAGTCAACAGTGAGATATCAGAGATATATAAAACCATTGCTTTCACAAATTTTAAGAATTTTTACTATTGATTTTTTAATGATTATATTTTATTGTATATCATAATGAAACGTATTGCCTTGATTGGCCTTGGTCCTCACGCTAAACGGATATACTACCCTTTCCTTGAGAAGCTTACGCAAAATGACCCGGATACGGCATTAGAACTCATTATAGATCTAGACATCAATCAAAAAACCATAGAAACTTTCTTAAAAAATAAGAAGCTTCAGCCAAAGCAAATTATATATTTGGATTCTTCTCAGCAGATCAGTCCGAACAAAATCCATTCGGTGGCCGCGGAAGCGCTTAGCAAATGCCGCATTAACAAAGCTATTCTCTCTACGGAGCCAAAAGCTCATAAAATCTATTTAAAAGAATGTATTAAACTTGGCATCGATGTGCTCAGCGACAAGCCAGTTACAGCGCCCGTTGATTTGATCAGTTCTGTAAGTGCTGCAAGTAAAATAAGTGAAGACGTGAGTGAATTGGTTCAGATGCTAGAATCTAATTCATCGCGGGTTTTAGTGCAGTGTCAAAGACGAAATCATAGTGGTTATCGACAAGTCTTTGAACTAATCGATTCCATTGTAGGCGAATATGGAATTCCAATCACATACATGTCTATTCACCACTCCGACGGTATGTGGAATATGCCAGATGAATACTTATATCGAGAAAATCATCCGTATAAGTATGGGTATGGCAAATTGATGCACTCGGGGTATCACTTTGTTGATTTAATTACAGGGCTATTACAAATCAGTAGTACCGCTAAAGATAAAAGACCCGATACTGTGGAGCTATTCTCACAGTACTCTAAAGTGAGAGATCAGCTAGGTGTCATAAACGCACAAAACTACGAACAATTCTTTGGAGCTCAAACTGCAGAACGATTTGCTCAAGATATGAAAAATCCTGACATAGATAACTTCGGTGAGGTTGATAGCTATTCCCAGATTCAGTTAAGCAGCAAAGGAACAATACTTACAACCATTCAGCTCTCATTGATACAATCGGGATTTTCTCAACGAGCCTGGGCTGAGCTACCTGAAGATGCGTATAAATCTAATGGCAGGATCCGTCATGAATATGTAAATATTCACCTTGGTCCGCTTGCGAGTATCCAGATACATTCATACCAGTCTAAGCAGATTCATGAGCAACCTATGGCTCTATATGACGTTGGTGAGAACAATCACTTCGATATATACATATTTAGGAACTCAAATTTAATAGGTGGAAAGGCTTTCGAGAAAATTCAATTTGGTAATGAGGATATTCAGCAGAATGACTCTGAGTCCTATATCGGACATAATGAATTTGCTCGCTACGAAACGCTGAATGAATTGATTTACGACAAGGCCTCTTCGACGGAGCTTAAAACCCACCTAGCGACTAATAAGCTATTATCAGAAATATATAAGAACCATGCCCGGCAGACGTCTGGTAAAATACCATACAGTAAGTTTGAAGCAAAGGAAATACTATGAGCAGCCTACCTTTTAAAGTAAATGTCAGTGTCGTGATAAGAAACGCAGACAAAGTTCTACTAATTAAAAGAGCCGATGACGAAGAGGTCTTTCCCGGTTTCTGGGGAATCCCAGGTGGCACCGTTGAGCCTACAGACGCTACCTTGGAAGCCGCTCTGGAACGTGAGTGCGACGAAGAAGTCGGTGTTAAAGTTATAGACATCGAAATGGTTTCAAATAACATTAACGACAGGGGTGAAAAAGGCGGCGCCTTATACCTGGTATATTCAGCATTATATGCGTCTGGTGAGCCTAAGCCTCTCGATGGTACAGCGGCAGTCGAGTGGCTTGGAATTGAAGAAATTCGCGAACTAAATCTAACTCCCATGACGCTAGAGATTATTGAGTCGTGTCTCTAGAACAATCAAAACCTGTCTTTGTCGGGCTTGATGGACTACACCGAGCCGGAAAAGGGACGCAAGCTGCCCTGCTCCGTGCGGCCATCTCTGAGAATGGCGGTAGGAGTATTATTGTGCGCGGGGATGGAACACGGGATGGACTTGGCCTAAGCGAAGGCGACCCATACAGCAGCGAATGGCAAGCGCGGAGTCTCAGGGTTAAATCCCCTGAGGGAAATACTGTCGAGGCTTGGAATGCTGCTTCATATGTACTCATGAGAGAACTGAGCGAATTTCGTGAAACCGATAAATTCGACGCGATCATTGTAGACAGAACCGTACTGTCTCGCGCTGCTTTCCTCCTCCACAGAGGGGTCGCACTTGAAGGAGAAAGATTAACGTTAGATGAGCTTTATCCAGACAATTTGTCTAGAGAGCATGAAGTCCTTGATCTTGCATCTACATTACCGGATGTAATTTTTGAGCTTAAGACACCTACTCCTTCTGACTTACTCGAAAGGTTAGATAACCAAGATCCGAAATTTACCTTCCGCGCAAGAAATATCAAAGGGGGTTTCAACCCGGCTTCAATTGCAAAAAGACACCTACCCGAAGAGATAGAGAACAGAGTAAAAGTAATCGATGCATCTCAAGAAATCGAAGTGGTTCATCAAGAGATTAAACGAAGCCTAGGCTCTACGGCGATAGGCCCACTACTACGCTAGGTTCCTCATAAGATCGCAATATTTATCGTAATAACATTTCTTCTTGATGAACAGAGGGTCGAATTTTTGCTCAGGTGAAAGATTATAGTCTTGACCATTCAAAATAACTGCTTTCAAGCTAATTATTTTATGATGGCAAAATTATATGGTTTCAGTGCTAATCTGGGGGTATAAAAACTCAGAACCGAATTAACAGTTCTGACTTCCTCTATCATGACTTGGCTCCCGCTAATGGACAAGGTTGGAACTTTTTAAGCTATCTTTTTACTAGAATTGGCGTTCCATTTACCTTCATGCAAATAGTACTTTATATCTGAGTTAGCCACGTACGCTAGGTGTTCATTTTTGGGCTGCACTCTTACACCATACTTCCAGATGCCTTGGATGACCTGTGCAGCCTCTATCTTAGCCATATATTGAGTACCGCCAATTGATGCTACTATTTGCTGACCCAGTGAAAAGCTTGGTTTATCCATTATTAAATAACCTCCTGGTCTCATTTTACTCTAAGTTTAAATTTATTATTTGTTGATATGTAAGGACAAAAAGTTCTACGCCGGCGTATGCCGCTCTAAGGTGTTAAATTCTACTAAAAGCATGAGATCCGGACATTAATGTCCGGATCTCCGATCGTAAACATAAACTTTACAGAGGTAAATAAGCTTAAGCAGCTTGATTTCCAGCTGCGCGCTCACGTTCACGTCGCTCATACTCTAGCACCGCATCCACTACCAGTAGCTTATTCACTTCACTCATTTCACCGTACTTGAGATGGTCAACCAATACACCTCTGAGTTCTTCCTTGCTAATGATGTCGTCAGCAACACAGAGCACCACATGCTCCATATCGACAATAAATCTAGGCACTAAACCACCAAGGCCATTAACTTGTAAAAAATAAGCGCTCACAGCAATAGATGACCTTTTATTGCCATCAGCGAAATAATGATTTTTTGCGAGCGAGAAGACTAGATGGGTTAACTTATCTTCAAATTCTGGATAATAGCCATCATCCTTAATGAAGTCGAGCATTCCTGCGAGCTGATCTCTTTTTGGAACTCCTGATAAACCACCAGATAAACGTAATATATTATCGTGTTCAATGATAGCCCAGTTGGCATCAAAGTATACGAAATCAGGCATACTTACTTGTCTTTCAGCCTTTTGAATACTTCTTGATATTGTTCTATTTGTGTAGCTAAATCTGCGCTCTTCTCTCCAAGGAACTTCTCGAATTCCGCGGTATTCAAAGGATTGACGTACTCTGATAACTCCGGATGAAGCACAGAACGAAACCCGTAATCCCTGCTAGCCATCTTCATTCTAGCCATTTCTATCTGAGGCTCCCAAGTGGGATCTACCTCGAAGGCTCTAAATATCTTGTCTACTTCTGTGGAAGTTAGTTTCTTCTTACGATTTTTACACTCTTCCCTGATTTTGTTGCCAAGCCCAGTTTCATACATTGAAATAGTCGTGAGGATTTCTGAATACATTGTATCTCGGACATTCTCTTTTTTTGTAAGAGAAAGAATATTCCTATACTCTCCTGCATGCTCGTGGAAAATACTCTTGTAGATCTTGTTCGTGTATATAGCATACTTGGAGTTTCCCATATCAACACAATCTTTTAGCGCGTCTATAAAGACTTGTCTATAGCCCTGACCCTTAAAGCTGGCTATGAGATACGCTTCATCGCGTTGGTTAATGTGCTTCGTATTTCCGCCCGATTTATTTGTTACCGTCTGGAGAACAAGATCAAGGATGATGCCCCTCAAAGTCCGGGCTTTGTCACTTTCCGCCAAGAGCATGCCCATATTAATTAGCGCTCTGAAATTCACCACTCCTAGTCGTCCGACGTTAGATAGGTTAGTAGAATCATTCTCACCAAGCTGCCTTTTAGCCTCTTCGAGCTTCTTGCCCGATATAATCTCATAGCCGTTGCTTCTGAGTTCATCGGCATAAGTAGACATGTATCGATTAATGGTTCTCTCAGTCACCTCATAGAAGTCAGCCATTTGCTGAAGCGTGAATTTATATTCTCCGTCAATGGTAATTCCTCTGATACCAATCTGTTCTTGAATAGCAGTTACCGCATAAGGATTATTCAAGATATTCTGCCTATCAAGTGATGAAGTGGATAATTGCTTGCTATTCATACACTTTATTTTAACATTGTGCAAACATTTAGCCTATTGCGGCCCAGCTTTAGTTTCACGCAACACACAGCACTTTTTTTATTTTTCCCAAATAGCCGCATAGCATACGCGCGCGTATGCTAAAATCGCGCACCGGAAAAATAAATCGGGTACGCTAAGACTGGGCCGAGTAATTAATTATTTGCTCAAATCAACAAAGTTAACCCAAGACTTAGGAGAACTTTGTAAATATGATTCAATTTTCTGTGCAACTTCTTTCATAGTCTTCAGCTCAATTCCAGTTGCATACAGAACTTGTCCACCAATAACTGTACTGAATGGAGTAAATTTAACCCATAGCCCTGGATCGCACCTTATTTCAAATCTACTGCTGTAAGTAATTTGCCTAGGGATGAACTTCACACTATCCGCTCTATGCCCATTAAAAATAACGTTCATATCAGCATATTTACGAGGCATATGCCTCCTGCCTTTAGGAGGATTAGTGCTTTGGCCGTACTTCAACGCATGCTGCTGCTCGTACGCATCCGCATACATCCGGAGCAATTTCTCAATAACAAGAATATCTCTACGAGTTAACCTGTATCTTCCAAGTTTAACTCTGTAGAGTTCTTTCATACGTTCTCTGCGTATTTTATTCGCCATAATCTGAATATACACAAATCGATCTTCTCAACATACTGCTCATGTTTTGAAGCATTTTAAAGATCATTTACAATTTATATGAGCCCTGCGACTATTTAACCAGGAATGAGCCTACGCCTCATTACCAAAAACCGTAGACGGAGGAGATCGTCCCTCGCGTTTAACAACAGAGTATCTTGAAATACTGATACATTGATATTTTAGCTAGAGCAAACGGCATAAGGCACTTAACGCGGAATTCAGAAACACCATTTTAGGTGGCTCAATCTGTTGAGTTGAATTTTGTTTTTAGTGTTGCCAAAATTCTCTAGTTTTTTATTTATCGACATATTTATACCGCCTAAAACTAGGCGGTTATTTTAATTAAAACCAACCCTCACTTGAAAGGAGGTGTATTAAGTATGTCCAAAAATAGTAATAGTCTTGGACTTGACATTAACCGAAAACCGCGTCTCGTTGGCGCAAGCCGCTGTGCGTTGCGCCCGTGCGCGGGCGTGTCCTGTAACTTGATTAACAGGACACATAAAGGGTCACACTATGCGTGATCGATTAAAAACTAAAGCCGAAATATCAGAAGAAATACATTCAATGGCTTCTTACCTGCCTGGAATGATCAGGGTCTTTGTACCCTCTTCAGCTCTAAATAGAGTGCCTTCTGGCTGGGAACAATTGCATCCAGAAGTTAAAAATTCTTCGAATACCACAGATCGTGAGAGTAATCTTGAGCGTTCAGTTAGACGTTCTAAGCGAACCGTATATGATCTGGTTCTCTGTAATCCATTTGAGCTATTTGCAACTTTTACTATTGCCGAAGATAGGTACGACGATCAGAAATCAAAAGAAAAAATAATCAACTGGCACCATAATCAACGAGCCAGAAATGGTAAATTCCAATATCTCATAGTACCTGAACGCCATAAAGACGGTGCGCTTCACTTCCATTCAGTCATTGCAGGTTATAAAGGAAAACTAAAACAAAGTTATGGGCCCAGAGAAAAACCAATAATAAAATATGAAAAACCTGTTTATGAATTCCCAGAATACAAGTCAGGCTTTAGCTCTGTACAAGAAATTGGAAACGAGAAAACAGATCGCTCAATGGTAGCTACTTACATCACAAAATACATAACTAAAGATATTGAAAATGTGACTTATCAAAAGCGATATTGGACATCAAATGGATTATTACGACCAATAACCGAGGATAACCCAGACTGGATAAGCAGCGTAAAGCCAGACATCATCTATGAAAATGAATTTGGTCAAATGCTTATTTTCTCAAACCTTGAAAACAAAGAA
Source organism: Candidatus Saccharimonadota bacterium (assembly GCA_012270305.1). Lineage (GTDB taxonomy): Bacteria > Patescibacteriota > Saccharimonadia > Saccharimonadales > Saccharimonadaceae > UBA1020. The sequence continues at coordinate 23,483 of JAAXIO010000026.1, forward strand.
TTACCTGAATACGTAAAACTTTTAACAGCTACTGGAAAATACAAATGAATCAATATCACTTGAATTCTCTAGTACGTTTTTTCGAGATACTAGCAGAGATACAAGATAGAGAGGTATAATAGACATGCTACCCAAAATCAGTAACAAGTCCCGATGGCAATTTTTATTTCTGCTCGTAATGGGCGGTTGTGCCAGAAAGGTGTCCTTCGGGATTACTGATTTGGGTAGCCACAACCGTCCATTTAAGTTGGAGAAGAAATGAAAGCCTATCTAATTGCCAGAGTATCTACAGATGATCAGAAGGATGCATTACCCGCTCAGACGTTTAGACTAACTGAGTATGCAAGAAAGCTACAAGCTGATTACGAACTCTTTGAGATTCGTGAAAGTGCATACAAAGGTAACCGCGATGAATTTAAGCAGCTTGTTCGAAGGATTAAGGATAATCCCTCGACATCAGTTGTGGTTTTTGACAAAATTGATCGTTACACAAGAGACTCAAGCTCAAGTGAAGTCCGTGAGCTCGACTTGCTTAGAAAAAAAGGAAAGATTGAAATACACTTCCCTTCAGACAATTTATTCATTTCAAAAAGCTCCCCGGCTACAGATTTACTACGACTAGGAATGGGCATTGTTGTAGCCCAATATTATTCAGATTCTATTAGCGACAATGTAAAGCGAAGGTTTGAGCAAAAACTCCGTGATGGAGAATGGATCGGTACTGCGCCATTTGGTTACGTCAATGCTGCTGATGTACATGGTAAACGCTGGATTAATATAGTGCCAGAAGACGCTCAAATCGTCCGTGAAGGGTTTGAACTATATGCAACCGGTTTATGGACATTACGTGCCATAGCGGCCAAATGGCGTAAAGACTATGGTCTAAATGTGGGATCAAGTAAGATTGATCAAATTCTTAAGAACCCTTTCTATTACGGCGTAATGCGCGTAAAAGGCCAATTATACCCTCATGCCTATAAGCCTATTGTAAGTAAGAAGCTCTTTGATGAGGTCAAAAAAGTATCTGAAGGATATAAGGTGATTAAGCGTCAATGGGCGGGTATTCCTTTTCCATACCGAGGACTCATTACATGCTCAGAGTGCGGGTGTTTGATAACATTCGAGATTAAGAAAAAGACCTATACTTACGGTCATTGTACTCAGAAAAAATTCAAACATCCGCATGTCTACGTAAACGAAACAAATTTAACCCAAACTATTGCCACTACTTTCGATAAATTAGCGATTCCCGACAAAATACTCAAAGATGTTTTTGATGCTATCAAAGAAAAGAAAGAACGATCAAAATCTACTCGCGAATCTCAAATGCGAACTCTCGAAAATAAAACACACAAGTTAAATAAGAGATTAGAAAGGTTATACGAAGACTACTTAGACGAAAGAATAAGTCGTGAATTTCATGACCGTTTACATAAAGAAATTATTGAAAGTATTAATGACTTGCGAATAGCCAAGAAAGGGTTAGAACTAAAGCCCTCGAATGAGCTCGATGAGTTCTCTTCTCTGTTAGAATTAGCAAATAGTATTGGAAAGCTCTTTAAATCAGGTACTTTCGAAGAAAAACGCGAACTAGTGAAATTAACACATTCGAACTTAATACTGGAAGGCCGTGAACTGAGGTGGAATTTAAAAGAACCATTCAATTTGATGGTTCTTTGTAATGAAAGTCAAAATTGGCTCACGCTAGTGGACGAACTTCGCAACGATTTTGAACAGTCAACAGAGATAGATATCTCCAGGACTTGCTCCGTCTCTACGTTAGCGACCTTACTCCCCCCTGTCTGATTGGCAAATCATATGTCTTCCATTAATTCGTCAGTGAAGCACTCATTAATGCTAGTTTTACATTTGACAATAAATAGTTTATGTACTATTATTAAAACAAGCTATAAAGCATTTGAGCTCTAGTCACGATAGAGCAAGCTGGGTATGAAAAGTACCACGGGAGCAGTGCCGTAAAGTTCTGCAGCCGATCTCGCCATACATGGTGGAGTCGGCGCTGAGTGCCTCTTATCAGTAATGACTGGAGGAATAAGGATGGGACCGCGGGAGATCTAACCCTCTCGTTCCTTGGCAAAACTAATTGCTAAAGGATTACTAAATATGAGTGAAAATCTGCTTTCAAAACGAATTTTGACATTCGAAGATGTCGCACGTTTTCCAGCGGGTAACAGTGATGAAGAGCTTGTAGATGCAGCTAAGTACGACCGGAGTATTACGAGTCAGTACATCAAAACAGACATGGTACCTATAACGGGCAGTACGATATATGTACGTGATTCAATTGCAAAAAAGCTCACCACAGTTGAGACTAAGCTACGCAATAGAGGACTCAGGCTTAAAGTAGTTTACGGCTACCGCCACCCAATGGTACAACAGAAATACTTCGATACGAGAAAAGCTGCAATTCTAATAGAATATCCTAATTTATCAGGCATTGAGCTAGACCGCTACACGCACAATTTTGTAGCAGTTCCGGATATTGCCGGTCACCCCGCAGGGGCAGCCGTTGATTTGACCATAATAAACTCTGATGGTACGCCTTTGGACATGGGTACCGGTATCGCAGATTATTCAGATAAAGAGAAGATTAAGACATACGCAGACGGGCTGACTGATGATCAAATTACAAACCGTAAGCTGCTTCACGACCTAATGATTGACCAAGAATTCGCTCCGTTCTACGGAGAATGGTGGCATTTTTCCTACGGTGATCGTGAATGGGCGGCATTTTACAATAAAAAAGCGCTCTATGGAGCGGTGAGTTTTACAAAAGTTTAATCTTCTGGGAAGGGCGCACGCATGTGCGAACGCCCCTCCCAGATTCGATGTATAGATCCCATCGATAGGATACTGGGTAACCTCAGCGTCAGTCGATGTCGATACCAGACGTGTCGAAGGGGATGTAGCCCCGAACTTTCTGGATCTCGTCGATGTGCTGTGCGACAGTGCGCACGTCACCCCAGAGATAGACCCTGTGGTCGGCCTTGGACTTGTTCTCCGTTGCCTGCTTGGTCTTGGAGACGTCCTGGAGATCGGCCAGCTCTTTTGAGCCCATCTTGATGTACATCGGCTTGGAGAGTGATCCCTTTGCCGCCGTACGCATGAAGAACTGGGTTGCACCAGAGTGATCGACTGACCGCATCCGCTGCTTGACCAGCTCCCACGCCGCACCAAGGCCTCGGTACTCGTTGAGAACACCAAGCTCGGACATGTACCAGGAGCTTCGATGATCGAACTCCGGTGGCAGCTTGCCCTCGGCGTCGAGTGACGTCAAGAACTGCTTGACGTCGTCAGGCGCGTACTCGAACGGCATGGCGCAGCCAAAGCCGACCAGTCTGCCGCCCTGCTCCTCGTCAGTCACGATCATGACCACGCCGTGTGCAATGTGCGGCTGCCAGATCTCCTTCAGAACCTGGTCGTCGGTATACCACTCGAAGTAGGGAGCTCCACCGAACGCCTCCTTGTAGGCGTTGATGAAACCCTTGATGTGCGTTGTTGTGCCCACGATTCGCTCACAGCGAAAACGCATACTCAACGTGTCACCTCCATCTCACTCTTGAGAACGACAGCGTCCTCTCGGAAAGCCGCCGAGATCGTCTTCTCTGACGGCTGGACGATCGACGGGACACCAGTGACCCTGCCGACCGCGATGGTCCCCGAACCGCACGATGACTCGTAATAGAACGTGTCCACGGCCCGCACCCAGACGACGGGATGCATAACAACAGCATCTCCCGACTTCTGGTACCACACAACACCCACCGCATCACGCTCGCCAAGATTGAACCTGGCGACGATGTCACGATGCGCGGCGCTGTACTCGTCCTCGATCGAGGGGAACTCCCCCTCGATGACAACGTGCACGATGCCACCCAGGTCAACAATCGATGCCGGCGTACCGTCATCGAGTGTCACCTTCTCCGTCTTGACCTGCATCCCGGGGAATGCAGCCTCAACGAAGAATTTCATGTCAGTCAGCGGCTTGACCGAAGCGTTGACAGTGCCGTCGAACCCAGAGACGGTGAAAGATAAGTCTTCCTTGCCGTGCTCTTGATACAACAAAACGGCGGCTGAGCGCGTAGCGTTACCACAGAACTCCCCGCCAGCCATCTCGAAGTGGTTCTCGTCCAAGACGAGGAACCCTGCCTGCTCGGCACCGAGGGTCTCGAAGTCCTCCTCCAGCACCTTGCCGCGGGACTGATAGTCCTGTCGGTTCAGTGGCTGATTGATGATTTCGATTGCTGTTCCGTTACCGCCAGCAGCAGTAACGAGCTTCCTTACGGTCTCCACTCGCCCTCCTTCACATTCCAAGTTAGCTTGACCAGCTTTATCATAGCAATATAAATTTATTTTTGTCAATAGATTTATCTCTGTTACGCATGTTATAATGTATAGTAATCACTAATATTTGACGATATAACAATAATAATTTATAATTTGCCACATATGATCTCTATCCGACAGAGGTCATCGCAGATTAGAAGAAGGAGACAACCGTCCAATGGCAACCGTCAAACCCCGCACGCCTAGCGGGTTCCCAGAGTATCTGCCGGAAGAGCAGATCGAGTTCAACCGTCTCATGGAGATCATCCGTGCGACCTACGAGCGATACGGCTTCGCGCCGATCGACACGCCCGACCTGGAGCTCTCTGAAGTCCTGCTCACCAAGAGCGGAGGCGAGACGGAGCAACAGGTGTACCGCTTCACGAAGGGCAGTAATGACCTGACGATGCGGTTCGATCTCACTGTTCCTCTAGCACGGTACGCCGCGCAGTACGAGGGCAAGCTGGTGTTCCCCTTCCGCCGATACCACATCGGCAAGGTGCACCGGGGTGAGCGGGCCCAAGCTGGCCGCTTCCGCGAGTTCTACCAGTGCGACATCGACGTCATCGGGTCTGACAGCCCGATCGTCGACGCGGAGTTCCCGGCGATCATCAACGAGATCTTCGAGCGGTTCAGCTTCGGCGAGTTCACCATTCGGGTCAACAACCGCATGGTGCTCAACGGCTTCTTCGAAGGCATCGGCCTGGCCGACGCGTCGAAGGATGTCCTGCGAGTCGTCGACAAGATCGAGAAGATTTCTCGCGACGAGCTGGTCGCGGAGCTGAAGCAGCTCGGTCTTAACGACGAGCAGACCGCCAAGGTCATCAGCTTCACGAACATCTCGGGTTCCAACGACGAGGTCCTCTCGCAGCTGCGAGACATGGACATCGACTCGGAGGAGTTCCGTGGCGGTCTCGAGAAGCTGACCCAGCTTATCGAGGCGCTACGGGCGATGGAGGTTCCGGAGCACCGCTTCCGGATCGACCTGAAGATCGCCCGAGGGCTCGACTACTACACGGGTACGGTTTACGAGACCACGCTCAACGAGCACCCGGAGATCGGGAGCGTCTGTTCTGGTGGCCGGTACGACAACCTAGCCAGCCACTACACGGACACCGAGCTTCCCGGCGTCGGGGTGTCGATCGGCCTCTCGCGGCTGTTCTACAAGCTGCGCGAGCTGGGCGTGATCAAGGCGACGGTGATGAGCCCTGCTGAGATCGTGGTCATGCCGCTAGGGGACCCGCAGATACCTGCCGGTCTTCAGGTGGCGAGCAGCCTACGTGCTGCCGGTCACTCAGTCATGCTCTACACCGAGCCGAACCCGATGAAGAAGAAGATGCGCTACGCTGACAAGATGGGCTTTGCCTGGGTCATCGTCATCGGTGATCGAGAGATTGCGAACAACTCTGTTTCCGTGAAGGACATGCGGTCAGGTGACTCCACAACCGTTCTCATGAGCGAGCTCAGCGAGTTCATCAAGTCTCGACCATAGATCTAACCGGTCATCTTCTTCAGAATCTGCACTCGGGAGGGGGCCCTCATGGCCCCCTCCCGAGAAGATTCAAGCCTCTTCGAAGAGGCTATTTTTTTATGATCACAAAATCTCTATGATCCAACGACTCATGATTGGCTTCATATACAGTTGCTTTCTCTCCGAATCCACGAATTGCAGCAGCAACCATCCGTGGATTGATTGTGCAAAAAGCTAATGATTCGGTCTTGAGAGATTCCATCATTCCACTACACATAGAAGAAAAATTTCTCAAATTTCCTGCTTTCCTAACACCTCTATCAGCGAAAAGTTCATGTAGCCATGCAACTTCTTGATCAGAAATGATTTCATTTAACCACTCACCGGCATTATTTACACGACGATAAACAGTAGATGCAAGTACATTTGTACCCTTTCGTGCAGCATACCCGGCTAGAGCAACCTCACCCATAACTCGTTCCATATACCATATAGTTTCTGATGTTTCAGATTTTTCATTAAAATCCTGTACGACATCTTCGTATGAGTATGCCGGTTCGACAGGATTTGATAGACATATATCGCAGCAAGAGTTTAATGCTGTCGACGATAGCCCATTGACACATCGTTGCGGCTGCTGGCTGTCAACACATCGCGATACCTCATACCACGGATCACAATCAAATGCTCTAATGAACGCTGGATCAATCTTAGTAAAATACTTTTTTACATCATCAGACTTTAATAAATCATTAGTACTACTCATGGTAAATAAACCTTAGTTTGCATATTTGACATTTTTATATTAAAACATTATCTATAAATCTATACAATTTATTAAGCACAAGGAAACTATGGACGCCCGATATCCAATAATTTTGATGAAAACACCAAAATAGAATTTCACAACAACTAATTATGCAACAACATGTGACTCCAGTAGTAAAAATAAGATAGGTGCCACCATCTCGACTGCTTTTAATAGACTTAAGCGTAATAGTTTTCCACATCATAAAAAGTGCAACATACATTCTTTATATAGTGTTTTACTTACTGTTTACAAAAAATTTACGCCCCGCCTTCTCTTTCGCTCATCCCATCTTCGTACTTGATGAGCGCGCAAAATTTTTAGAAAATCCAGCCACAACCTTAAAAAAAGTATTTATCGATCAACAAGTACAGGATCACCAGCATTAGAAATACAATTACAGTAAGTATATACCAGCCTTCGTTATCCCATATATAACCAAATCTTTTGGTGTACGCTTCTACAGATGTCAGGTCACCACCCCGCACATTATTCAGTCCTCGCTGTTTCATTAATGCCCGTACCATTCTACTTTCACGCTTCTCCGCCTTCGACTTTTCAATCAAGCCTAGATCTTCCCTGTGAATAATCTCGATAGGCTTGTGCTTCGCTGTCCAATATGCAACCCTCACTCCATTCAAATGCTCCTGCATTCGAATTTCTGGAGTTTTAGAAGTTATACCGACATAGAATTTGCCGTCCTCAAGACGTAGTACATAAAGCCACCAACGCAGTTTATTTTGGTTATTGGCCATTACTGGTTTAGCTCGTCGAACTTTGCTTGCATGGTCGGATTACCACGAGTAAGTTTTTTTATCGTCAGGTCTTGTGCCTTATTATTTGCAAGTCGAAGATTATTTTCGCTCGATAATAATGCCGCCTTTGTCTTCTCGAGCTGTTTAATCGTCTTGTCGATACCATCGATTGCTTCATTAAACCTACGGCCAGCTAGTTCATAGTTCTTACCGAACGCAGCCTTAAAATCTTCCATGTTTTCTTCAAAATTTGTAATGTCGATATTCTGCGCACGCACAACGGCCAGTTCATTCTTGTACTGCATTGAATTCTGAGCTGCGTTTCGTAGTAA
>JAAXIO010000026.1:31205-41658 GCA_012270305.1 Candidatus Saccharimonadota bacterium
CCACCCCGCCGCTATCAAGTTCACTTTCACTTTCGAGCATTGTCACCCGCACCGCGTATTCGCAGCCCTTCTTCTTGCGATCCGCATCAAGCTTGGCCAGAAAGTCCTCATTTTTGTGTTTTGTTGCCGTTTCGTCGCCTTCATTTTTCATCTCGAACATGATGCTGATTATCTCAGAGCCATTCTCATCGGTTTCACGATAAATATAGTCACCTTTTGTACCATCGCTGGCGTCGTTATCCTTTTCAAAATAAGCGTTCTGAAATGCAGTGGCTCGCAGACGATTAAACTCGTATTCACAGTGTTGCTCTAGCGTCTCGCCAATCATTTTAGTCGACAGCTTCGCCTTCATGTCCTTGTAATAGGCGATCATTTCATCTTTAGACTTGAGCTCGGTTTCGTATTTATCTTTCAATGAAGACTCTAGTAACTTCGTTTCTGTATCTTTACTGCTTAGCTTATTTGCAAGTTCGTCGCGCTCTTTTTCGAGTTTACCAACAGCCTCCGTAAGCGCAAGTTTCTTTTCCATTTCGGTGGACTCGATTTTTGACTCAAGTTTTGCAATTTCTGCATCTTTTGAAGATTTGAGTTCTGACATTTCTTTCTGTAGCTTCACAAACTCTGTGCGCAACTCGCTCTTCGTCTTCTCCTGAGCAAGCTCTACCGCACTAGCCTTTTCCCTCTCGACAGATTCTAGTCGCTCGTGCAGCTCCTCGTTAAATTCATGATCGCGAACTTGCTTTAAAATATCAGCATAGCCAGCTTCGTCAATCTTAAATGCCTTTTTACAGTGTGGGCAGGTTATCTCGTTCACCCTATTCTCCTCTCATTTTCAGGTGATGATACTTATCATGAGCCTCTATACTTCCGATCAAGAACTTGGCAGATTCATGAATTTCCGACGGATTCTTGGGCTGACTGGCCTTGTGAGACATAATGTTGCATACAGCCAGAAGCTTATTTAGCTTCTGCTTCTTGGTTCCGGATAAGTTTATTAGCTCATCACCGAACAACGCCTTTGATATGTCACCGTTCTTACTAGCTGTCGCGAAGTCGACATCAACCCTGAACTTAATATATTCCTCCAAAATCCGGCGCATAGTGTTTGGCATATGTAGAGCTTCCGCGTCATGTATCTCGGCGACGTTCTTTTTTCTAAAATTGTCCACCTCTCGGTATAACATCATATACGGCGTCAGTAGCTTGCCACTCCCTATCATGTGAATATTACTGACCCCTTCGCTCTTCTTTACCTCGAAAAGTGACGTCTTATCATCATCCGTTCGACCATAGGCGATATTGCAAAAATCATTCCACGAATGCGTCAATACGAAAACCTGTACAGAGTCCTGGTCTAGGATTCCGCGCACAACTTCTGTGATATAAAACTTATTGCTATCATCAAGACTAGAAATTGGGTCATCAATAATAATTAGCTTAATTACGTCCTTTATCGTTCCGCTTTCGTGGCCGAGCATCTCGTAGTAGAAATAAATTAACGACAGCAAGTTGCGCTCACCGTCACTTATGTCATCAAGTTTAAGCGGCGAGCCATCAGTGCTATTAAGCACGTACACTTTTCCTGTCAGTGTCAATTTGAAATTCAAGTTTAAGTCTTCGAGTACGCCGTTCAGATAGTCCGCGAAATCCGCAAGATTAGACTTCCGACCCTCCAGGAGGACGTTCTTTCTTTGCAGCTCACGTTGCTCTTCATAAAGCTTCGTTAACTTATCGTCAGCTTCAGTGATTTTACCGAGATTATCGCTGACTACCTCACTATTCTTAAGCTCTAGCCCAATCGCGCCTTTAACCAGGGTTTCTAAGCGATTTATCTTCTCTGTAACTTCCTTAGCACGCTCTTGTTTTAGGCCCCTAAGTGTCGACAATGCCGTGTTAATGTTCGAAACAATAGTATCGATAAGTCCGGCCTTGAGGGTTAAGGGGGCGCCCATATCACCCAGCTTCTTGTCGATTGTCTCTTTAATGATTGCGTTGATCTGGACTATGTTAATCGACAGGTCGTCAAACTCCACTTGATTGTCTTTCAGAAGAAGCGTTGCTTTGTATACCGTGCGCGCGTCGACAATCTCTTTTGCCACACTACTTAAGTCCTGCAGGGTTTTCTTATAACCCTCTAGTCTGACAGTCGCTTTGTGCTGCTCGTCATTCAGATAGCTGTCCACCCGCTTCTTTATATTCGTCAGATTAATTTCTGATCCGCAAAATTCACAATGACTCTTATCACCATGAATGTGCACACCGTCCTGTAGCCAAGTTACAATATCATTTTCTGGAACGTCTAGACTCTTATAGGGCTCGCCTAGTATGGTATCAAGATCGTCTGCAAGTATCGCATCTGTATCCGGCATAGCAGGAAATGTAATCGATCCAACTTGCTCACTCTCGGCGGAAAAATCGGCACCACCAGTTATTCCATTGTAGTCTTCGCCGGGGAACAATTTATGCGCGTCTTCGTAGTCCTTTATCCATAGTGCAACTCTTTCTGGAAGTGTTTTCGAGTCGGACTTATTATTAATCTTAGTATTCTTGTCTTTTCTACGTTTAACCACCTCTTTGATGAATATGTCCGTTTCTTTCGATACTTCTCGAGCAGCGCTATCCGTCTTTGCGACTTCCTTAGAAATATCCTTGAGACGTTTGTCATTTTTCTCTATTTTCTTCTCGATGTCGACGTCTTTTTTGCCAAAGCTGGACACCACACCCCTGATGCCTGTCCCGTCTTTTAGTAACAATGTACTGTCAACATATTTACTGCTAAAAAACCTTGCGGACTCTTTATCGTTTGAGCCGAGGTAGTCTTTCGCGATTCCGTATGCAAGCGAGCTCTTCCCAGCACCGTTGTGTCCGAAAATAATATTAGAACGATTGAAGTCCACATCTTTTAGGTTCGACGTAGGCTTCCATGACTTATGGTGATACTTCTGAATATTATTAACGGGTAGACTCATCTGGATCCCTCACTGCTCCCCGGGTTGAATTTGATAGCAGCAGCCCAAGCCGCGAGTCTACGCAATACACATAACACCCCTTCATCCCTCTGGTCATTAAAATCTTATATATATTACGTACGAGACGGTTCAGTTCTTCAGGATCATCTTTAAGCCCCTTCTTGCCAACCTTGTCATAATATTTCGCATAGTCCGTCGTGAATATTGAAGCTTCATCAGAATACTGTAAGTCTTCGCCAACAATCACGCCTACGTAGTCAAATTCAAGTCCCTGCGAAGTATGAATACAGCCAACCTGATCGATACCACTCTCGTCAATCGCCCACGTTGAGCCTACCTTGCGAGAATTCCACGGCATCGCAAACTCATATTCAGGCACCAAGACATCGTTCACCTGAGCATCAGCGTTGCCCTCTTTTTGAGATGTCCACTCCCATGCATAACCTGCGAGTATGCGAGCACTAAAACCTTCAGCATCTTTTCTCTTTATAGCCTTGCGCATTTCGTTAGGGTCGTCGAAAATCTTAAAGTCAAAATCTCCATCTTCCCAGCCATCATAGTTCGCAGTCTCGCGTAGCTGCAGTACGTCATCAAGCCAATTGACATAGCCTTCCGCACCAGAACATCGAAACTGAGCAGACAACTCAAGTTCGTGGACTTCGGCACCATACAGATCTGCATAGTGCTTTATTTCAGCGACTGAGCCAACATCATCGGGACGCATTGTCATCGATAAAAAAGATCGCCGTACGAGCAGCCTTGATAACATCGTCAACCTGGTTCACTCCCTGATACATATAGGCGCCACGCTGCTTTAATCGATGCGCTTCGTCCACGATTAATGCGTCGAACTCATTCGGATTACTCTCAACGAAATTAGAAGAACCCATAAATAGATTTTTTAGACGCATGCGAGGCATCGTGCCGGCAAGCTTCTTCACGAGAGTTTCACGAAATGATGCATTCGGCGCCACAAAGACAGCGTTCAGCCCATCGCCTAGCAGCGAATTCAACAAGTTTAGTGAGATAACGGACTTACCCGTTCCCGGGCCTCCCTTAATAATGACCGCCGACTTACCTATCTTCGTGTTGTTCGCGACAAAACGCGCCCTTTCAAAGGCGACCTTCTGAGCATCAAGAAGGCGATATTCCTCCTTGCCCTCAAACATTCCAGACACGTAATCAACGAGCTTCTTCGAAGGCTTAATCTTGCCTGATTCAATCTCATACAAGATATCCATCCCCTTACCATGCTTCACGTACTTACGTAGGTAGTCTTCGAGTTTGCTCTGATCGTTGCGAAGAAATAGCGGAGAACTCTCGATCAGCTGTGCGTAACGCTCTTCACGAAGCGGTTCAGGTTTTTTCGGCTCATAGTTATGAAGGTACGCACAAGAAAAAGCGGCGATGGAATCGTTGGCTACGTTTTCGTTAAAATCAGATATGAAGTCTTTGTAGCTTAGGGCTTGGTAGCTCGGATGCGGGACTATGCGGTTCGCGCCACCCGTAAACGTCTCGACCACTAGTCCATCTCCATCAGCGGTCACTGCTTCCGACCACTGTTTAAGCTCTACGATGATAAAGTTCTTAGCGCCACGCTCATCAACACCCGAAACGATAAAATCTACTCGGAAGTTGGTGAGCGGGATCTTATACTCGATCATAATGCCGCAATCATCAGAAATTTCTGCACGTCGAACAACCCGCTCCATCTGCGGAAGTGAGTTAGTATAAGCGCCACGTTCAGCCGGTGGAATGCCTCGTCCTAATTTCGAGCGAAACGCATCCTCAATAGCCTCTAAAATCCTACCCTCGTCTACTGTGTTTTTAAATTCTTTGGCGGTAGACTGGTAGATTATCACTCGGCGTGCTCCGTATATTTTTTGTGGTTACCTTTTGCTTTTTCAACAGGATACTTTGCTATGTTCTTCAGCATCTTCGCTTTAAACGAACTCGAAAGATCTACGTCGAGTTTATTGGCTAGCAAGAGCACCCAATACAATACATCCGCAAGCTCCTCACCCACCTCATCCTTATGAGACTTCGCGTAACGTTCCATTTCCTCGTAGTTCTTCCACTGGAAATGCTCGAGAACCTCAGCAGCTTCAAGACTCAAGGAAATAGATAGATCTTTTGGGTTGTGAAACTGATTCCAGTCACGTTCTTTAACAAACGCACGAATCATCGCCTGAAGTTCTTCAAATGTGTTCTGATCGTGCATATTAACTCCAGTATACCCCTATAAGTCCATATCTTTCCACCTAACTGTATTTTTGCAAGAATCACCTATACTGTAAGTAGGATTTAACCCATGCGTAAGACCGAAAATAGAGAGCTACTAGAAGTGCTGACCGACGAGCAGTTCGCAAAAGCCGACATGCGCGACCTGATTCAAGCGCTTTATTTTCAAGTAATTCAGTCGCAGGTCATAGAACTCGAGTTACGAAAAGAGATTTCTAAACTTCACCTAAAAATAGATGTGATGACAAAAGAGGTCGCACCCCTCACTCATATCCGATCAAAATTTATAAAACTTACCTACGACGCCCGCACGTCAGAGGTGCTGGTAAGCAACTTACTTAGGATTGAGTTCGCCAATACTATCGAGAATGACCTTTTGAGAATCATGTTCACTCAAAAAAATGGCAAACAGCGTAGAGTTAAGTGGCAGACACAAGAGATCGCCGAACGATTCAAAAAAAGAGGCGTAGAGGATCTTAGTGATAAAAGGCAGGTTTATAAAGTAGCTACACGCATTAAGGACAAGCTCCGCAATGAGATAAAGATCGACGTATTGCACGTTAAGGGAAAAGAATTCTTTTGGTATCTATAGTCCTATAACTCCTTGGCTTTGTCCGTACAGCTCACGGACATGGCTCTCTGTTTTACTGCTAAACATGCAGGACAAGTTAGATGCAAAAAACCTTGAATCATTAATCGCATTCTTCACTATCCTCGCTGAAATAGAAGGAGGGTCAGAGAATGGATCGACAACATCAACAGAAGGGGCTGACACCCCTGCAAAAAAGCTTCTGTAGATTGCTCCGGCAGGAGAGGCCACTGCCAATTCCACCGAAACTAGTCCCTATAAATTGCTACCCGGATGAGCCAATCATCTCTCAATTGCTTTTTTGGAAAGGTATGGAAAAACGAAAAGATGGCTTCATTTACAAGACGGAAAAAGACTTTCTCAACGAGCTTGGGATTACGTCTGCGCAGCAGAAGCTCGCTATTAAAAAAGGTAAGTCTCTAGGCTTTCTCAAAGTTGTTCGGAAAGGTGTACCCGCTAAACGTCATTGGCAGTTACATTACAATCACCTTGTACAAGTAACGATAGCCGAAGCCGAGCGCAAAAACATCACTCTAACGAAAAGACCGATCAAGATCGTCACTAACAGCTTACCTATCAAGGGCGATAAGAACCTAACTATTACAGATAACACCATTCAAACCACGGCAAGATATCACAGAACAGAATCCATTGGCTGAATCATGGAAAGGCATGGCAAGAAGCTGTAGAATAGGAGTGCTACCCAAATTTCATACAGTTATTTTATTTCTGCTCTTAATGGGCGGTTGTGCCAGAAAGCTGTATGTTTTTTGGGTAGCCACAACCGTCCATTTTAAGTAGGAGAAGAAAATGAAGGCATTCCTTATCGCACGAGTATCAACTGACGAGCAGTCTGACGCATTGCCTGGTCAAATTTATCGGCTTAAGGATTATGCTGCTCGTAAAGAACTCGAGTACGAACTATTCGAAATCAAAGAGAGTGCCTACAAGGGCAACCGTGCGAGCTTTCAAACTGTTATCGATAAAATTGTGTCTCAACCCGAAATGTCGATTCTCGTTTTCGATAAAATTGACCGTTATACACGCAATTCAAACTCAAACGAAGTTAGTCTGTTAAACAATCTATGTAGAGCCGGAAAGATCGAGATCCACTTCCCATCCGACAGCCTATATATCAGCAGAACTTCATCAGCTCAGGAACACTTCATGCTCAACATGGGCGTATCGACGGCTCAATACTACTCCGACTCAATTAGCGACAATGTGAAGCGTCGCAACCAGCAAAAGTGGCGAGATGGCGAATGGTGCGGCAAAGCGCCCATAGGCTATTTAAATACAGTCAAGGACGGTAAGAAGTGGGTTGAACCTGATTCAGCAACCGCCAGCTTAATCAGAAAGACGTTCGAGATGTACGCCAGTGGCAATTATTCTTTACTTGTAATCGCTAAGAAGTGGCGTGATGAGTATGGCATCCGTGCGGGCAGTAGCAGGATCGATATTCTACTTAAGAATCCTTTCTATTATGGCGAGATGCGCGTGAAAGGTGACATATACCCTCATAAATACGAACCACTTATCCCATACTCGTTATTCGAGCAAGCTAAGTCTGTACGCGAAGGCTACAAAATAAAACCACATAGATGGGGTGGCCTGCCTTTTCCCTATCGTGGTCTTATAAAGTGTGCTGAGTGTGGTTGCGGTATTACATTTGAAACCAAGAAGCAAAAATACATTTACGGTCACTGTACTAGCAAGAGAAATGATCACTACGTAACCTACGTAAATGAAGATAAGATAACAGCTCAAGTAATGAACATCCTTAAAGCCATTACTATTCCTAAGCAAGCATACATACAGGTTAGTGAAGTGCTACGCAAATCTCACGAAGAAAGGAAGCAGCGATACTTGAGTGATATGACTGCAATCGAAGCTGAGATTAAGAAATACCAGCTACGCAAAGAGAAGGTATACGAGGATTACTTGGATAACAAAATATCTGAAGATTTCTACACTCGAAAGTTCGAAGAATTCAACGTGAAGATCAAGCTAAAGCAAGAGCAGCGAGAAAGTCTCGAACTCGCCAATGATGAGTACTATGGAACAGTTTCTCATCTGTTAAGACTGTCTCACAACGCCCAAAATCTATTTAAAAAGGCTAATCATGAACAAAAGCGTAGCATCCTAAACTTAATAGTCTCGAACTTAGAACTTGATGGAGATTTACTGAGGTGGAAATACAAAAAGCCATTCGAAACGATGGCTTTTTGTGCTGAATCTAATTCATGGCTCCGGCGGCTGGGCTCGAACCAGCGACCTAATCGTTAACAGCGACCCGCTCTACCACTGAGCTACGCCGGAATACCTAATACAGCAGTATACTGATTTTTATAGGGGTAGTCAAGATTATCGCAGCGCTTCGATTTTATGAGTAAGTTCGGCAATATTTCCCCATGTACTACCGTCTGTCATAACAACCAGCACGTAGGTGCCTTTTGGTGAATATACAATCGACGCATCGTGAAGTAAGCCGTATAAAAAACCTACCTTATCGGCAACCGAACCACTAGCACCAGCTGGTATGCCCGAGCGGTAAACATTACGCTTCATGGCACTCAGTAACCGCGTTCTACTTTCTTCTTTTAGACCGATTTGCTTAGATTCTAGCTTATTTAAATATAGCGCTAAGTCACCTGCACTTGTTCGCTGTCCGTCGCTCGCTAATGAAGTGTTAGAAAGCCCTAACGCTCGCGCTTCATTGATTACCGTCTGGTTGCCAATCTTTTTATACATCGCCTCGGCACATGGATTATCACTTTTTACAATCATGTCATCGAAGCACGTGCTTACGTTTTTGCCGCCAGTCACTTCGTCGGTTAATTTCCACTTGCCTGCATCGATACGCTTTAACACACTATAGGCAACAAATAACTTGTAGGTGCTTGCTGTAATAAAGGATTCTGAACTATTGTAGTTGGCACTAAGCCCACGGCCACCAATTTCGTTGAACGACACGCCATAAGTACCGGGAGTATCTTTAGCAAAATGCTCTAATGTGGCTGCGATACCGGTACTGGTTTTGGTGTAACTGCGGGTATATTCAACTTTTGGCGCTAATGGTGCGACTACCACTTTTGCCTGTGCTTGCTTCGACTCAAGCACCGCCTTCACCGTCGTTAATGTAGCGTTTAAATCAAGCGTTTGACCATTAGCACCGCTTACCCGTGACGTTTCAGTAAAATCAAGTGTTGACACCTTGGTGACACCAGCTGGTTTTGCAACCATTGATGTAACAGATTTGTCGAAAAAGGGCTTAGCTTTTGAGCTATCGATTGAATATTGGAGCGAACTACCTTCCGTAGTGAACGTAAGCCAGCCAAGTATCTCATTTTGCGGAACATCCACAGATTCATTGGCTACCCCAGCAATCTCCACGCCACGCTCGGTTGCATTGTTTAATTCCCTGGCAAGTGATTCAGCAGCAGCATCACCTACAGCTGGCTTTAATACCTCTACAGGAATCGTTACCGCCGCCCGTTGGTTAATTGCAGGCTTAACGGCAAGTAATCTACTAAGTGCATCGTCTTGCTCGCAGCTTCCTCCGTTTTCGGCAGGTACAACCACCAGTCGACTACCAGAAAGTTTTAAAGATGCGTTTTTAGGGGCAATCTTACATGACTTACCGAGCTGCTTGGTTATAAAACTTATCGCTTTGGCTTCATTGGTTGTAACTGTAGCGGGCTTTTCAGACTGAAATGGACCAAACCAAAATAACGACGACGGGATGATACGTAAATACCATGGGTAGCTACTGTTATTAATTCGCTCCGCGTGTGACACGGTGATTCCAATATCATCCGCTTTTACGGTAAGCTCAGTGGTTTTGCTTTCGCCAAGCTGCACTGCTACCTTCTGTTCACGCGATAATGCATTTAATCTATCTATAGCGTCAGCTTTTGACCAGCCGCCAAGCGCAACGCCATCCACCTTGGCAAATAGTGGTAAATGACTACTTGGGTAAATAAACTGAGCAATCATCAGCAAGGCTACCGCTCCTACCCCGCTCCATGCGAAAATTGTTCTATGTGTAGCCACTAACCGATTAGTGGCTTGAAGAATTCGATTCAGCTGTTTCATCACTCTTAAACTGAAGCGACGATGCCACATCCTCGTAGCCAAGTAGCTCCAACGCCTCTTTTACTGTTTTCGTTTGCCCATCGGTTAGTGACACCGCTTGAATACGTGCCTGCAGCTCATTGCTTGCATGGTTTGCAGTTGAATCATTCGTGCTTTTTCCTGTCACCACTTCAAGCGATCGTGCAGAATTATCGCGCCGCGCCAGATAGCCTTTCGCAATCAATCCATCAATATGAATTGCCACCGTCGATACCGATTTATAGCCAAGTGCGCGCATTATTTCGCGGTAGCTAGGGCCGTAGCCGTTGCCTTTTATAAAGCCATCAACAAAGCTAAGTAGTTCTTGCTGTTTTTTACTGGCACGCTCTTTTTGCATATCTTTTTATTATACCAATACTCTTATGGTATTACCTGGCACTTAGCCAGCAAGGCCCGCAAGTAAACGGCGATGCCATTTATTGTTATAGCGCTCCAGTTCCAATGCTTGCATGAGCAAATGAGATCGACCAGCCGTACGTGCGAGCTGGTTCGGTAAATCGTTATGGCGATCAAGTAGCCG
>JAAXIO010000015.1 GCA_012270305.1 Candidatus Saccharimonadota bacterium
TCTTCGTCTTTACAGATGAGGGGGCCGCAGCAAAAGAGCCCACGGAACTGTTTATCAAAAACACAGGTCTCTGCTAACACGAAAGTGGATGTATAGGGGCTGACTCCTGCCCGGTGCTGGAAGGTTAAGGGGAGCGCTTCACGGTGCGAACTGAAGCCCCAGTGAACGGCGGCGGTAACTATAACCGTCCTAAGGTAGCGAAATTCCTTGTCAGGTAAGTTCTGACCCGCACGAATGGAGTAATCATGTGGGCACTGTCTCAGCGAAGGCCTCGGTGAAAGTGCATTGGCGGTAAAGATGCCGTCTGTCCGTACCAGGACGAGAAGACCCCATGGAGCTTTACTACAGCTTTACATTGATCCGGGTTACAACATGTGTAGCATAGCTGGGAGGCTTTGAAGCAGATACGCTAGTATTTGTGGAGCCACAGGTGAAATACCAGCCTTGTTGTGATCTTGATCTCACTTGGACCGTTATCCGGTTCGAGGACCGTGTATGGTGGGTAGTTTAACTGGGGCGGTTGCCTCCTAAAGAGTAGCGGAGGCGTTCAAAGGTTGGCTAGCTTCGGATGGAAATCGAAGTGATAGTGTATGCGCATAAGCCAGCTTGACTGTGAGGAGTACATTCCAAGCAGAGACGAAAGTCGGAGCAAGTGATCCGCTGTACGTACATTTGTACATGAACGTGGGATCGACAGCGCAAACGGATAAAAGTTACCCTGGGGATAACAGGCTTATAGCGCCCAATAGTTCACATAGACGGCGCTGTTTGGCACCTCGATGTCGGCTCATCACATCCTGGAGGGGGAGCACCTTCCAAGGGTTCGGCTGTTCGCCGATTAAAGTGGTACGCGAGCTGGGTTCAGAACGTCGTGAGACAGTTCGGTTTATATCCGGTACGGACGTGGAAATTTGAGGAGATCTGCCCCTAGTACGAGAGGACCGGGGTGGACGAACCTCTGGTGTATCGATTGTGGCCACCTGCTGCATTGTCGAGTAGCTATGTTCGGAATAGATAAGCGCTGAAAGCATATTAAGCGCGAAACTAACTCCAAGATTAGATTTCTTTATGAGGACACTGAAAGATTATCAGTTTGATAGGTGCAAGGTGGAAGCATGGTAACATGTGTAGCTGAAGCATACTAACAGTCCCATTACCTTTTTATGAATCTAGATTGTCACATCTTTGGTGTGTTCAATCTGGGTTTCTGGCCCCATAAAGGCCAGGCGACAGACTCAACTAGTAATTGGTGATTATCACCAGTTGTCAGTCTCAGAAACATGAGATTAGTACATCACTAACCCGTGCTTTGTCATAGACATCGAAGCAAGGTTTTAGGCCGGCCCACTCCTGAAGTTATAGGAGCGAAAAAGTGCATGTGTCTTTAAAACCTTACTTCGGTGCCCATGGCGATGAGGAAATACCTGTTCCCATTCCGAACACAGAAGTCAAGCTCATCAGCGGCGATTATACTGCCACAAGTGGGAAACTAGCACGGTGCCGAATTATAAAAAAGCCATCCGAACAGGGTGGCTTTTTTCTAATTCGACTTTTTGTTATTTCCATTTCTGGCCAGAGTAAACCCGGGCGATTAAGAAACGACGAGATAGGTGTAGAAGATTGGCTTGCTTATTTTCTACCGAATGAGGAGTTTCGCCATTCATATTTATTTGAATGATACTGCCACAAGTGGCTATGTATTTACAATTAATAATACTTATGCTATAATATAGTTATGAGTCATGAACGACTATCATCTCGTCAAGAAATAGCTATTAAAGAATTATCTGAGATTGACTTTGCGCTGGCATCCCCGATGGAACTGTACCAAGCACTACGCCAGTTAGCACTAGAAGGCGGTATTGATCCATCTGATGCACTGTACGTTGGATTAGACACGTACTACGATGATCCATTGAGGGATGGCTTTGATGACAGGACAACGACTTGGGCGTTTACAGACGCTAAATATCAAGAAACGGTTGAGTCTGACCATAAAGTTGGTGTACACAGTCAAGATTCACCTATTCATTATGCCGAGTACGCATCCCTGCCAACCGTGTTGATTTTTGATGGCACACAGTTTGATAATGCACTTGGCCAAAAGCGTGTGTTTTACGGTGACGAGTATGACTGGGAAGATGATACTTGTGGCGACAGTGAGTATCGTGTAAAGCCAGGCGTATCGTTTGGCGACACCCTAGTTGCTGCACTGCGTGTGGTATAGCGCTTATGATAAAATAGTAGGTGATGATTAGACTAAAATCGCTCATCACATCGCTACTGATATACACAAAAACACACCGTAAACAAACAATAGTAGGAAGTGTTCTCTTTATTGCAGCCTTTATGTATACGGCTGCGTTTTTATTGCCTACTCGAACCGTATTTAGTTACGGCGGAAGTAATTGTATACAAAAGGTAATACCACTTCCTGCAATTCATTCAACGGTGGATGATTCAGCCTTTAGTGTTCAGTTTCGTGATGAGATAAAAATAGGCGGTCTGCCGGTTGCGGCTACGACTATGTGCTTGCAGCCAACTAGCTGGCCAGCGCAAGGAACACATATAGTGGCAACGGCTCCGTATGGGTGGCTGTTGGCGAGGACGCATGTTAGCGTAAGTGTATCGGGGCCACCGAGGGCGGATGTTCGTGATATCAGTACGTCATTCCCGGTATCGAAACCATTAGCGATCGACCTAACCGAGCAAGATAAAGTATTTACGTATAGTATCAGTGCGAACGAAAAAAGCACCGTGTGTGAGCAGAAAAATAAAACTATCGAATGTGATATTCCTTCATTGCAGTTACGGCAAGATACAGAGTATTATGTGCGCTTATTGCGGCAGTTCGAGAATGAGAAACCAAGTGAGCTAGCCAGCAGTAGTGTACGCACCCTGAAAGCCACGACAATCAAAAGCACTTCAATCCCAAAAGCTGGTGTTATATATAATAATCCGACAGCATTTACGTTTACCGCCGACAAAGAATTGGCGGTAGCTGACGCGACATTAGTGCAAAAAGATAAGCCCTCCGAAAAGTTACCCATTACGGTGACGGTGACTGAGAAAATGGTCACTATAGCGTTAGAGGATGAGTTGGCTCGCGAGCAAGACTATGTACTCACTCTGACTAGAGTTGAGGCAGAAGATGGGAGCACGATTACCGAGCCATATAAAACATCATTTAGCATGAGCGGTGGGCCAAAAGTTACGGCGGTAAGTGTTGGAGCGAATCGAGTTGATCCGTCGGCGGTTATTACGCTCGATTTCGATCAAGCACTTTCTGAGAAGCAGCCTGTAGCCAAGACTATTCGAGTAAATGGCGGCACGGCAACAGTTTCAAGGGTGTCGGACACACGCGTGGCTGTGTCGCTTGTAAACGTACCAAGATGTACGCCGTTCAGTATTGAGGTGTTGAAGGGCACAAAAAGTGAATTTGATATTGCTACGACTGAGTCTTGGAAGCACGCAAGTCGAACGCTATGCCATACGGTTAGTCGTATCGGCACGAGCATTCAAGGCCGACCGATACATGCCTATATGTTTGGCAATGGTGGCCCGGCCACGTTATATGTTGGGGCAATTCATGGTAATGAAGTAAGTTCACAGTATATTCTAGAAGACTGGATAAACGAGCTGGAAGCTAACTACAGTCGTATACCATCAAGCGGTCGGGTCGTCATTGTACCATCGGTTAATCCAGACGGCGTTGCAGCTGGAACACGAAATAATGCTCGTAATGTAAATCTTAGTCGTAACTTTCCGACTGATAACTGGGTGGAAGACATCGACGATACGAACGGTACGGTAAAGGGTGGGGGCGGCTCAAAACCACTGTCTGAGCCGGAAGCCAAAGTGATTGCGGATTTTTCGGCTAGTTTGCAACCCAGGTTGCTCGTTTCGTACCATGCTATCGGTAGTCTTGTGGTTGGAGACCCCGGCGGATATTCCGCGGCGTACGCCAAGCGTTATGCTGGCATGGTGGGGTATCGCGATGCCACGGGGCAGTCTGCAGACATGTTTGATTACAGTATTACAGGCTCGTACGAAGACTGGACCTATCAAAAAGCAGGTATCCCGAGTATGATCGTTGAGCTTGGCAGCTACAGTTATCGCAACTTCTCTCATCACAAAGAAGCCTTTTGGGCCATGCTTAAGTAAATGCTATAGTGGAGTAAGATATGTGCATGGCGTGTTCGATGGGGTATGGGGCGGTTGCTGGCATGACAATGCTGGCGAGTTCTTCGGCACCCGCTAGTGTGTCGACGGTAGATCCGGCAGAGTACTCCAATATGCGCCCAACGCTCACAAGAATAACCCTTCCCGAGATTGAACAACCTGCATGGCTAAAAAAACAGTTAGAAGCTGAAGCGGCGGCGGCTCAGGCTAAAAAGGCGCCAGCTACGGTGACGGTTTCGTACACAGTTAGCTCGAAGGGAACGCTATACACCAACTTAAATGAGTTTAAGTTGCTTGCTAACCAAACACTGAATGATACGCGTGGCTGGGCACGGATGAATGTGAAGTTCGTCGAAGTTGCCAGCGGCGGTATGTTTAATTTGATTCTTTCCGAAGCGGCCCAGCTTCCTTCGTTTAGTAGTGGGTGTAGTGCTGAGTATAGTTGCCGGGTTGGCCCGGGTATAATTATTAATCAGGATAGGTGGGCGAGTGCCACGAATAGCTGGAACGCGGCTGGCGGCAGCCTGCGTGATTATCGGCACATGGTGATTAACCATGAAGTCGGCCACTGGCTAGGCCACAGTCACTCCAATTGTAGTGGTGCCGGTCAGCCAGCAGCCGTTATGCAGCAGCAATCAATTGATCTGCAGGGCTGTTCGTTTAACCCATGGCCGCTAGCTAGCGAATTATATAGTTCACAGTTGGGTATATAGTGAGGGTAAAAATTGTAAAACGGTTACGGAGTAAGAGAGTCTGGATCGGGTTGTGTGTTGCACTGGTTTTTGCACTTGTCATTGGTGCAATCGTAGCAGTAAAACATGATCACGAGCAGCGGACTGCAGCAGTTACTGCGCAGTACGCCGCTGCAAAAAAGCTGGCTACTACGGCCACATCAAGCAGTGAGTCACTTAGTCGCATCGAGCGACTGACTGCACTTTCAAATCTCGCAAACACCTCAGTGCCAGCAGTTGAAAAATGCGAAGGTGACTGGTGGAGTACCCGGTACGCGAATGTGCTACCATCCGCAGGCGAAGATAGGGTGGCCTGCAAACGGCAATTAGAACAACTGCGAAGCGTGGCAAAGATTGCGACTCAGTTTAATGTGTATCTTATTGATGATCAAAAAGTAGCGGCAGCAATCAAAGTTATTACGCCGACTACTGCCAAAGATGACTGGCAAACGGCCGCCTTATCTAGCGCCGATAGCGCCCTAAGGGACGTTGAAGCAATTGCGGTAACGGAAGATAATAAGAAGGTAATAGCAGCGGCTACTAGTGTGTTGAATGAGATTATCTCTGCGTGGGCGGCGCTGAACACTGCAGATAAGAAAGAAGACAAATCAGCCTACATAGCTGCAAAAACTGCACTTGAGGATGCCTATGCTGGAATCGGTGCAGTAAGTGATGCATCTGATGAACAAGTGGTGCAACTGGCTGCGCGTTTCAATGCGCAAGCGCAAAAACTCTAGCTGTATACCCCTCCTTAGCTAGGAAGAATATAAAACGACCTGTCTCGCAGATCAGGTCGTATTTTGCATGTCTGAATCCATTTATTGTGGCTCAAACAGGTGCCGGTTCTTATGACAATTCGCAGTAATCACAAGAGCTACTACCAATATATAGCACGCCGTGCATAAACACAATACTTTTTAAACCATAAAAACGCACATGGTAAATATTGACAAAAAGCATAAGCTATGCTAATATAAAAACATACACATCTCGTATGTGAGGTAATAGGAGGGCTGACCACTGTTAATGTGGCCGGCTTTTTTAATTAAGGAAGGAGCCTACCATGGCTGGAACCGTAAATGGTGGTAAAAAAGCTGCCGCAAAAAACTTAGCAAAAGACCCTAACTTTTACGCCAAGATTGGCCGTAAGGGTGGTCAAAACGGTAAAACTGGTGGTTTTGCTGCGAACCCTGAACTTGCTCGTATTGCTGGTGCAAAGGGTGGTCGTATTTCACGACGCCGTAAAGCCGATACAGCTGACGCCGTATAGGTAAAAAGTACTTACAGTGTAAAAAACCCTGGCTGGATGTCAGGGTTTTTTACGTAGTTTGATAACGGCGCAAAGCACACCTGCGCGCTTCATTGACTCTCCAGGTAGCATTGCAAGAAATACATGCGTATGCTGTGTGTGTTTTTTGAATGCCGTTCGCTGAGCAAGTAGGGCAGGTGCTGCGGCTATGGAGCCAGTCGCGGTAGGTATCCATATCATCCTCTATATGATCACTCGTAATTGTTGCGTTACATAGCGGAGCAAGTTCAGATTGAGCAATCTGCCAGGCATCGCGCTCCATGCCTATTAAGCTTATATCCCGGTCGTAGCCTGTGTGGCCGAGAACTGAATGGCCAATTTCATGTAGTAAGCGCGCCTCGAACGAAGGGTCATCTATCTGGTACGTAATCGTGTTTGTTTCTGGTTGCCATGCAAAATAATCGCCAGTAATAAAGGTGAGATTAGGGTACTGGGTGGTGACAAGGTTAAGCAACTTGTGTGTCGATAGCGTGGTAATAGCAGCCATATATGACAGCCTCCTCGGGGTGGGCTGCTTCTATCATGGGCGGAATGGCGATTGTCGACACATATTCCTTCATGATTTCAAGCAGTTGATTGCTGAATTTATCAAAATGCGTGCCCACACCACCGCCAATAACAATAATATCTGGTCTAATCACTGGAATTAGCGTCATAAAGCCCTTTGCGAGATTCATTGACACCTCGCGCCAGGTTGCTTCATCTTCAATTTCGCTGGCAAGTTTGCCATAGGTGGCAAGCATCGCCTTGCCCGACGCAAACGTCTCCCAACGGGCGAAGCTGCCGTCGTGCTGCAAGATTATTTGACCACCTTCAGATGTAGAAAAGTTCGGATCAATTTTACCCTTAGTAATGATACCGGTCCCAATTCCAGTGCTTACCGTCACATACAAACATACGTTTGGTAGTGTATCAAGCGCCCTGGCTTCAGCGAGCCCTGCTAAGTTGGCATCGTTTTCAACAATGATCGGGCAGTCGTAGTGGCCGCTCAGTAGTTCTTTCATATTGGTGTCGTGCCAGCCGAGGTTGCCAGCCCATAGCATGTGACCGTTTTTAATAGTGCCAGGCAGGGCAATAGATAAGCAGGTAATCGACTGATCGCCAACCACTTCGTCAATGACCAGCTTTAGTTGGGTAGTATACTCTTGTATGTCAACAGGAGTGGGAAACTTCTGCTTTGC
The DNA here is from genome assembly GCA_012270305.1 of Candidatus Saccharimonadota bacterium. Lineage (GTDB taxonomy): Bacteria > Patescibacteriota > Saccharimonadia > Saccharimonadales > Saccharimonadaceae > UBA1020. The sequence goes on from JAAXIO010000015.1 coordinate 7,404, forward strand.
AACAATGGCACCATCGGTATTGAACGCCGCCACTAATGTTTTTGTGCCCCCTGTGTCTACCGCAACTATCATATGTATGTAGTGTAGCAAACAAGTAGGTAAGTTGTAATAGCTTGGTGACGGTTGCGAGCTGTTGCCAAACTTGCTATAGTATTTTCTAATAGAATCCATGCGAGGAGGAACTATGCGAGGACGATTACAGGGTGGATCACTGGCGGGCTTCATTATTATTGGGGCGTTTTTAGCACTTATTGTTATAGGTGGGCTATACGGATTAAATCGATACAATGCCGAGCAGGCTGCTGATGAGATTGCTGCTGAAAATAGTGATAGTGGTGAAACGCCCGCGGGTAGTGAAGAGCAAAACAGCGATGATGGCGCAGTGGAACCCGAGCAACAAGAGCTCCCGGGTAGCACTGATCAGCAATTATCGGAAGAGCCAACACCAACTGATACTGAAACCGAATCATCAGAACCGCAGGCCAGCGATGAGCTACCACAAACTGGTCCAGCCGATATCGCCCTGGCTCTACTCGGTGTATTCGCGCTCAGCTTTGCTGCCGCTCACTACATACGTAGCCGCAACTAGACTTTTTCTCTCTTAAGAGGTATAATTGACCACTAGTCAGGTGTGCACGGCTGGTGTGACTCGTATAGGCCGTCCCCGATTAATATTATTTAACAGAGGAGTCTTACTTAGACTTATGGCAACAAAAGCCCTAACAATGGACGACCTGCTCAGTTCAGAAAGCAGCGTCAAGCAACTTATTGCTGGTGAAACAATCACCGGTAACGTATTAACTGTAAAGAAGCACGAAGTACTCATCGATCTCGGCGCTCAAGGTGTTGGATTTGTTCCACGCCGTGAAGTTGGCTTCAGTCGTCAGCTGAATGTTGGTGACGAAGTAACCGCAAGTATTGTTGATAGCGAACTTGATAACGGCTACAGCTTACTGAGCCTACGAAAAGCTGCAAAAGATAAGGGATGGGAAGAAGTGATCGCGAAAGCTGATGCTGGCGATGTAATCACGATTACTCCATACGATGCAAACCGCGGTGGACTCTTGGTTGAGTATGAAGGCGTTCGTGGATTCCTTCCGGTTTCACAGCTATCTGCAGAACACTACCCACGCGTTGGTTCAAGCGACAAAGACGAAATCCTGCAACGCTTGAACGGTCTTGTGGGTAAGGAAATGACTGTTCGTATTCTTGATGCTGATCGCCGTGCTAACAAGCTTATCTTCAGCGAAAAAGAAGCCATCAAAGACGGCCTAGCGGCTCGTTTTGCAAGCCTAAAGGTTGGCGACGCTGTAAAGGGTGTGGCTACCGGTGTGGTTGACTTTGGTGTATTCGTGAATGTTGATGGCATCGAAGGCTTGATTCACATCTCAGAAATTAGCTGGGAACGTGTAAACAACCCAAGTGACTACGTAAAAGTTGGTCAGGCAATCGACGCAAAGATTATCTCTATCGACAAAGACCGTCTTAGCCTTAGTATGAAGCAGCTCACTAAAGACCCATGGCTCGACGAAGTTGAAGCTATGACTCAGGGTACAAAGCTTGAAGGTACCGTTACGCGTATTACGCCGTTTGGTGCATTCGTACAGTTAAGTCCTGCAGTTGAAGCACTAGTTCACATTAGTGAAATGGGCGCAGGCAGTGATGTAGACCCAGAAAAAGTGTTCACATTGAACGAACGCAAAGAATTTACCATCCTTGAAGTCGACCGCGAAAACCGCAAGATTTCATTGAGTCTCAAGAAAAAATAATGAGCCGTATGTAACCAGCTCGGGCCGCTTCTTCTAAAGCCGCTGCGAGCATCAAAAAGAAGGAGCGCCCACATGGCCGACAGTTCACAGAAAGTTATTCAAGTAGCCGGATCAATCACCGTTGGTGAGTTGGCGGAACTGCTGAATTTGTCAGTAACCACACTGATTGGTGAACTGTTTAAGAACGGTATTATTGCTACAATTAATCAGAAAATTGATTTTGAAACAGCAACCATTATCGTCGAAGAACTGGCTCTTAACGTTACGTTAGAGAAAAAAGAAGCAGCCAGTGGCCCAGCTCGTGAAGTACATACTCTTAGCGATAAAGCGGTAGAGCGTCCGCCGATTGTGGCTGTAATGGGTCACGTTGACCACGGTAAAACCAGCTTACTCGATGCAATCATTGGTCAAAAAGTGGTCGATGGTGAAGCGGGTGGTATTACGCAGCACATTAGTGCGTATCAGGTAGTGAAGGGTAAGCGTACTATTACATTGCTCGATACACCTGGTCACGAAGCTTTTGCCGCGCTCCGACAGCACGGTGCTACGCTAACTGACGTAGTGATTATTGTAGTAGCCGCTGATGACGGCGTGAAGCCACAAACAATCGAAGCCATTCGATTTGCCCGTGAAGCCAACGCCAAGATTGTTGTGGCTATCAATAAAATTGATAAAGAAACCGCTAACCCACAGCTCGTTAAAACCCAGCTTGCTACTGAACACAATTTGAATCCAGAAGAGTGGGGTGGTGACACAATTATGGT
>JAAXIO010000040.1:0-1172 GCA_012270305.1 Candidatus Saccharimonadota bacterium
CTTGGCTGGGGCTAGTGGATGTGTTTCAGGAATGCCTAGAAAGCATTCATGCACTTGGCGGTTTCCAAGTCGAGTTCGTTTAGTGAGTTTGTTTCGGACCTTTTGTTAAATTCAGCCAGAATTTGATCACAGTTATTGTGATGCTTATCTATATAAATAAATATAGCAGCACTCAGGCAAATAAGAACTACGAGACTTAATACTATCGTAAGGTTTCTTTTATTTGCTTTTTTCATGTTTATAGAATATCAAAAAATGACGATTGCTCGCCATTTTAACCATGAACATTTTGGCTGGGGTGGAGGGATTCGAACCCCCGAATGCATGGACCAAAACCATGTGCCTTACCACTTGGCGACACCCCAATAAACGGTAAATAACCGTAGAGTATTGTATCACACCTGTAATGAGTAAATAAAGCGCCGCTCAACTGGGCAAATGAGCGGCGCATGCGTGACAGGCGCGGTGTTACGAAATGCGTACGAGTGTAAGCTGGCTTGGCTGGAGCTTGTTCCCCCACTCGATAGTTTCTTTAATTTTGCGACCGAGTAAAGTTTTTCCAAGCGGGCTGTTTGCCGAAATGCGTCCATCTGATGGATTGGCTTCAATACTATCTACCAGCTGATACTGCAAAATTCTACCATTGGCATCGATGAGTTCAACGACCGAACCAATCGCGACCTTAATGGCATCACGCTTGCGTGGGAATAGCTGGGCGTTCGCTAAGTAGCTTTGCTTATCTGCTAGCATGGTTTCAACGGTTTCTAGCTCTGCTAGCTTTTCAATTCGCGTTAAACGTTGGTCGTGGCCATCGGTTTTATCGAGGTCTCGTAGCTCTGCAATCATCTGCTTCTGCTGGCGTTCCAGCTTAGCTACTGCCTTTTTTAATTCTTTCATGCCTTTTTTACTGAGTAGGATGGTGGATTGCTTTGTCTCTACTGTCTGCATAATGTCCTCCTGTTTTTTAGATTTTCATACAATGAATTGTCATCGTATGGCTTCACTATACTGCTCGATTCTGAAAAAAATCTGAAAAAATAAAAAAACTAACGGTTTTTTCGTACTTGAGGCAAGGTGACTGTAAATGTAGTGATTTCACCAGGGGTGCTAGTGGCGGAAACCGTGCCGTCATGAAGGGTTGTAATTTTACGAGCGAGAGAAAGTCCAAGGCC
>JAAXIO010000040.1:1272-4139 GCA_012270305.1 Candidatus Saccharimonadota bacterium
CCGTCAACATAAAACGGTTTCGTAAGTTGTGCTTGCTGTATGCGCGTTGCGGGTATGTGTAAACTTTTGATTGCTGAAGTAATAGCCGCATGTATATCAATGCGATTGGTCTGAATATCTGCGCTGTAGTCTAAACGAGACAACTGGAGGAGTGATTGTGATAATTGGGCGAGTTTATCAACTTCTTCTAAATTACTCTCTAGTACTTCACGATATTCTTGTTTCGACGAAGACTTGTCGCGTAGTAGAACTTGAATTTCTGATTTCATGACAGCGAGCGGTGTGCGAAGTTCATGGCTGGCGTCTGAGGTGAAGCGTGACTGCGCTTCGTGAGCTTCTTCTATCGGCCGAATGGTGCGGCGAGCAAGCAGATATGAGCCGACGCCACCGATACTTATGACTGCAATGTTCATGTAGACCAGCCCAATAAAAATACTCGTTTTTGCTTCTTTAGTTTGATTCATTCGAAGGTCGGTAAGCGTGAGCGGCCCTGGGAGTGTGATTGTTTGGCTTTCGCCTTCTAGTCTAACCTGTAGGCGTTCAAGGCGACTACTAATCTCAGAGGTTGATAGCTCATAAATAATAAAACTAAATAATAAAGAGATGACCACGAGGATGAGAAGGTACCAGCCTGTCAGTTTAAGCGTTGCAGATGTAAACATTTGCCTCATTTTTTCTTACTGTCCTCAATCTTGTAACCAAAGCCACGAACGGTTTTAATCAAGCCTTTGCCAAATGGCTTATCAATTTTAGCTCGAAGATATTTGATATACACCTCAATGGTGTTTGGCAGAATGTCAGCGTCATAATCCCACACATGCTGCATAATACTATCTTTGGAAAGTGGTCGGTTTTTGTTGCGTAGTAGGTATTCAAGTAGGCCAAATTCCTTACTAGTTAGTCGTATCTCGGTCTTGCCACGTTTTACTTTGCGGTTGGCTGTATCGAGTTCTAGATCGTCGGCATCTAATACGGTTGGTTTTACCTCATTCGGACGACGCAACAGGGCGCGCACACGTGCTAGTAGCTCTTCAATGGAAAACGGCTTAACTAAGTAGTCATCTGCACCACTATCTAGCCCAAATGTTTTATCCTCTACCCTTCCAAGGGCTGTTAGTAGTAAAACGGGAGTTTTAATCTTTTTTTCGCGAAGAGCCTTCACGATGTCGATACCGTCATGGTCACCGGGAAGCATGCGATCGATGATCATTATGTCGTACGGCTCAGTCGTTGCCATGGCATAGCCATCGTCACCGTCATACGACACATCAACGGCGTAGTGTTCTTGCTCAAGCGCTTTTTTGAGTGCTCGAGCTATCTTGTGTTCATCTTCAACAACTAGTACTCGCATAGGTAGCTCTTACTAGTATACGCCAATCTAGCTCGATGGGTATTTACTGGACCATTCGTGCATGCGATCAAGGATTGGCAAGAGGTCTCTGCCCTTCTGTGTGAGTTCGTACTCGCAACGCGAGGCTGTGGTAGGTCGCTTGCTAATAATACCTTCATCCTCGAGCTTTACTAATCGGGCGGACAGTGTGCGAGGGTTTATATCACCGGTCATATCTTGGAGTTGGCAAAAACGAACAGTTGGTTCAGTTAAGAAAAAGCGCAATAATCGCGGCGTCCATTTATCACCAATTATTCGAGTTGCAGCATCAACTGACCCAACCATATTTTTCATATTTAATACTATACATTCTCTAGTGTATTTCGTCAAAGTACTGTATCGGTCGCGTATACTGTAGTGTATGAGTGTGCGATTAAAGATACACAGGTTCGATACAACAGTAACCGCATGGATTAAGCACTTTTTTGGGCGGCATGCTCGCGCCACATTTTTGTTACTTACTCATTTGGCAGACCCTCTGACAATTGCTGCAATCGTTGCCGGACTGGGGTTCGTTTGGATACAAACAGCTGAGGACCGTTATGGCATTGCGGCGATTGTTATACTCATTACTATAACGCTGGGAGCTGCTTTAAAGATGCTTGTGGAACGTGCGCGGCCTGAGAACGAGTATTCGGCGACGCTTGCAACATTTAGTTTTCCGAGCGGCCATTCTAGTGGTTCAGCTGTGACGTATGGCATTCTCGCAATCATACTCTGGCCGTTGTTGGTGTCCGGCTTGCTTTTTCTATTAGTGGGGCTGTTAGCCGTAGCATTACCGCTACTAATTGGGGTGTCGCGTGTCTATCTCGGCGCCCATTATCCGAGCGATGTAGTGGCTGGTTGGCTGTTGGGTATAGTTGGCGTATGCGTTGCCGCCGCACTTATGTAACTCCTACGGAATGTAGATAGCATTAAATTGATTAGATAGGTGGTATAATCACCATATGAAAGTAACTATCGAAGCGAGCACTCGCACATTCGTACGATTTTGGTTAGTACCAGTTGGGTTAGTTGTGGCAGCTTATGCCGTATACAGTGCGAAAACAGCTCTTATTATTATTGGCACAGCACTATTTCTTGCATTAGCACTAAATTCTCCTGTAACAAAGCTAGCATCTCGCTTGCCGGGAAATAGCCGTGGTTTATCAACCGCCATCGCCTATGTAGTAGTGGTGTTGTTTTTGGGCGCATTTGTATTCTTAGCGGTGCCGCCAATCGTGCAGCAAACTGCTAAGACTGTTGACGTGCTGCCAGAGTTCATCGAATCTGCTAAAACACAGTGGGATGGTGCAAGGCACTTTATCGACGAATATAACTTGCAGCCGCAAATGGATAGTGCAATAGCCTCGCTGCAAAGTAGTTCTGCCAGGTGGGCATCGAGCGTTGGATCTAATGTGATTTCTGGCATTGGTTCTGTGCTTGGCTTTATAACAGCGGCTATCTTGGTACTAGTGCTTTCATTCTTGATGCTGAT
>JAAXIO010000040.1:4239-9751 GCA_012270305.1 Candidatus Saccharimonadota bacterium
CAGATTGAAAATAACTATATATCTCCTACGATCCAGTCAAAACGACTCGAGCTGTCTGCGCTCACCATTCTGGCATCGGTAACCATTGGAGTGTACGTATTTGGCATAGCCGGTGGTATTATATCTATTCCAATTGCAGGCTGCATTAAAGTACTTTTCGATAGCTATATGGAGCGAGCCAGTAAAGAGCGAACGCGATCAGAGCATCGTATCACCAAGCTAGCACGTGCTGTTAAAAAAGAAGCCTCGTAGGGCTTCTTTTACGTATTGAGTATTTACGCGTAGTGCCAGGATGTACCGTGTGCGGTGTCGTTGAGTACTATTCCCTGCGCAAGAAGCTCATCTCGCAGAGCATCAGACAGCTGCCAGTCTTTATTCTCTCGAGCTCTGGTTCTGCGAATAATGAGTTGCTTTACTTCATCGCGAATATCAGGGGTTGATTCGATCAGGTCTATACCGAGTAATTCGTTAATAGCTGAGAGTAGCTCTACGAGATAGTGACGATGAATAGCGGTAACTGGCAGCGCTAGAACATCGGTGAATGCTTCATCGATTATAGCCAGGACTACTGGAGTGTTGAGGTCATTAGCCAGTGCTTGCTTGATGGCACTTGGTGTTGCGAGTAAAAAACCGTCTTTTTCATTATCGTCAGTGATTGTGTCGTGTGCTTGATGACGTAGTGCAGCCACGCGACGCCAGTTAGTAAGGCGATTATTAGCGGATTCTAAAATATTCCAGTCGAAATTACCTTCAGTACGATAATGCTTAGAGAGCGCAAGAAGCTTAAAGGCATCATACGGTATGCCACGCTCAGCAATATCGTTTAGCGAGATAATATTGCCGAGAGATTTAGATATTTTAGTGCCTGCTATTTTAATATGATTGTTGTGTAGCCATGTGTGAGCGAACTCAACACCGTGTACGCCTTCAGACTGGGCAATTTCATTAGTGTGATGTACAGGGATATGATCAATACCACCCGTGTGGATGTCAATTTGCTCACCAAGCGTCTCTTTTGCAATAACTGAACATTCAAGGTGCCATCCAGGGAAACCAACTCCCCATGGGCTCTCCCACTCCATGTCTCGCTTGCTCCCGCGCGGACTCAGCTTCCAAATTGCAAAGTCGGTCGCTAGTTGTTTACCACTTACGGCTACACGCTTACCAGCTTCTAGCCCAGCTATATCGAGCTTCGCAAGCTTGCCATAGTCTTCTAATTTTGAGGTATCGAAGTAGAGTCCTTCATCTTCAATAAAATATGTGAGGCCCTTTTTTTCGAGTGTTTTGGCAAACTCAATCTGTTCAGTAATGTAATCTGTTGCTGCAACTAAATGAGTAGGTTTCTTCAGCTTTAGAAGAGTATATGCTTCATGGTTGGCGATTTCAGTATATTTTCTAGCAATGTCCCAGGCAGTCACTCCTTCTGCTGAAGCTCCTTTCTGCATCTTATCTTCACCGCTGTCATCATCGCTCGTTAGATGGCCGACATCTGTGATATTCTGTGTTCGTTCAACCTCATACTCTTCTGCTTCCAGTGCGCGTACAAGTACATCCCAATAAATGTAGCCAAGCCAGTTGCCGATGTGCGGTTGAGAATACACCGTTAGTCCACACGTATAGAGCGATACCTTGCCTGGCTGTAACGTGTTTAGGGTTTCAACTTTGCCGGAGAGAGTATTATGCAGTTTCATAATGCGCCTTTACTAGTTTGTCGGTTGCTGAAACGAGTTCTTTGTAGATAGTGTCGTATGAGTCATAAGCTCGGAAGCCAGCCGCGTATGGGTGCCCTCCGCCACCGAAGTAGCCAGCTACCTGTTCAGCAATTGGTATGTTGCCGCGAAGCTTGCCGGTCACCTTACCGTCTGGGTATGTTTTTATAGCAACCGCTAGCTCAACACCTTCAACGAGTCGCATTTCGTCGAGCACTAAGACACTCGGATTATACTGGTCGCTGTAGGCCTGAATGTCTTCCCATGGGATATGTACAATTGCTAAAGCACCGTCAAGTGCGTATTCTATGCGCCGAATTAAGTCGCCTTTATACGAAAGTATCTCAGGACTTTTTTTCATAAATTCGCGTCGTCGTTCCTCTATGGCGCCCACACTTGCGCCAAGATCTGTTAAGTCAGCAGCGATCCGGTAGTTATCACCTGTGACAGATTGGATACTGAGCCCCAGACTATCAGCCAGCTGTGCTGCCAGCATATGTTCAGCTGCTTGTTGGGTAATTGACCAGCCTGCTTCTTTGGCGAGTTCATAAATAACCTCACTCGTAGAGATTGCCTTTTCAACACATAACGGAGTATGACTAAATGTTAACGTGCTTGCCGTTGTGTGGTGGTCTATCACAATAACCGGATGTGTTTCTAAGAAATGGCGCACACCTGGCGTGTCGAGTACTTTGGTGAGTAGAACCTCTGCGCTCGTGTCGACGATGATGGCCAGGTCGGCGTTTAATGGAATGTCGGTCTGAACCCGATCCCAGCCTGGGAAGTAACGGAGGTATTTTGGTATTTCCACGGGGCAATACAGCGAGACTGTTTTACCTTGGTCTCCAAGTAATTCTTCAAATGCTAAGCTTGAGCCCAGGCTATCGCCATCGGGGTTTTCGGCTTGAATAACAACAATCGAAGTGGCTTGTGAAATGAGTGAAGCGGCATCAGAATACATATGCTTAGTGTAGCAGAGTTATAACGCTCGTCGCCCCTCTAGTGCATGACTAAGAGTGATTTGATCGGCATATTCTAGATCAACCCCTACAGGTATCCCCCGTGCCAGTCGACTCATTGTAACGTTCAAGCCAGCATCTTTAATATATTTCTGTAAAAACAGTGCCGTTGACTCACCTTCAACGCTGGCATTAGTGGCGATAATAAGCTCATTAACGTTATCAGCGCGAATGCGCTCTAAAAGTTCAGGAATGTGGAGTTGCTCAGGGCCTACGCCGTCAATTGGTGATATGGCACCACCAAGCACGTGGTAGGTGCCCTTGAATTGATTAGTGCGCTCAAGGGCAATAATATCAAGCGGCTCTTCAACAACGGCAATCACCGTTTTATCTCTTGAGCTATCGCTGTACAGCGGCGATACTTCTTCATCGGCATCGATTAACGCAAATGTGACCGGGCACTGCCCTACTCGCTCATGTACGCTACTAAGCGATGCTGCAAGGCTGCGTGCGGTACGTGCTTCGCCTTTTAGAATAAAGTAGGCATAGCGCTCGGCGGTACGTGCTCCAACGCCTGGTAGCTTACCAAGTTCATCAATTAGGTCGGTCAATGCCGATGGAAGCAGCTGAGATGCCATAGTACCCTACGTTACATTCCAGGAATGTTTAAGCCACCCATGAGCGGCTTCATAGTTTCTGCGGCGATTTCTTGTGCTTTTGCGAGTCCATCGCGCACGGCAATTTTAACCCAGTGTTCTAGTTCTTCAATGTTCTCTAAATCAACCATTTCGGGATCAATTTTAATGCTGTCTATTTTGAGCTCACCAGTCACGCGAACAACTACTGCGCCATCACCAGATTCTACTTCAATTATTTGCTTTTTTAAATCTTTTTGCGCCTTACGTAAATCGTTTAGCATCTTCATTTGGTCGAATGCCATAGTAAAAAGTCCTCTCCGTTTAACTGCTACTAGTATACGCTAAGATGCGTTGTTTTTGTAGAGGTAGAAGCGGTTAGCGTCTTGGTTTGCTCTGGTTACAAGAATTTGGCTTGGTGACTGTGCAATCGAGGTTGAAAACGCACGCTCAGCGATAATTACGTCCGCAGTCGGTAGATTGCTACTGGATGATACGACGGTAATAGATGATACGTGTTGTTGCTTGCTGGCCAGTACGCGATAAAACGCTTCACTGGCCTTATCAACTACAAGCACTACGGTGTCGTCCTTATCGAGGCCTTGGAGTTCTTTATGGAGCAGTGGAACGTCATAGCTGTATGAGCTATATACAGCCGTATCGTAATGAAGACCGTATGTGTAGCGGTCAACACTAGAGAGTGTCAATCCGATGAGTAGGATTCCAAGTGGCGCTAGTCCAAATACGCGCGCATACGGGTTTATGGGAAATAGTTTATACCACGACGAAATTAGGTAATCGACTCCGAGCGCTGCGAGCAACATAACAGGAACAAATGTAACCGATACAAATTCAGGGTTTAAGCAAACGAGTGGTATGAGTGCAAGTAGCCATATGCTAATAACATAGTTCCTGGCGGTATACTTGGTGGTAAGTAGGCGGTAGATACCGAGTAGGATTAAGAGTACTAGCCCAAGCCCGTACACTGGTGTGATTACAGCGCCCGCTGATGGTGTGGCAAACTGTATATAATTTTGAAATAGCATTGCGGCATTACTAAACACCGATGAAGGTTCGCTAGGGAGGCCAAGAAGCCTCGTGATGATCTGTGGGTTAGCTACTATTCCTGCAATTAACGGTGATGCAACAATAGTCGCAAGGAATATTCCTGCAGTCACAACTGCCTTAGATGCTTTTTTAAATACAAGGTAGCGTGCATGTGGTTGAAGCAATGCGGTGAGTATCAGCGCAAGCAGCATATAAATGTTTAGTGGCATGTATAGGCTTATTGCAGCGAGTACAAACCCTACAATTACCCAGGCATTTGCATATACGCTTTTACGTGACACCATTGAGGCGGCGATTAATACCATAACAGTTAGGAATATGTAGCTGATGCCCGCCTGGCCAGCTTGAGATGCTAATAAAAATTGATTCGTAGTGACAGCAACAATAGCTACAACAATAGCAACATTTTTTCTGTACCATAAATTCAGTAAGTACAGTAAGCCAATTGCTGAGAAAAACCCAAGTATAATAGATGGTAATTTTATTCCAAGGAGGGTCACGCCGAATAAATCTAGACTGACCGATTGCAATAGACGATACGGCAGGTAAACAACTTGATCGGGCGGCAAGCTAAATATAGCGTTTACTGACACCGCGTCGCTTAGCAGGACAGAACGCATCTCAGTTGCAGTAACTCCACCCGGGAGGTAGAAGCCAGCCAGTAGCAACATGGCAGCGAGTGCTGCGCCAAATAGTGTATACGCGAATACGTATCTAAACCGGTAAAATGCATACTTTGTGAGTCGTTGCCGCACCATGTAATTCTAGATTATAGCATGTCTCATTAAGCCACTTGCTGAGATTGCGTTCACTAGTCGCTGTGCTTACGGTCGAGCGACATGAAACGCAGGCGCTCTGGATGGAAGTAAAGTCCTACTTCTCCTGTTGGGCCGTTACGGTGTTTAGCGATAATGAGTTTAGTAATATTTTCAACTTCTGGGTTATCGGGTTCGTAGTACCCCGGGCGATATATAAAGCTAACAATGTCGGCATCTTGCTCGATACTTCCCGATTCACGTAAGTCGCTAAGTTGTGGAATTTGTGGGCTACGCTGTTCAACGGTACGGCTTAGCTGACTTAGTGCAATCAGTGGCACGTTTAACTCACGTGCAATTAATTTGAGCCCACGCGAAATCTCAGA
>JAAXIO010000001.1:0-5978 GCA_012270305.1 Candidatus Saccharimonadota bacterium
AAGATGGCGATAACTACAATAACAATAAGTAATTCAACTATCGTAAAGCCGTATCTACTGTGTTGATTTTTAGAAAAGTGTCTCATGATGCCCTTCATTGCTCTTTTCTTTATTTGTTATGCTTATTGTACCCTAGAACTTCCATACGTCAAAATCACCCCATATATCTGGTTGACCCAAAGGGGATACGCTCTTTTACGTAAAAATCTGTGCCCAGTGTATCTGCCGAATGAATTACGCGCTTGCCATAGCGACTATTTATGTCGTCTACCGCACTAGTAAGTGCCCGTTCTTTTGCAATGCCATCACCAAATAAACTTAGCTGAGCAATGTGCGCATCCGCTGGCTGCAAACCATAACAACTAACGGCAATCATTTTAATACCCTCAGGGGCCGCGGCAAACAATTTATTCGCCTGCGCATAAATTGCCTCGTTAGAAAAGAAGGGGAGTGGCGCCATTGTTTTGGCGTGCCAGCCGCCGTAGTCGTATGTGCGAACGTACACCATAACACCTCGCGCTACCATTCCCTTAGAGCGTACTTTTGCACCAGTTTCCTCGCACAAATGATGCAATCGTTGCAATACTTTCTCTTTTGGCATGCGATATCCGTCGAGTACATACTGCCGCCCGGCGCTTTTGAGCGGGAAATCTCGCTTGTCTACCTCCCAACCTCGTAGTCGCCTGTACCAATAACTGCCGTCTACACTTTTAAACACTATTTTTCGAAGTACCGTCTCATCGGCATCTAAAAATTGCAAAGGAGTGTAGATACCCACCGCGTTTAATCGCTTCTCCATACGGCCAGCTATGCCTGTTAAATCGGTTAGTTTCAGCGCACCATACACCCGCCGTAAGTTTTGCTTAGTTATTACATCTAGTCCGTTTGGTTTGTGCAACCCAGCAGCCGTTTTTGCTAAAAACCGATTCGTACCAATACCTACATTGCAATTCATCGCCTCGCCCACTTCCGTCCACAGACGCTGTTTTATCTCATGCCCTATGTCTACCAGATTACGCTGGGCGATTTCCTGAGTGGTTTCGCTAAAGTCTATAATTCCTTCATCAATACTCTTCATACGCACATGGGCCGAGTAGTCATTCATAATGCGCATTAGCTGATGGTACACGTACTTATATTTTGGCGGGTCACTCTCGAGCCACACTAAGTCCGGGCACAGCCGGCGCGCTTCCCTGATCGACATGCCAAGTGTTACCCCGCATGCCTTTGCCTCATAGCTACACGTAATAATCGAAGTATTTTCAATCCGACGATTTACAATTGCAACTGGCCTACCTCGCAGCATGGGCCGAGCCTGTTGCTCAACAGTAGCAAAACAGCTATTCAGGTCTATATGCATAACGCTAGGCTCGGCGGAATTGTACATATCCATCATAGTCTATCCGCCTCAATCGTTAAGCGCCAGGTGAGCCGTTCAGCATCAAATTCAAGCCGGTAATCAGCACAACCGTCGGTAACATCAAACATATGCAGCATACGTTTACCGTGCGCTACCGGGTGGCGTAGGCCTATTTTTGTAATTGTTATGTCTTGCCCATTTTTGCGGCGAAACCGTATAGGCTCACACATGGTTCGCCCGGGGCGAAACACCGCCACTACGTCAACTTGTTCATTTAAAAAAGTTTCATCATTCACGAGTAAAATTCTCCAAATAGTTTATTGAAGAAACGATTCAGTACTGATTCGCCCGTCCTATGATAGCCCGTTTCTTTAGCCAAATAGTCCGAAGACGACGTGAATGATAGCTGCAAGGGACGCTTTGCTGGATGCTATTAGCTACAGCCAGTGTGTATCGCACATCTTATACTAGTATACGCTTATTTTAGAATTGTATGAAGCGTGTCGGCAGGAATCTGATTGGCCGCAACACCACAGTCTGCAAGCAGTGATGCCACTAGCGCTGTAGGAAATCCGATAATAGTATCCTGATTACCTTGAATTTTCTCAATCATAGGCTTACAGAGTGGGTGTTGCACGGCGTAGCCGCCTGCCTTATCAAATGGATCACCTGTTGCAACGTAATCTTCTACCATTTGAGCATCAAGTGCTTTAAAATATACCGCCGCAGTATTTGCTCCGGTTACCCGAACATTACCGGCTATACTTACAATCGCCACACCAGTTGTTACGTAGTTAGGTTTGCCGGCCAAGGAAACCAGCATAGCCCTTGCTTCACTGTCGTTAGCTGGCTTCCCTAGTTGATGGCCGTCAACTGTAACAATCGTGTCACTTCCTATTACCAATGCCCCTGGGTAGCGCTCTGCAACGTCAAGCGCCTTGCCTAATGCCAGCTCTTTTGCCACTAGCTCTGGGTCACGGCCATCGTCTAGATACTCGTCAAAGTTACTTGGTATAGTTTCAAACTCAACACCCATGGCTTCAAGCAACTGCTTGCGCCTGGGTGACTGGCTAGCAAGAATAATACGCGTCACAAAAGCAACTTTATATTTCTTCGTGCGGCCGAGTAAGTGTTAATAGCTTTGCGGCGCCCCATCCTAATAGCGTATAAATAACAATCGCAACCAGGCTACTTAATTCAAGTACCGATTTACCATATGTAGGTGTATAGCTAAAGATACCGTAGAACGGTGATGCAAAGAAACCACCTACCCCATATACAAAGTCTACGAATGGCGAACCTTCATTTGCAGCCAGCAGTAGCAAGGCAACTCGAAGCGCCAAAAAGGTAATAATAACGCCAACAATAAACCATACTATGCGCTGCGCCACCACAATACCCGATGTAGCACTGCTCCTTACTTGTTTACGTTCTACCGTGTCGCCGTTTGAGTTTACTTGCTCAACGGTTGTAGTTTTATCTTCTTGCATGAATGCCTCCATTCAATTAGAGAGTAGTGAGTGTAATTATATAATAAATTATGAAATATTGCACCTCTACGCGCCCCTTCAAAGAAATTACCCCACAGTAATGTGAGGTAATTTCTTTGGTAGCAGCGACAAGGATTGAACTTGTGACCTCAGGCTTATGAGTCCTGCGCTCTAACCGACTGAGCTACGCTGCCGTACGTTGTTACTTGGTAGATTGTAGCAAATACTTCTTGTTTTTTCCAGAGGTGGCTAACTGCTACATATTTGAGCGGTTGTAGTGTCGCTCTGTCATTTTTGTTATAAAGAATGTAAACAGCACAGTAAAGCCGATTGCTAGTGGCATAGATAGTACAAGAAATATCATTGTAAGCGAGTCGATAGGGATACCGGTAATCCATTTTGTTATATATACGGATGGTAGTATAACTAACGTGCTGGCAACAGTGTTTATAAAGACAGTTACAAATACAGGCCTATCAGTGATGTCATTGCGGCGTAAGTATCGATACAATGCAGCAATTACCGCCACTGAAATGACGATACTAAGAAACCCAGCGCCCATACTCATACGGGTAGTGTACGTGTTTTCTACGGTTGCAGACAGTTCATCAATTGCTTTAGCATCCTCTTTTGTTACCTCGGCTTGGTCAAGAGATAACTCTACCTTTTGTAGCTCCGCCAATTGCTGACCAACGGCACGATGCTCGGTCGTTGGGTAAGCTAGGTACGTAGTGAGTGTACTAAAGCTAAGCGTTACAGCAGCAATCATTAACGTAATAACAAAGTACTGTTTTAGATGACGAGTTGATTGCATTTCAGACATAGATAGCTATCAGTATATACAACCCTTCAATCCTTCGCTACTGAATAACCGGACTACGACATCTTGTTACATCACAACACGAGGCCGAAAGGGAAGTAGTATGCTAATTGAAACACTCGTAATAATAAGATTCTTCGAACAAGAGCTCACTGGGACATGACTCTCACCCTGTTTCATTCAACCATATAGTTGAATATATTTATACCACTTCTAAAGTTCAATATCAGTAAGCCCAGCTAGCCTACGGGTAACAAATGTCTGTAAGTGATCACTAGTACGCTCCATATTCCAGCTTGCTGTGATTGTATTTACGTTCGCTTCCATGGTGATGTGTTTCTTTCTTTACTAATTGTTTGTTTTGTTTGCTTGTAATATTATTTAAGCATAAACTTTAAAAAAAAGCAATACCTTTTTATGGTTTACGCCTCGATTTTTGTATGGACAGATACGGTTATGGTATAAATAGTGTAGGATTATACCTAAAAATCAAACATATGAATACTATAGATGCATTTGTCATCGTTACTATCGCCGGACTACTTCACGCCAGTTTTCAATTGAGCGTGAGCATGTTGACGCTGTTATCAAGCCACACCATTGGGGCAAAGAAGTCACACAACCGATTACTCGGGTTAACGAACAGTTTTACATTCGGTGCCCTCGTAATGACCGTGTTGCTATTATCAACCATATCGTTGATTATTATGCTTAGCTCTACATCACTCATACTAGCCTTGTGGGTTGCGGCCTGCGGTCTCTTACTTGGACTCGGCATTGCTGTATGGATTTTTTACTACAGAAAAGAGCAGGGGACTACCATTTGGCTCCCCCGCTCTCTTGCTCGCTACTTATCAGATCGAACCAAAGCAACCAAAGAACCAGCCGAAGCATTCGCACTTGGATTAGTGAGTATACTTGCCGAACTACTGTTCATACTTGCACCCTTGATAGTTGCCAGCTTAGTACTAACCCAACTCTCACCTACGCTTCAAGTATTCGGAATTGTAACCTATATCGCCATCTCTCTCCTACCCCTCTTTGTTATTACTGGACTAGTTGGCAGTGGACACAAGATTAGCAACATCCAACGCTGGCGCGAACAAAATAAACGTTTCCTACAGTTTATTGCAGGCACGGGCTCATTCGCTCTTGGGTTTTACATTTACGTACATCAGGTGCTCACCCCAGCAATGCTCGGGGGAGGAATGTACTAATGACGAAACCACGAACCATTGGTGTCGTTAAACGCGGCGGCAAGCGCACCACTGAGCAATTCGATAAGGATAAATTATACGCCAGTATTCAAGCGGCCTGCTTGAGCGTGCGTAGTCCACACGGCATGGCCTCTACGGTGGCAGATTCAGTATGTGCTGTTGTTCTAGATTGGTGCAAGAACCGCCCCGAAGTAACGTCAGACGACGTACGACGAGTTTCTGCAAATCATTTAGCGCAGATACACCCTGAAGCGGCATATTTATACAAACATCATCGACTCGTACTTTAGGAGAAACTGTATGGCAAAAAAACCACAATTTGACTACGACCTCATCGTTATTGGCAGCGGCGCAGGCGGCAGCGCAGCGGCTAGTATTACTGCAAGAAAAGGCAAACGGGTAGCGATAATTGAAGCCGATACGTTTGGTGGCGACTCCCCTAACTGGAGCGACGTACCAACCAAAGCCCTGCTGCACGCTGCTCACCTATACGACGATGCTCGCCACGGATCACGCTTTGGATTGCGCTCAAGTACACTCGGCTACAACTACCCGTCAATTCGTAGCTGGAAAGATTTAGCAGTCAAACGGACCGGCGCTGGCGGCAACAGGCGCTTTTACGAAAACGAAGGCATAGCCACCTTTAACTCCCCCGCTCACTTCCTTAGTCCAAATGAAATCACTGTAAACCGGCGTCACTTATCAGCTGAAAATTTTATTATTGCTACCGGCTCACATTGGGTAACACCAGATATTCCAGGCCTTGCCGACACCGGCTTTTTAACACCGCGATCGATTTTGCACGCTATTCGTCCGCCTAAAAGCTTATTTATCATTGGTGGCGGAACAATCGGCGTAGAAATTGCTCAGTTAATGGCTACATTTGGAACAAAAGTATACATAGCCGAGGTGGCTTCGCGTTTACTCCCTAAAGAAGACGAGGAAGTTGGAGTGCTACTGGAGCGACTGCTCACCGAGAACAAGGGCGCAACCATACTTACTCAAGCACGGGTGGTGAGTACCCAAAAAGATTCACTTCGAAAAAAAGTCACCTACACGCGTGGTGGCGTTGAAAAGTCAGTACAAGTAGA
>JAAXIO010000001.1:6078-9730 GCA_012270305.1 Candidatus Saccharimonadota bacterium
GTTGGCCTGAGTGAAGATGATTGCACTAAGCGAGACCTCACAACAAAAATAGGTTTAGCGCCGCTCAATATGATTGCACGCTCAAACACAAGTGATTTTCGTGATGGCTTTGTAAAAATTATTGCCGATAAGGGTGGCACCGTGCTCGGAGCAACAGTGATGGCACCACACGCTGCCGAAATTATTCACGAGCTTACGTTAGCCATTAAACATGGCTTGTCCGTGCAAGACATCGCAGCAACTCCGCACGCATTCTTAAGCTGGAGTGAAGCAGTACGCGTAGCAGCAAGCAGAGCCAGTTAGCTGGTTAGCCTTGCTTGGGGGCGAAGCATTGTGTAATTAACTGCAAGCACCCATGCACTACTTACTAGCCAGCCAGCTAGAACATCTGACGGATAGTGCACCCCTAAATACAGCCGCGAATACCCAATAAACAGCGTAAACACAGCTGCACCCGCTACAATTAGCCATCGGAACCGAGTTCCCCACCCAAGTAGGCTCACCGCAACCGCAAGTGCACTACTGGCCATAGCATGCCCACTTGGGAACGAGTAGCTTGTTTCTTCAACAAGATGCACCCATAAGTCAGGACGATCACGAATAAAAATAAACTTTAACAGCACATTCAAAAGCACTGCGCCAACTAAACTGAAGGCAATAAATAGCATGTGATTCCATCGTTTTTTAACCGCGAAGTAGCTGGCGAGCACCAACCCAATCACTGCAACACCAATAACACCCCCAGCGTCTGTACCAATAATAAATACGCTATCCAGTGTTGATGATGCCGTGCTACGGACCAGTTGCAACAATGCCTCGTCATAGGGCAGCGTATCACCCTCAACAACTTCATCAGCCAAGACGCCAAAAAGTGATGCTAGTACTGCAAACACGACGAGCAAATAGACAACCGAACGATGATGTACTACTGCTTTTTTGATTTTCTGTAATTCAATTCGCATGTTAGTAACGCACCTTAATCGATTTAGCTGCAACCGACAGTTCGATTGGGGTGGTAAATGCTAACTCGCCGTCTAGCTCAACTTTTTGACGAGGTGTGGTGTGAATACGAATGTTTCTGCCTAGTACATATGAATGATGGCGTATACTTTTTCGCCTACCGCTATAAAAATCAATCATCCTAAACACAAGACCAAGCTTTGAACGACCACCCAGTGCAAACAGCACTAACTCACGACTTGTTAGCGCTGCATCAGTCGCGATCGCCTTTCCGGCGTGATACCGACCATTCGCGATCACCAGCTGATGGGTTTCCATAGATATTTCCATATCAGCATCAACATCACTAATACGCACGTAGAATGGCTTGTGTTTGACTAGTTCAATCATCCCAACCAACCCATACGCCAATCTGCCAAAATACTTCTTTTGTCGATTGGTTACATTAGAAGCAATATTAGCAGACACGCCTATCGTCGCCGCATTCGCAAAGTATTCACTGTCAATCTTTCCTAAGTCAACCTCCCTGGCTTTTGACTGTGCGATTCGTTTGACACAATCATCGATTGACTCTGGCATGCCTATACTTCTTGCAAAGTTATTAGTAGTACCAAGAGGAATAATGCCAATTTCTTTATTCGTATACGCAACGTAGTCCACGGCATTACTAATAGTTCCGTCACCGCCACCTATTAAAATTAACGTCTCATTCGCAGCTAATGCTTTTTTCATAGCTTGCTCTAGCGAATCACTCGATTTCGAGACTATAAAGGTGTTACATAGTTCAATTGAGTATTTCTGGCATGCAGCAGCAATATCATCAAGCAGCCTTTGACTCCTTCGCGACGACTTGTTTACCACTAATACGGCAGTTTGCTGTTTCATACTACATCTATTTTACCAATTGCCGGGCAAGTTCATACAGTATACTGAAACTATGATACAAGCCATTCTGGCCTTTTTTGTTGCAACAATTTCGGTAGCCTACTTCACCAACCCTTTCAGTAAGTTTACTATTATTCAGCTCCCCTACCGTATTCACCTACGCGATCTTACGCATACGATTATGAATAGAAACCACAGACTAACTGTACGCTCCAATTGGTTTTGGCGATTGTTTGCATGGTATCAATGTGGAATATATATTCTTTCAACCCGCTATCTACATCAGGCGACTTCATCGTCAACTACCGTCTCGGATATTATTGCAGACATTCACCAATTGCGATTTGACCCAAATAGACTTCTGTTAATCTCTGGCGATCATTTTAATGGATTGTTCGTGCGTAATCTCGGTATATTCTTCTACCCTACTTTAGATGCGAATATATACACTACGAAGGATGATTGGCGTAACCGACAAGAAGTATACCTGCAGTCACTCGCCTTTGCACTTGGCTCATTTCAAAAACACCCCCACTTAAAAACAACTATTGTTTCAACAGGCCGCTACGCTACGACAAATATAAATTTTTACAGTTATCCATCAGATAGTTTATACGGTATGCTCTACTGCTTATCGACACTTCTTGGCAAGGAGAGAGCCGGTGCGGAGTTATACTCTACCCCTGAGCGGCGCGTTAATACGATTCCGGCTGCGAAAGAACTGTTGCGTGAATACGCCCCTTTGCTTACCCAACTTTACAATCAATATCACGAGATGGTGTTCGACAGCGAAACCTCACTGATTCGTACCGACATTCATCTATCAGGTGCGAAAGACATCACCAAGCGCCAATCATCCTTTTACGATAATGTAATTTATTGGAAAACAACTAAGCTGGCGATGTCACTCGGAATTATTCCTAAAAGTAAAAACCGTTTACATGCGATTAAGCAAACAATTTTAGCTACCTTTTGGCTCGAAAAACCCGGTTACTTTGTTGAAGACTTATCTCCAGAATCAATAAAAGAACAGTTGTACTCATCCGACTGGCTCATTGTACTCTCAACTGGATTTCTTAATATCGCCAATGCTAAAGAACGCCGCTACTACGAGCGTTCGCTTGCCTACATCAATAAACATAACATCGCACGTCCATTTGCGATTAAATATCAAAATGAAACACGTGCACACCGCCAGTTCCTCGCAGTGCGAATTGCCGTTGCGTCGTATGGCGGTAATTCCATTTGGAGCTTTTGGGGTATGGAATTTATCAAAGTAAACTTATTACTTTCAAAGTACACGGGTACAAAGTCATATGTAAAAGAAGCAGATTTTCATATTAAACGCTACAAACAAAATATTATCCGGTTCAAAGGCTTTCCCGAGGTGTACAACGAGAAGGGTGAAATGCTTCAAACACTCTTGTATAAAAGTATTTGCATGACTGGATGGGTAATTGGATTTGAGCAAGTACTTGCCATGCGTAACGCACTATCAGAAGCTAAAGATTAGCTACTTCTGCCTCTTTTGCCATAGCTAGCAGCAACATGCCTGCTACATCCACTGATGGACCACTAGTAGGTGTATGGAACCAAGCAATTCCGGGAGCAGAGTTAACCTCAAGCACTACACAAGCACCATCGCTCATTACTATAAAATCAACGGCTGCAAACCGTAGTCTAAATACCTGGGCGATTTGAACTGCCATGCGCGTACGTTCGCTATACCAAGTATCTGACTTCAATGAAACTCGCTGTAACGTTTCTGCTGAATTAATAGGTCCGTCGTACAACTTCTGGTGAACCG
>JAAXIO010000019.1:0-11615 GCA_012270305.1 Candidatus Saccharimonadota bacterium
TTTATTGACATACCTACAACATTTAGTGCATACTGCTGGTATGATGCGTCTTTGGTTGGGAGTGTTGGCGTTCATGAGTTTGCTGTACTGCAGCGCGTTACCAGTGAGTGCGCAAATTAGCACGGCTCCATCAGATGAGCTACCGATTAAGACAAGTGGTCCGTTACTCATAACGGGCTATTCTTTTTCTGGAAGTAGCATGTATTATGTGCAGATATTTAATAACGCGTCTACTGTTACAAGCCTGGATGGCTGGCAGGTGAGGTATGAGCACGCCACGACAGACAATGCCCTAGTTGAGCTGCAGGGTAATCTGGCGCCGAAGCGCTATATTACTGTCGCTGATGAAACGGTGCTACCGAGCGCTACGTTTGGGTATGTGAACACATTTCCGCCAGCCGAGCCGGCAACCACTTTAGTGCGCTTAGTGCCTCCGTCTGAGCTTTTGTTTAACGATGAAGTGGTTTCTCCAAGTATCTCGTCATCAACTGTTCGTATAGCCGGAACTCCTGCTACGTTTTACTTTGCACGCACCACTTCATCATCAACTGGAAACTATAATTCAACCTTCTCAGCATTTGTACCAGATAGTGCGTTTACGCTGGCGAGCGATAATCTGTACGAAGTGCCGCCATCAGCGCCACTTCAAATAGTCGAAATATACCCCGATGCGCCAACGTGTTCGCCAATAGACTCAGGTATATGTTCCGACTATGTAAAGTTGTACAATCCAACAGCGACAGACATTGACATGTCGAATTTTCGCTTACGGACCGGTAACTATGGGCAATCATCAACGGCATCAAACACTCAACAGCTAAGCGGTACTTTAGCTGCAGGTGATTATATAAGTTTTGCAATTAACTTAAGCGCTAGCGGTAGTTGGGTGTGGCTCGAAGATACCTATGGGATTACTAGATATGACGCGTCGATGGTTGGATACCCGAGCAGTTCAGGATTTGATAATCAGGCATGGAGTTACAATAGCGATCAAGCCGCCTGGATGTGGACGATATACCCACAGCCAGGGAATAGCCCAAACGAATTTGCTGTGCCAAAAACAGTAAATATGTGTGAAGGGCTTGTAATTTCGGAAGTTGCTGCAAATATTGCAACTGAAGCGCAGTTTGTTGAACTAATGAATGTTTCTGGAGGATCGGTTGTTGTTGATGGGTGTATAGTGCAGACCAATCGGAGCGCAGTAAAAAGCTATGAACTATCGGGTACAATTCCATCTGGTGGCTTCATAACTATATACATTAAAGATACTGACTTGACGCTTACAAAAACAACTACAGGTACGGTATATTTACTCTCGTCGGATATGGCGACAGAAGTACATAGTGTGAATTACGCAGAATTATCAGCGGACACTTCGTATGCGTTGATCAATGGTGAGTGGAGACAGACGTACCACCAGACGCCGAATGCGTTGAATGTGTGGATGGAGTATCCACCGTGTCGGGCGGGCTATGTACGAAATACTGAAACAGGATATTGTAACAAGATACAGGTTGCTTCTGTGCTCGCAGATTGTGGACCGGGTAAATATAGAAGCATTGATACAAACCGCTGTCGTAATTTGGCAACGACGACAGCTGGCCTGGTACCCTGTGCTTTAAACCAAGTACGAAATCCAGCTACAAATCGCTGCAAGGCTGTAGAAACCGCTAGCGTATTAAAGCCATGTGCGGCAGATCAGGAGCGTAACCCGGCAACAAACCGCTGTCGAAACAAAGTGGGAATGATACAAGCCGATTTTCCAGTTGAAGCTGTGGCAGATTCTACTGAGGCGACGCTAGGCTGGTGGGCATTTGGTGGTGTGGGGTTGTTGGCGCTAGGCTACGTCGGTTGGGAATGGCGAAGCGAGATGGTAAGTGCGATAAAAAAAGTTACATCATTTATACCTAGTAGCAAGTAGCGCTATACTGGGTGTATGAAGTTATTTTTATCGAGTGAGGGATTTGGCAACCACGTAGATACACTAAAGCGGCTGATTGGTGATGATAAGCGGGTGCTATTTATCGATAATGCGAAAGATGATGGGCCGGAGATTGATCGAAAGGCGCATGTGCAGCAAAAACAGCGCGAATTCGAAGATGCTGGCTTTGAATTTTATGAACTAGATCTACGAAACTATTTTGGTGAACCGGAAAAACTGCGACCACTAGTTGAAGCGGCGCCGTTTATTTGGGTGAGTGGTGGTAATACATTCGTACTGCGACGCGCATTTGCGTATTCTGGCCTCGATGCGCTACTGACAAATGCACTGAAATCAACTGATATGGTATATGGTGGCTCGAGTGCTGGTGCAATTCTTGCGACAAAAACACTCCACGGTACTGAGCACGGCGACGACCCATACGCGGTCCCCAATAAGTATAACGAGGAAATTATTTGGAATGGACTTGGGCTTATTTACCCACAACTAGTTCCTCATTATCAGTCAGATTACTTTGGTGACGAGGCCCAGGCGATGGCAGACTACTTTGATCAAAATGGTATGAAGTACGAAACGCTGAAAGATGGCGAAGTATACATTGTGGATGGGAGCATTGAGGAAAAGCTCTCGTGAGAATAATCGGAATTGACCCTGGAACTGGCATATTGGGGTTTGGTGTGGTTGATGTGAACAACGCAAAGCTTACAATGGTGACAGCTGGCGTGATTACAACTCCCGCGCATACTCCACTTGATGAGCGACTAGAGGAAATATTTGATGGTTTAACAGCTATTATTGCCGAAACAAAGCCCGACAATATGAGTATTGAAAAGCTTTTTTTTGCGAGAAACGTAACGACGGCAATTAGCGTGAGTCATGCCCGTGGTGTGGCGATGTTGACTGGCCGTAAAGCTAGGCTGCCGATTGCAGAATACACTCCAATGCAAATCAAACAGACGCTGACCGGCTACGGCAAGGCTGATAAAAAACAGATGCAAGAAATGGTTCGCTTGCAGTTGAACTTAAAAGAAATACCAAAGCCTGATGATGCGGCCGACGCCTTAGCTACGGCTATAACACATGCCTATATGATTCGGCACTAGCTGTTCTCAGTAAAATATCAGCTATCACCTGTATAGTTAAATCTTGTGGCGGTAGAACGTCCACCGCAAGGATATAGCTGCCCAGCCTACCCTCTAGGGCAGCTATTTGATTTTTAGGCGATTTGCTATACTTATAGGATGTATAGACAAGGCAAGTACACAAAAAAAGTGACTTCAGTAAGTAAGATAAAACGGTTTGCAAAGCGCCGCTGGGTGTGGTTTAAGGGGCTTTCAAAGAAAAAGAAAGCTGCTTTAATTGCAGGTCCGATCTTGGCGTTTCTTCTGATCACTCCAATTGCTACGTACGCCTATTACTACAACGACATTGGCGACAAAGAGCGCTTGCTGAATCGAAACAATACGGGCGTAGTGCTATTAGACAAGAATGGTGAAGAGTTTTACACGACACCAGGGGCCAGGGCTGGTGATAGGGAAATTGTGCCGCTCGGTGCGATTGCCAAAACCACACAAGAGGCTGTCGTTGCATCTGAAGATAAAGATTTTTATAAACATGGTGGTTTTGATGTGTTTGGGATTGCTCGCGCACTGTTTTCCAATCTAACTGCAGGTGAGATTACTGGCGGTGGATCAACCATCACCCAGCAGCTTGCAAAGAATACGTTACTAACTGAGCGTCAAACGATTTTACGGAAATACCAAGAGTTGGTAATTGCGATGGCTATTGAGCAGCGTTATTCAAAAGAAGAAATTCTTACCATGTATCTAAACTCGGTTTACTATGGTGAAAACTCTTTTGGTATCGAACAGGCGGCAGAAAACTATTTTGATAAACAGCCGAGCGAGCTGACTCTGGCGGAAAGTGCCATGATTATAGGCGTACTACCGGCGCCGAGTGCCTATTCACCGGTGAGTGGCGACCCTGAACTTGCTAAGCAACGCCAGACTACAGTGCTCAGTCGAATGGTGACCAACGACTACATTACAGATGAAGAAAAAGAAGCTGCACTTGCGGTTGAATTAACATATGCTGGTGGCGGAAAGATAGAGAATGAAGCACCTCATTTTACAGAAATGGTTTTGGGTGAGTTATACGAAAAATATGGTGAAGAGAAGGTAACTCGTTCAGGGTATCAGGTAACAACAACTCTCGACTTAGATTTACAAAAGAGGGCGAACCAAGCTATACAGGATAATCTGCCATTTATTCAGGCAAACGCAGGCTCTAACGCGAGTGTCGTAGCGATTGATCCAAAAACCGGAGGTATCAGTGCGCTAGTGGGCAGTATTGACTATGCTAATGAAGATTTTGGTACGGTAAATATGGCGACAACCGCTAGGCAGCCCGGCTCAAGTTTTAAGCCTATTTACTATGCCGATGCGCTCGCGAGCGGTAACATCACTCCTACAACCATACTTGAAGATAAGGCTACGGATTTTGGTGGATATACTCCTCAGAATGCTGACCGTTCATTCAGAGGTGATGTGACAGTACGACAAGCGCTGAACTGGTCATTGAATATTCCCGCCATTAAGGTAATGCAAAAAAATGGGATTGAAGCATCAATTGAAGCAGCCGAAAAGCTCGGCATTACAACTCTAAAAGACAGTTCATCATATGGGCTTTCATTGGCGCTGGGTTCTGCCGAAGTACCACTAACAGAAATGACTAACGCCTATGCTGCCTTTGCAAACCAAGGCGAGCGCTATGACTACACAACGATTAGCTCAATTAAAAATAAGTATGACCAAGCTATATTCACTCAGAACTACAAAAGTGAACGAGCGATAAGCTCGGAGGGTGCCTACCTTCTTTCGAATATACTTTCTGATAACCAAACACGGAGTAGTTACTTCGGATCGTCACTGACTGTAACGGGTGTTGACGGGCAAGTTAAAACAGTAGCAGTAAAAACAGGTACAACCGATGATTCGAAAGATGCTTGGACAATTGGCTACACACCAGGAATCGCAGTTGGCGTATGGGTAGGCAACAATGATAATCAAATGATGAATAATGGTGGAGCTGGTATGGCTGGTCCAATATGGCGCAGTGTAATGAGCGAAGCGATCGGCACATCATCACCGAGATTTGCTCAACCGAGTGGTGTAGTGAAAGCTAGTGTATGTACCTCGCTGGGGGTGAAAACTGATGTTTTCTTGGCAAGCAAGGTACCGAAGCAATGTGACATCCCGAAGAAGGAAGACAAAAAAGAAGACAAGAAGGATAAGAAGGAGGACAAGCAACCCTGTGCAATTTCTGGAAAAGAGGATTTATCATCGGACGATCCAAACTGTGTGGCTGATATGTGTGAGATTGAGGGGCTAGAGAACCTTGCAGCAAATGATCCTAATTGCGTTGAGCAAGATCAGGATACTACAGACTCCGATGGCGATGGAGTTATTGATGCAGACGACAATTGTCCAAACACGCCTCAGGGTGCGACAGTCGATGAAAATGGCTGTGAGCAGACATCTAGTGGAGGTGGATCGGGTACAGGTACTGGATCAGGTGGAACATCGGGAAGCATATTTAATGGTGGACGAGGAATATCGCTGTGATAGCGCATGTTCGAGGTGAGGTTGTAGAAAAGTTCGCTGGGTCAATCATTGTTGATGTTGCTGGTATTGGCTATGAAGTTGCTGTACCAGCTATTGATTATGAACAACTGACACTTCATGATGATACGAAGCTGTATACCTACCACCATGTACGGGAGCAATCTGAAGAGCTGTTTGGCTTTTCTACACTTGCTGCAAAAAAGCTGTTTGAGCTATTGATTACCGTACAGGGTATTGGACCTAAGGCAGCATTGGCTATCTTGAGCCTTGGTAGTGCTGAGCAAGTTCGCAATGCAATCGCAAATAGTGACGTTGCCTACGTAACGGGTGCCAGCGGTGTTGGGAAAAAATCTGCCGAGCGAGTGATTGTCGATCTGGCCGAGAAAGTCGGGCTACCGACGGAATACGGCAGTGGAACAGTGGTGTCTGTTACTACTCAAACTGACGAAGCACTCGAAGCCTTAATGGCACTAGGATATACATTAGCAGATGCGACGAAGGCGCTCGAGTCTATTGATACGTCACTTCCAACTGCGGCTCGAATTACAGAGGCGCTGAAACAGTAATGGCGATTCAGCGCATTATTGACACGGCGTCTGAGGACGAGGGCACGGAAGAGCAGTTGATTGAAGTGAGTCTGCGCCCACAGCGGTTCGATGAATATATTGGCCAAGAGCGACTTAAAAAAAATTTAAAACTTGCAATTGCCGCAGCTAAAAAACGTGATGAGCCGATTGATCACGTTTTACTATACGGGCCTCCTGGGCTTGGTAAAACTACTATGGCGAGTGTTATTGCGAATGAGATGGGTGTAGGGCTGCGCGTCACGGCGGGCCCTGCAATTGAACGTGCGGGTGATTTAGCGAGTATCTTAACCAACTTACAAGACGGCGATATTCTTTTCATCGATGAGATTCATCGGTTAAGCCGAGCGGTCGAAGAAGTGCTCTATAGTGCAATGGAGGATTTTAAGCTTGATATTGTGATTGGCAAAGGTCCAGCTGCTCGTAGTGTTCGGCTTGACTTGCCAAAGTTCACCGTAATTGGTGCAACAACAAGAACCGGTAGTTTAGCAGCACCACTTCGTGATAGGTTTGGCCACTTGCACCGCTTAGAATTTTATACCCCCGAAGAGATTGCACAAATCATTACCCGGGCAGCGACAATTTTAAATACCACTATACACCCTGAATCTGCCCAGACTCTGTCGCATAGGGCTCGCCTTACTCCGCGAATAGCTAATCGACTATTAAAACGAGTGCGAGATTACGCAGACGTAAATGGAGACGGTATTATTGACACTGCAATTACCTCACAGGCGCTGACCATGATGGAAATTGATGATATGGGGCTCGATCCCGCTGATCGTTTGATGATTCGCAGTATTATACAAAACTATGGAGATAATCCAGTTGGTCTCACTACTATTGCAGCACTCACCGGTGATGAGGCTAGCACAATCGAAGATTTTTACGAGCCGTACTTGTTGCAAATCGGATTTATTGAGCGTACGCCACGCGGGCGACGCGTGACACCAAAGGCGCGTAAACATGTCGAGAAATCCTAGGATTGCTATAATAGGACTATGAGCAACAAATCTCGGTCTGAAAATACGACAGAAGCTACACGGCCATCACATGTTACGAATGCGCCGCAAACGGCACCTGGGCATAATTTTGACCCGCAAGTACGTACACAGTATGCTAACGAGCCTAAAATCATTCATGCTTCGCGCAACCCTGACGCAGCCAATTTATCTGTAAGTGATGAAAATCAACGACGACATCTAGATTCTGTGAAGCAGTACCCGCATTTAAATTTGAGTGACGGGGAGTTTGTGGTTCTTGATGTAAAACGTCACCCAATTGGGCTACTGCTACCTGTTTTTGCCACGGGACTTACGCTACTGGTCATGATTATCGGTTTAATACTTTACCCAGCAGATACAAGCTCATCGATAGTTGGATTACCGAGTTATGAGCAGATAATACTACCTGTGCTATTGTTTATGATACTTATTGGAATTGGTGGCGGAACGGCCGTGTGGGTATATTTACAAAACCAGTTTTATATGACAAACGAAAGTGTTATTCAAGAAATCCAGCATAGTTTGTTTTCACGACATGAGCAAACAGTCAGCCTAGGGAGCATCGAAGATGCAAGCTTTCGAAAAACAGGTATACTGCAAACTATATTAGATTACGGAACGGTACGCTTAAGCACGGAAGGTGAAGAAACTACCTATCGATTTTCGTACGTGGCAAACCCACGTAGGCACGTTGCCATATTAAACAACGCAATCGAAGCGTTTAAGAACGGGCGCGCAGTTCCGATTGACCCCTACGAAGATTAACTTACTTCGTTCGACTGTTTTTTATAAAATCAGCTTCTTGTTCCAAAGTGGTGCGTAGCACGTAGCTTTTGCATGCATCATCTGTGCAATTTTTACCTTCATAGCGGTAGTCTGACTCGGCTGTACCAATTTTATTGCCGTTCGGGTCAATAAACAGTTCTTTATCAACTGAAGGAAGGATAGATGACGACAATGTCTTCGGGTATGACTTACTAGCTGGATAGTAGACTTCTTCAAGACTATAGTACATAGCATTGACAGCGGTTTTACGCTGGTCATCACGGGCGGATGCTTCAATATTTGATTTTTGTGACCAGAATACTCCAGCGATGATAAGAAGGAGGACGATTGCTCCTAAGAGCTCAATAACAGTGAATCCACGGTGTTTCATTGAGTATAGTATAGCATGCTTACTAGTCTTGTCTGCTCAGGAGAACATGTAGCAAAAAGTAGTCACCACACGTATAATAGAAAGAAGCAATAAGAGAGGGGATGTGCATATGGCTAAGAAGGCAGAAAAAGCGACAGTAAGTTCCGAGAAACCTGACAACGAAGGTAAATTAAAGGCTCTTGGGCTTGCAATGGATCAAATTACGAAGCAGTTCGGAGATGGGTCTATTATGAAGTTAGGGGAAGCTAAAAAAGTAGACGTTGAGCTACTGCCAAGTGGTGCACTTAGTTTAGATCTCGCGCTCGGCGGCGGCTATCCAAAAGGTCGTATCATCGAAATTTATGGGCCAGAAAGTTCAGGAAAGACTACACTAACACTTCACGCTATTGCGGAGATTCAAAAGCAGGGTGGTACAGCTGCATTTATCGATGCAGAGCACGCGCTCGATCCGGCGTATGCGCGCAAGTTGGGTGTGGACACAGATAATCTGCTTGTGTCGCAGCCCGATAACGGTGAGCAAGCGTTAGAAATCGCTGAGACGCTAGTTCGTTCTAACGCGGTTGATTTGATCGTAGTTGACTCAGTGGCGGCATTGGTGCCGCAAGCTGAAATTGATGGCGATATGGGTGATAGTCACATGGGGCTACAAGCACGGCTTATGAGCCAGGCGCTTCGTAAGCTCACCGGTATTATCAATAAGTCAAAGGCAACGGTGATATTTATTAACCAAATTCGCATGAAAATTGGTGTGATGTTTGGTAACCCAGAAACAACCACGGGCGGTAACGCACTGAAGTTTTATGCATCGGTACGACTCGACATTCGACGCATTGGGCAGCTAAAGGTTGGTGAAGATATTATTGGTAACCGGACCAAGGTAAAGATAGTAAAGAACAAGATTGCTCCGCCGTTTAGAACAGCCGAATTTGACATTATGTACAATGAAGGCATCAGTAAAACCGGTGACGTACTAGACTTGGCAGCACTCCACTCGGTAGTGGGTAAGTCAGGTGCTTGGTACGACTATAAAGACGGCAAAATTGGCCAAGGCCGTGAGGCAGTAAAGACCTACTTAAAAGATAACCCTTCAGTGCTGGCTGAAATTGAAAAAGAAGTTCGTAAAAAGGTTTCCGAAGCCGACGCATAGAAGTATTGAATAAAGTTACTGCAATATCGGCGCAAGTGAAAAACCCGGATAGGGTGAGTGTTTCGATAGATGGGAAGTATCGATTCTCATTAGATATATTTCAGGTTGTTGAACTAGGAATTAAGATTGGCAAAGAGTATACCGAGCAGCAGCTTCTCGAGATTGAAAATGAAAGTCAGTTTGGTAAGCTCTACGCGAGGTCACTCGAATACTGTTTAATGCGCCCGCATTCTGCTCGTGAAATTCGTGACTATTTGTGGCGTAAAACTAGGGCTACAAAATACAAAACGCGCGACGGCACTATAAAAGATCGTCCAGGCGTCTCGCAAGAATTAGCTGAACGTGTGTATTTGCGGCTTGAAGAAAAAGGATATGTTGACGATCGGCGTTTCGCGTCGTTTTGGGTCGAGCATCGTAATCAGACTAAAGGATCGAGCTTACGAAAACTTACGAGTGAGCTCCGCGCGAAGGGAGTCTCGTCGTTAATTATTGATGAAGTGCTGCAGTCGAGCGAGCGTACCGACCAAGATGAGTTAGCTAAAGTGATTGCTAAAAAAGCCTCACGGTATCCTGACAGGCAGAAGCTCACGCAATATTTACTCCGCCAAGGATTTCGTTACGATGACGTGAAGGGGGCAGTTAGTCGGCTTGATTAGATGAATGCCAGCGTGATTCAAATTCGATAGCCTCAGGTTGAACATTTGTCTGTCTGAAGGGATTCGCGTAATCTCTAAGTGGTGTTCTTGATTGACTTGTTGTGTCAGTCGATGCCACGGTTATTGAGGTGTCATTTATCTCGATAACTTGGGACCGGTTGATTAATAGTTCGGGTTCGTTAAAGCTTTTAAATAGAGGCTTACGAACAGCGATTTGCTGAACACTGAAGCTGCCAGAGTCGATAGCGTAGCTAGTGACTTTACCTAGTTTTCGGCCCTTTTGATCAATTACCTGGAGGTGTAGCAAGTTGAAGTTAAAAGAGAGTACTTGATTTAAGTGAATAATGTCGTTTGCGAGTACGAACTCGTCATTGCTATCTACAATGAAGCCTAGTTGCGACAGCTCACGAACATCAACTGGCCTTAGGTATGATGGGTGTTCGTTGAGCAGTGGACCCTCGAGCTCATAGGCGGCTATCGTTAAGTCCCTAGGGTCTATGATGATTGTTTTTACGCGTGCTAGCTCTGAGCCGGTTTGCAGGCTCATTACGGCGGTCCCGACTAATCGTTCAAGAGGAAGAAGCATACGCTTAGTATAGCACTATTCGCTGAATGGACTTTTTCTGTTGCCTGAGCTGTAAGATCTTGGCTCACCTAGCGTTTGAATACGCTCTATCGTGGTTTCGTCAAATGACGTATCTACAGGCGTAGCTGAGTTTGATGGGTCATTCGTACTTAAGTTGGTAATCTGTAACAGGATAACGATAGCGGTGAATAGAGCAGCGCTCACTACTAAAAAGAATAGCAATAAGTGGTAGCGCCGTAAGAATTTTAAGGCTGGTTGTTTAATGTTGTCTAGCGAAAAGGAGACTGACTTATTCATTGCTTTACATACACCTCTATTTCAAATGGCTGAACGGTAATTTGACTTTCGTTATTTTTCGAGAAGGATAGCTTCGTTACTTGTAAGTACATGGCTGACGATTCAACTTTTTCTAAAAATTGTAAAAATTGTGTATATTCAAGCGTCTCTGGTGGTGTTACTGAGATGAGTCTTTTAGTAAGACCTGCTGGGGCGGCCGGCTCAGGGGTTGTTGTAGGAGCTTGAGGTGTCGTGCTGTCTTGTTGTGGTGGCGTAGAAACTCCTTCTTCAGATGATGTGTCTTGTGACTCGTTCACGAAACTGACATTTTTGAATGTGATACCTGCTTCTTTGCCTAGCCGAGTGACTGTGTCGATCACCCCTACGGGATATGCCGAACTATCTGTTGATATATTGTTAGCCTTCTCTTTTACATCGTCGTATTGGCTTATAGTTGATTCTAATTGTTGCAGCGACTCAACACTACTATTATTAGCCTCGGTATCTGACTGCAGCTTTGTGGTAGTTGCTGCAAACTCTTGTAATTTTTGTTGAGCGAAGAAAAAACCAGCTACGCCGCCTACTACTAAGAGCAGCATTGCGGCGATAAGAACGATACGCAGAGTTTGTGCTGTGAGAGC
>JAAXIO010000019.1:11715-40132 GCA_012270305.1 Candidatus Saccharimonadota bacterium
TGGCATTGCGTTAGCAATTTCATGGAGCACTGTTGCGTGTGATACTTTTTGATCAAGAATCGTTTTTGCTGTTGTTAAGCTAGTTCGTAGCTCATCTGCCTCTGTCTTGACGCTGTTAAATTGGCTTGTTCGAAGCTGACTTTGCTCGAATGCGAGTTGAGCCGGTTCTCGACTTGCGTCAAGCACACTATATGCTGCACCAACAAGTCCGCCGAGTACAAGTGTTGCAACCCCAAGAATACCAATATACCTTACCAGTAGAGCATTCGTACGAGCAGCGCGGATGTCAGACTTCAGAGAGGGTGGCAGTAGGTTTATCATAGCCAGATCCTTCCCGCATTCACGCTAGCTAGGCCGGCTACGGTGATGTACCGTGGTCGAAATTGTTTTGCTGGTTGTGGCAGTTTGCCAAAATCAAGCTCTTGCCATGGACTTGCTACTCGAGCTGGCATGATTAACCTATTGGTAAAATAGTCACCTATTCCTGGTATATTTGCACCACCACCAACAATTAAAATTTGCTCTAATTTGCGATGGTCCGAAAGTCGTTCATCGTAATATCGCATAACTTTTTTGGTTTCAGATACCATACGATCAAGGCTAGGTGTCAGAGCTTCGGTGAGTTTTGACTGCCTACTACCAGCGTTTAAGCCGTTAAGTACTTTTAGCTGATGAGCGCTCTCAAGGGGTACTTTAAGATGTTTTGCGATATCGAGCGTAAATGTGTTGCCGCCAACGTTTAAGCTTCCGGTTACACGAATTGATCCATCAAGAATTGCGATGTCTGTACTCGCTGGCCCAATGTCAACGATTACCGTTGGCAAATGTCCTTCTTCCGTACTTTCCAGTAACCTGGCAACCGCCGATACGCTCGGCTCAACTAGGCAGGTCCGTAGTCCAGCTGCTTCAGTCACTCTAATACAAGAGTCGACTACCGTTTTTGGGACAGCACTCATCAAAACGGTTAATTGGTCTTTTGTTCGTTCAATAATTTCGTAATCTACGTACAGCTCTGCTCTTGGGATAGGAATATACTGCTCTACTTCTAGCTCAATTGCGTTATTCAATGTGTTTTCCGCGCTGGTCGGTAAAGAAAATGTACGGGTAAATGTCCTTCCTGCTGGAATTCCTAGCACCACGTGGTTACTAGCTAGTGTGCCAACCAGGTTTTTACCTAGAAGTTCTGATAAGTTTGACTGGAGGTAGGTATGGTCGCCGTTGAGTGATTCTTGTACCTTGGCTGGATCAAGATCAATAGAGCCGTATCCTGTGACAAGGTTTTTCTTACGATCAATAGACATGACTTTCATGCCAGTCTGGCTGACATCAAGTCCGATCACGGGTTTGTCTTTATAAAATAGTTGTGCCACCTCTAATTGATGCCCATTCGTTTACATTACTTTTAGTATACATGAGCGCTATCGTATGCACCACCCTAAGATAACTTACGCTATTTTACGCTTGTGGATAGGCTTGCAATCGGTAGCATGACACTAGCAGCGATAACACCTACCATCCCACCCATG
Source organism: Candidatus Saccharimonadota bacterium (assembly GCA_012270305.1). Lineage (GTDB taxonomy): Bacteria > Patescibacteriota > Saccharimonadia > Saccharimonadales > Saccharimonadaceae > UBA1020. Next base: position 13,242 of record JAAXIO010000019.1, read on the forward strand.
AATACGATCATCACTGGTTCAATAATGGCACTAATCCCATCAATAGCCACATCAACTTCTTCTTCGTAAAAGTCAGCCACTTTTACGAGCACTGAGTCGGTTTGCCCGGTTTCTTCACCAACAGAGAGCATTTGCGAAACGATAGCTGGAAAGAGTGGGTTTTTTTCAATTTCTGAAGATAACGTTGCACCGGCCTTAACTTCTACTCCTGCTTTCATTAGCGCATCTTCATACACTACATTTCCCACAGCACGTGCCGTTACAGACAGCGCCTCCAGAACTGGTACGCCAGCTCCAATTAAAGCAGAGAATGTTCGTGAGAAGCGGGCGATTGCCACCTTCATGACAATCGTTTTTAAGCCGGGAAGCTTCAGTACTGTTTGATGAAGTATTTTTTTACCTGTAGGCGTTTTAAGGAAGCGTAGAATAAAGAAAATAGTTGCTCCCATGAGAGGGAAGACGATATACCAAAAGCTAATGATTAGGGAGCTTATGGTGAGCATGGCTTGAGTTAGAAGGGGCAGTTTAGCATCCTCACCACCGAGATCTGTGAGGATTTTGCCAATTTGCGGAATCACAAAGAGCATTAGTCCGAAAAATGCCAGCACTGTAATACCAACTAGCACCATAGGGTAGGTCATGGCACTTTTAATTTTCTTTCGTATTGTAGCATTCTTTTCTTGCTGATACGCGAGGCGCTTTAGGATGTCGTCAAGGATACCGGCTGCCTCACCGGCACGCACCATATTAACGTATACGTCGCTAAATGTATTTGGGTATTTTGATAATGCGTCAGCTAGCGTGTCACCAGCCTCGACGTCTTTAATTACATCGGTAAGGATAGTGCGTAGCACCTCACTTTCCGCATGTTGTTGCAGCGAGGTTAAGGCCCGCAGAATTGGCACGCCTGCACTTACCATGGCGCTAAGTTCACGAGTAAAAATAACAATCTGATCGCTTTTTACCTTGCGACCACCGAGTATGTTGAATATGCTGGTGGTTTCTTTCGGCTTAGTCTCTTCAATCGAGAGTGGTCGAAGATTCTGTCCTGCAATCGTTTTAATAACCGCCGCTCTATCCGCAGCCTCAACAGATCCGGTAACACGTTCACCTTTGACGTTAACTGCAGTATAAGTGAATTGAGGCATGCTTATCTATTCCTTCGTTACTCGTAATACTTCTTCAATGGTACTCTCACCACGCAACGCCTTAATCAGACCATCGGTTTGCATGGTTACCATGCCCTCTAGAATCGCCTGGGACTGGATCTGAGTACTGGTGGCGTTTGCAACGATAAGCTTTTGAATCGCATTTGAATTTGAAAGTACTTCATAAATACCAATTCTTCCTTTGTATCCAGTGTTGCTACATTCGTCACATCCGTTTTGTGAGGCCTTCCATAGCGAGGTGATTGTACTTTCTGAGCTGCCCATCGGCGTATCTTTTCCAATACCTTGTTCCTTAGCACTTGCGTCGAGCTGGTGAATAACGTGCAAGTCGGCTGTCTCCATGTGGAGTGATTTATAAAGTGCATCTATCTCTTTTTCGGACGGTGTAACACTTTGCCGGCACGTCATACATAATCTACGTATAAGCCGCTGGCCAACTACGGCGCGTACCGTGCTAGCGATTAAGAATGGTTCAATGCCCATGTCGAGCAGACGGGGTAGCGTAGTAGCTGCGTTATTTGTGTGGAGTGTGGAGAACACAAGGTGCCCAGTCAGGGCAGCTTGGATGCCTAGATTAGCAGTTTCGCCGTCTCGAATCTCACCGACCATGATGATATTTGGGTCTTGTCGGAGTAGGGCGCGTAACCCTGAGGTAAATGTCATACCAGCTTTCGGGTTTGTTTGCGTTTGGTTGACGCCAGGAATCTTATATTCAACCGGGTCTTCAATGGTAGAAATATTCACATCCGGAGTATTTAAAATGTTCAATATACTAAATAGACTGGTTGACTTACCACTTCCAGTTGGCCCGGTTACTAAAACGACACCATTTGGCTCTGTTGATGCTTGGTTGATAATCTCAAGAGACCGCCCCCAATACCCAAGGGCTTCAAGACTAATTGCTTCATTGCTTTCATCAAGAATACGCATTACTATTTTTTCACCGTCCGCAATTGGGAGCGTGCTGACACGAAGTGCGTATTGCTTGCCGGCAAGTTTAATTTTGAAGCGCCCGTCTTGTGGTACGCGACGTTCATCGATTTTTAGGTTTGTCAGAATTTTTATGCGGCTAACAAGAGACCCTAGTACGTTCCTGGGTAGGCGGTTTACTTCTTTCAAGACGCCATCAATTCGGTAACGCACTTGTACGTAACCTTCTCTTGGCTCTATGTGTATGTCACTCGCGCTACTGCGTATTGCATATTCAAGCAGCAAGTTGATTGTTTTAGCAACAGGTGAATCCTCGGCGAGATCAGCTTCATTTACCGTTTGTTCGCTACCATCTTCCTCGCGCTGCACATCAATTACGTCATTGAGTTTTTCGGTAACATCACCACTGTAGTTTTCGAGGCATGCGAGAATGTTTTCGCGTGTTGCAATGTAGATTTTAGTATTTTCACCAATTTCTTTTTGAATGAAATCAACTGCCTGGACGTCATCTGGGTCGCTCATCGCAAGGTGGGACACGCCGTCTTCGTCTATATCAAATAACACCGCTTGGTATTGAGCTGCAATTCGTTCTGGAATTTTATTTAATACTTCAGGCGCAATATCTTTTGGATCAATATTTATGAATGGTACTTCGATATAGTTTGCGTAGAGTTTTGTAAGTTCAAGCTCGCCAATTAGCTTGCTCTGCACGGCAAGGTACTGCAGTGTTTGGTGTGAGCGCTCGCCGGTTGTTTTTAGCTCATCAATCTGAGCAGGAGTTGCTTTCCCTGCTTCTGTTAAGAGTTTTTCAATTGTAGTGTCAGAAATTTGCATAACGCTTACGCTCTACTATACGACGAATGATTAAATTTCACCATATACAGATGAAAATGATATATTTTATAGAGTGAATATAACAATTGCAAGTGAAGCAGATATGATGATGCTCGGTGAAAAAATAGGATCTCTTCTTCGTGGGGGCGAGTGTATTGAGCTAATTGGGGATGTAGGAAGCGGTAAAACAACGATAACAAAAGGTATTGCCGCAGGGTTATCGATATCGGAAACAGTCCAAAGTCCCACATTTACTATTAACCGTACATATGATAGCCCCAGTGGGATTCGCTTGAGTCATTACGATTTTTATCGGTTGCAAGACCCGGGCATTATGGCAAATGAACTCGACGACACCTTGCAGGACGCAAATACCACGGTGGTCATAGAATGGGGTGATGTTATTCGATCGGTTGTGCCGAATGATAGACTACGAATCACGTTCTCATCACCTACGGAGACGGTGCGTGAGCTTTCGATTGTCGGTGCTGGTGAGCGGTCAAATCGAATAGTAAAGGCAATAACATGATTTTATTAATAGACACGTCAACGTCGGTTTGTAAAACAGTTTGGGTTACAAATGAATCATATGACACTCAGGAGTGGGATGCGGGCCGCACACTAGCTGATTCGTTATTGGGCTATCTGCGGGGCCAGCTTCATTCAAGGGGTCTTACTTGGCGCGATATACAGGCTATAGCGGTATTTCAGGGGCCTGGAAGCTTTACTGGGCTGCGTATTAGTCACACGGTCATGAATACCATCGCTGACACCTATGGTATTCCGATTGTAGGAGTAAGTGGTGATAAGTGGGGGGAGCGAGCATTAGAACGGCTGCGTAACGGCGAGAACGACAAGCTTATTTTACCGTTATACGGCCGCGAGGCGAACATCACAGTACGTCGTAAATAATTTTTCATTATTTACTTTAATGTGCGGGTGCATGATTTAATAGAGTTATGCATAAGCAAAAACACAGCGGATTTACTATCGTAGAGTTGCTAATCGTTATTGTGGTCATAGCAATTTTAGCCGCAATATCCGTTGTTGCATATAATGGCATTCAGCAGCGTGCTCGTGATTCTCAGCGTAATTCTGATATAGCAACTATCGTAAAAGCTCTTGAGTTGTATTATGTACAAAACGGACAATACCCGGCCGGGAATGGATCTACGGCTATAAACGGCTCATGGAGTGCAACGGTAGATGCAAGTTGGGCGAATTTGGCCAGTATATTAACTCCGAATTACATTAGTACACTTCCGACAGAACCAACCCCGTCGCAGAATGTTGATTGTCGCAATAATAGCGCTACACGATGCTACGCGTACTATTCAAACACCGGGAGTTTCTGTGGTGCAGCCGTTCGTCAGATGTACATCTTGGTGTATTGGCTTGAATCTCAACCCCAAAAACAAGAAACTTCTGGCACGTGTTCAACAAATCCACTGAGCTATAGTTCCAGCTACTACAGAATGGTTAAATAAAACTTGTCACGGCAAGTCGTAGCACGTTACAATTAATGAGCAAGTGCGTTTTATACTCATTTCAGTACTATAATTTTTGATACAACCTATTTTACCTTGATTATATATACGTTAAGACGAACACTTAACGGGGTAGTGGGGAAAGGAACCATATGTTTGAACTATTAATAGCCGCAATTGTCGGAAGTATTGCTAGTATTGCCGGAAAAACTGTATACGATAAACAGCAGCACGCAAAGGGCAAGCAAAAAATTGAAAAAGAGCTAGCAAGCGCAAAAACAAAGGCGAGTGACATTGTATTAAAGGCTAAAGATGAAGCGTTAGCAATTGAAAAAGAGCGCCGCCGCGAATGGAAAAAAACCGAGGACAGGCTTGCCGATCGTGAAGTATCTCTCGATAAAAAATTGGATGAGTTAGATAAGCGAGCTGAAAAACTACGCCGTGCCGAAGATGAGGTTGAGGATCTAAAGTCTGAAATTCGCGAGATTAGGCTGAAGCAGCAAGAAAAGCTAGAAAAAATTGCAGGGCTCAAAAAAGCCGACGCAGCTGATAAATTACTACAAATGACTGAACGTGATATCAAGCACGATCTTGTTGGGCTGGTGAATAAATTACAAAATGATGCCATGCAAGATGCTGAAGAGCGAGCTGCGACCATTTTGGTTTCGGCCATGGAGCGCATGAGCTCAGAGGTTACGGCAGAGCGAACCGTGACTGCTATAAAGTTAACCGATGACGAAATGAAGGGTCGTATCATCGGAAAAGAGGGGCGTAATATCCAAGCTCTTCAGCGTGCAACGGGTGTCGATATTCTAGTAGACGATACACCTGGCATGATTGTGATGAGCAGCTTCGACCCAATTCGCCGCCAGGTTGCTCGAGTAACGCTTGAGATGCTCATGAAAGATGGCCGTATCCATCCAGGCCGTATTGAAGAAGTGGTGAGTAAAGCCGAGAAGCAAATCAATAAAGATGTTGAACGAGCTGGTGAGGATGCAGCCCGTGAAGTTGGCGTTGTTGGTATACCTAAAGAAATGTTACGGCTACTTGGTGAGCTAAAGTACCGTACAAGTTATGGACAAAATGTTTTAATGCATTCAACTGAAATGGCGCATATTGCTGGCATGATCGCTGAGGAAATAGGTGCAAACGTACGAGTGGCAAAAATTGCGACGTTGCTGCATGATGTTGGTAAGGCGGTAACGCATAAAGTTGAAGGTAAACATCACCATATTGGTGCAGAGCTGGCGCGTAAGTACGGTATGAGTGATGAGATAGTGCATGCTATAGAGGCCCATCATGATGACATTGAAGCGACAACACCTGAGGCATTGGTGGTGCGTGTTGTAGATGCGGCCAGTGCGGCCAGGCCAGGTGCCCGAAACATCAGTGCCGAGAATTTTGCTGAACGTATGCGCGAACTTGAGAATGTTGCAACTAGTTTTGAGGGTATTGATAAAGCGTACGCAATTAGCGCCGGTCGTGAAGTGCGAGTGATTGTTCGCCCGGAACGAGTTGATGATCTTTCGAGCATAAAGTTGGCGCGTGACATTGCTAACAAGATTGAAAGTACCATGCAGTATCCAGGTACAATCAAAGTCAATGTTATTCGTGAGACGCGCGCGACTGAGTTCGCGAAGTAGGCGGCCATAACAGCCAATGCAGCAGCAGGGCGCTAGTACTTGCTGCTGCCAGCCAGGCTGAAAGTGTAATAATGATTTGGCTTGTAACTGTTTCAATACTTGGTATAAAAAAGGATATAGCAAGCGGAAGCAAAACGAGCAATATTTGAATGTAAACGATAACTTTGGCGGAAATAATCCGTCTTTTTTTTGTCGGTAGGGGTTTGTGGTGGGTAATAACGGGTACTAATACGTCGGCTGTACGGTGCACAATTGTATCGCCTGTTTTTGCAATAGTTTTTGGTAATCGAACTAATATATAGATAGTAATAACTAAGAAAATAAGTGTGATGACACCGGCAGTGACGGCAAGTACAGGTGAAAAACCTATTGTTGTGTTTGTGGGTTGCGGTTCTGTGGGTTGCTGAAGCGTAAGAAAGCTACTCATAGCGTCACCGCTCACAATGGCAGGCAGTCCAACGGCAGCTATCCATAGCCACTGCAGGGTTACGCAAACGTAGAAGAGACCCAGTAGGAATCTTTCAGTATGATGCCTCAGTTTAGATTTTTTCATTATACTCATGATAACAAATGCAAGGACGAAATTATTTTATTGAAAGTAAATAGTCTGCCGACATTGTATCTCCCTGAACGGCTCGTAGCCACCAACTATCACTACTTAGGAGTGAAGAATTCCAAGACCAGCTTGTATAGTTGTTTTCATCGGTTTGCTTATAGGGGAGCAGCCGATCGTAGCTTAGGGCGTTTTGGAATCGTATAGTACAGTAGCTAGCTGGCTGTAGGCTTTCACAGCCGCTTGCCATTGTGGTGTTTGTAACGTAGCTATGTTCTGATGTAGGGCCCCCTGTTTGAAATAGCTTTGGAGTGTCGCTAACTACGTTTAAGCTACTAGCTACAAGTAAGGCTTGTCGAGCGTCAACGATGCCGTGCCCAAGGTCATTGGAATATACCCCGTTTGCGATGTTGGTTTTCTGGGCGCTACCAAGCAGTATGGCGGTTATATCGTCAACGGATGAAGCTGGGCGAATTGATTTAACAAGTGCGGCTAAGCTAGCAACGTATGGCGATGCAAATGAGGTTCCATACAAGGTAGTTGCATACAAGCCTGTTGGATTTGCGGCTGTGTAGGTAGGCGAATAAATACTACCCGAGCCAGGTGCAACCACGTCAAGGGCTGCTCCGTAGCTGCTAAAACTCGCTCGCTGTTTGCTGTTTGTTGTGGCGCCAACCGCAATTACGTTTGGGTTACGTGCAGGGTAGCCTATAATACCTTGCGTATATCCAGCACAGCTTTCGCCGGACCCTGTACCACAGTTACCAGCTGCGGCAATCACTACCACTCCTTGCTCGTAGGCGTAGTTTGTAGCGGCGAGTAGGGTGGGGTCTGATTCATTGCCGCCGAGGCTAAGGTTAATTACGTCCACTCCTAAATCGACGGCGTAATAAATTGCCGCTGCAATATCACTTGAGTATCCGGGGCCGTCGTCGCTCAGCACTTTCAACGGAAGGAGTTTGGTTGACCAGCTCAAGGTAGCAATCCCAACACCATTATTACCACTAGCACCTACTAGGCCAGCTACTTCTGTGCCGTGGCTGACCGCGTCGCCATTTGGGTCATCTTGTCCGGCGGCTGGATTATTGGTACCGTTAAAAAAGTCCCAACCTCGCCAATCGTCAATATAGCCATTCTGGTCGTCATCACAGTTATTAGTTTCTTTGTTTTGTGGTACACCAAGCCAGCAAAAATCTCCTACGGTTGTAGTGCCTTGTTCGCCACTATTCGTAAACCACGTATCTATTAAATCTTCATGGTCTAGCGAGAAACCAGAATCAAGCACTGCAACAGTTGTCTCGGGAGAACCCGTGGCGATATCCCAGGCTACTGTCGCATTCATATGCGTTAGCGGCCAGTTACTCAAGCTGTAGCCAGGATCATTCGGTGTACGTAAGGGGTAGTATACTCGTTCAATATCTGTGGAATCGCGAATCTCTGTTTGTTTTGGTGAATTTTTGACAATTTCTTTTCGCTGCGTGGGCTCACGTTGCTTAGGCGGCTCGTACGGTTGTTGCTTCGATAATGATTTCGACTCAGCTTCACTCTTATCGGGGGTGTTATTAGATGGTTTTGTATGCCCAGAGGTACTTTTTGGTAGCTCGGTTACTGTACCTTCTGATGGCGGTGATGTAATGGTGTTTTGACGAAATATAAAGAATCCAATGGCCACAAGTGGAACGACCAAAATGATACTGCCAAAAAGTTTTTGTTTATTCATGTTTATTTTTGTAATAAATACAATCCTAGTATAGCAATATATACAAAATACTAAAAATCACTACTTGCGCCAGTGCTTTTACTACTTGGCTCTAACCGACTTTATTGCTTGCAATACCTCTTGCGTCGTAACGTGTGATTTATTTAATCCATCGCCCACGTAAAAGCTGGCATTGGGATTTTCACCCATCACTTTAGGCAGCCCAGCCCACTCCATCGATAGGTTATGCGCAAATACTTCTTTTGATATGTCTGTGTTCACATAGTCGATGATGCCACGACGCTCCAGCAGTGCTGCTGCCATAGTGTCTTGCATCTGCTCGTTATATAAGGTTGTGGTTGCGTTGACGCCGAGCTCATCCACTAAGCTATTTAGGGTAGTGCTAATAATTTGGTAGCGACCAACTGCGCTGCTCGGGCTTCCGTTTTTGATGTGTTTTGCCTGCCAGGCTTGTACTTCGCTAATAGTCATCTCGGTGAATATAACTTCAGCATTATTGGCATTACCAAAATAGGCGTTGTAGTTGTTGTTGCTTTCTGCCAATGCAATAACGTCGAGTAGCTTTTTGTAGCTCTTTGGATCAACAGCGAGTCGCTGATAGCCATATGTGTTGTATATCATTGTCATAACGAGCATTACTCCAAGTAAAAGCACGGTCCGGGTTGCCGTACTGTTTTTTCTGCCTAAAATTTTTTTACAAAACAATCGTTTCTTCACTACTCTAATTATAATGCAAAATAAAAACCGAGTAGATACTCGGTAATATATGGTCGGGGTGAAAGGACTCGAACCTTCGACCTCACGGTCCCAAACCGCGCGCGCTAGCCAACTGCGCCACACCCCGACGGTGTGATACTTGCATGATTATACCCGAAAATTCGATAGATTTCCAGTGGTATAATGGGGGTATGAAAGAAACTCCGTATAAAGCTCCTGATTTTGAATTAACCGGTGTTGATGGTAGTCTACACTCACTTAAGGATTATGCCGGCAAATGGCTCGTACTGTATTTTTACCCTAAGGACGATACGCCGGGCTGTACCACTCAGGCCTGTAGCTTGCGCGACGCGCGAGATGAATTGACTGCACTGGGGGCTGAGGTGGTTGGTGTGTCTAAAGATGAGCCAGCCAGTCACGAAAAGTTCAAAACCAAACATAATCTTAATTTCATGCTGCTATCGGACCCAGGCGGAACGGTGATTAACGACTACGGCGCGTGGGGCAAGAAAATGTTTGGAAAAGAAGGAATACTTAGGAAGACGTTTTTAATAGACCCGAACGGAACCGTACAGAAGGTATACGGCAGGGCCACACCACTAGGTCACGGTGAGCAGGTGGTTGCGGAACTGAAGCGCTTGCAAAGTTTGTGATTTCTTTGCTTTTAGTAGCATAACTATCATTACTGTAACAGGCGGACAATATGCTACTCAGGCTTGCGGTTCAATTGGTAGTAGTATAGCAACGCACCAAGGCTCAGCATATTGAACGGCCTACCGTGGACGCTCGAGCGCTATTTTTCGAGCTTGGTCAGCAAAGGTGTCATTGATGACACTAGGCTCAAAAGCACCAAATTTGCGCGTGCAGGCCTGTTCTATCAGCCAGTCAGCGATAGCTGGATTTTTTGGGAGTAGCGACCCGTGCAAATAGCTACCAATCACGTTATGTACGCGTGCTCCTTCATAATTATCTTGCCCATTGTTTCCTGCACCTTTACGTACTACGCCAAATGGTTGAACGTCTTTACCTAAATAGGTTAAGCCGCTATGATTCTCGTACCCAACAATCTGCCCAAACTGTTCACTTTCGGTTACGATGTTGCCAATTAACCGTTCAGGCCCACCATGAGTTTCGATATTGAATATGCCTATACCTGGTATCGTGATTCCGTCACGTGTTTTGAAGAAGTTACCAAATAACTGGTAAAGACCGCAAATAACAAGCATGGGGGTGCCATCTTTAGCGAGCTTGGTTAACCTTGGCGCGATTGATTGTAAATCGGCTTGGATAACTGATTGGCCCGAGTCTTGCCCACCGCCACCGATGATTACATCGACGGATTCTGGAAATGTATCTCCTGGATTATATTCGATTAGCCTAACACTGTAGCCGTGCCATTCAGCTCGACGCTTTACGGCAAGGACATTCCCCCAATCGCCGTATATATTCATATCGTTCGGGTATAGCTGCAGTATCGTTAATTTCTTCATGATATCACCTCAACATTAGTCATTTTTCCTAATTCACGGCGAATCGCAAGCATAGCGGTGTATGTGCAGTAGATACGCTTCGGTACACTCGGCTGCTGAGTGAGAAATTGTCGCAACCCTTGCCCAAGGTTTGGTACTACATGCGATACTTCAACTTCTTCATACTGCAAACGCACAGCCATGTCGTAGGCTCTTACGCCAGACAGCATTGCGACGCCAGTAGATCGGAGGCTGTCGAAGTCTACATCCCATAGCCAACTCATGTCGCGACCGTCTGCGTAATTATCGTTTATCGCAATCATAGTGCTAACGCCGCTCACTGGAAATGATTTTAAACTTAGGCGAAAACCAGCTGGATTTTTTACGAGTACCAGGTCTACAGGCTGGCCGCGTACAATAATCTTTTCGCCTCGCCCAAATGCTGGAGTTACGTTCGCAAGTGATTCGGTTAATTTTACTGGGTTGTATTGGGGGAGAATACTAGCAACGAGACCAAGTGCGGCAGCGGCATTATATATATTATAGATACCTTCAAGCTTGAGTGGCGTTTGTAGTTTTTTTCCAGCTAACGTGAATACAGCCTGTTTGCCATCGAACGATTCGAGCACACTTAGTGTCGGCAGGTTAGGTGATTTAATCTTACTTTTTGCTGTCGTACGCATGTCGTCATCGGTTGGGAATGTGGATTGCAATGAGTCACTAAGTCCAAAATATGCTACGTCCACATCTTTGAGGCTGCTTGCAACATTTCTTAGGCGTGGATCCTCTCGGTTGACTACGACAGTTTTAGTGGTTGCACTTGCTACAGTTTTTAAGAGTTGTGCAGTGGCGTCAATTTCTCCAAATCGATCAAGCTGGTCGCGCATGACATTAAGCAGCAAACTATAGCTTGGTTGAACAGCTTTAACAAAGTGCACGGCGTGAGCTTCATCTAACTCGAGCACGGCAATATCTGCAGCTAGCCTGCCACGCAAATCAACTTCACCAAGAAGAGCTGCGGCAACTCCCCTTGTGAAGTTACTGCCGGTTCGGTTTGTAAATACTTTAAGGCCTTGGCCTTCTAATAACTCAACCACCATTTTTGTAGTGGTTGTTTTTCCGTTCGTACCACTTACCACCACAACACCCTTTGGTAGCGTACTGAGAATATTTTTAATGTAATCAGGATCAATTTTTTCAACAACAAGACCTGGTAAGGCAGAGCCACCGCCGCGTAGTTTCATAACCGACTTAATTGCTTTTCCAAGTATTGTTGCGCGGTGCATAGACATGAATACTATTATAGACTAAAGCTCTCTTAAACAAGCGTATCGAAACTCGTGGTGATAGGGTACAATAAGCATATGTTTATTGTGGGCATTCTCTCGTGGTGGTATGGCACTGGCTGGTTAGCGCGCATGTTCGCTGTAAAAAACCAATTAGTACGTACGTATGACTATTTTTCGATTGGACTACTGGCGTCAAGTTTATTTGCGCCGTACCGACAAATCTCAGCCGGGGGTGTAAAGGGTCCGATTTCGATTATGCTCCGAGCCTTTTTTGACAGACAGCTATCTAGAGTAATTGGTGCAGTAGCCCGAACCATACTTATAGTAATTGGCTTGGTGTGGATTGCAGTGCAGATGACTATCGGCGTCTTGACTATCATAGGATGGTCTATGCTTCCTTTTGCTCCACTTGCTGGGTTCATCTTAATGGTAGCGGGTTGGGTTCCATCATGGAGATGAATATTCGCTATGGGAGTTTTCGGTCTGAGAAGGCGAGGCTCTCGCGTTACGGTAGCGGCCATTGGCGCATCGTAACAGTCGCAGCTATCTGCTTGTTGATCGTAGTAGGTTTAGCGGGGTTGCTTGTGGGGTTGTCTATTGGATGGTTGGTACTTTCAGCTGCTGCACTGCCACTGATGTTTGTATTTTGGCATAGTGGAGAACTAAAGCATATTCCACCAATTCAACCAGCGAAGTATATCGATGATATTCTTGTGAGTGAAATTTTAGCCGTTTTACCGAAGCAACCAAGACCAGCTGATATCGCCAAAGCGGTGATGCAAACGGGTGGTGGTTTATTTTATGCCGTGCGTTTTGGAATTACGCCGAACTTTTTGTTACAAATAGCATCTTCTGAGCAATCAGATAGTGCTGAAGTGTGGGCCGTGGCAAACGGCATGCGGGAAGAACTGGGCTTGAGCATAATTACTGCTGGTATGCTTGTGTATGCTCTTGTTAAGCAGTTTCCGGAACATGAATCAGTGTTGGCTCATAACCACATTGAATTGACTGACATAAAGAAGGGGATAGAGTGGCAGCAACACCTAGAGGCTCTAATTGAGAAGCATAAGGCGCCTAAACGCACGGGTGGTATCGCACGAGACTGGGCATTTGGATATACCCCACTGTTGTCACGATTTGGCACAAATATCAGCGAACAAATCGCAAATAACGGTAGCTTGCACGTCGATCTTGAGTCGCACATTGACTCACTCGATCAAATTATCGACACGTTTTCGAGTCGCGGACGCCAGAATATTGTTTTAGTTGGCCAAGCTGGAGTTGGTAAAACAACAGTGGTGCAGGCACTGGCTGAGCGACTATTAGATGCATCGTCCAAGATTTCATCTTCATTAAAATTTCGGCAGGTAGTTATGTTAGATGCCGGTGCCTTACTTTCGGCAGCGCCCGGTCGAGGTGAGCTTGAGCAACTGCTTACCCAACTATTCAGTGAGGCATACGCTGCAAAAAACATTATTTTATGTCTCGATGACGCCCAGTTATTCTTTGAGGATGGTATTGGATCGGTAGACATGAGTAATGTGCTACTACCGATTATTGAAGCGGGACGACTGCGTGTAGTACTTACTATGGACGAACAGCGCTATTTACAAATTAGTCAGCGTAACAGTGCATTAGTGAATGCATTGAATCGTATATCGGTACATCCGGCTACGAAAGAAGAGACGATTGCAGTACTGCAAGATCAGTTAATCCTCACGGAGTTTAGCCGTCATGTCACTTATTCACACCAGTCAATCTACGAAGCGTATCGCCTGAGCGAGCGATATGTGCACGATTTGGCCATGCCGGGCAGGGCATTAAAGCTACTTGAATCGGCCGCAGGGTATAGCGAGAATGGGTACGTAACAATGAATTCCGTACGTCAAGCAATTGAAAAGACTCTGGGCGTGAAAATGGGCCAGGCTTCATCTGAGGATGAGCGCCAAAAGCTGCTCAACTTAGAAGAGTTGATCCATAGGCGTATGATTAATCAATCTAGGGCTGTGCGCGTTGTGAGTGATGCCCTGCGTCGAGCGCGTGCGGGTGTTCGCAATGAAAATAGGCCAATCGGTACGTTCTTGTTTTTAGGTCCAACAGGAGTGGGGAAGACGGAACTCGCAAAAGCGCTTGCAGATGTGTATTTTGAAGGCGAAGATCGTATCGTGCGAATCGATTTAAACGAGTATGTGCGAAATGAGGATGTTTCGAGATTGATTGCGGATGGATCGACCGACCCATCTAGCTTAACCTCACAACTATTAAAGCAACCCTTCAGTGTGGTGCTACTTGATGAAATAGAAAAAGCGCATCCAAACGTACTCACAACTCTTCTGCAGACTTTAGACGAAGGAATTTTACGAGACATAAACAATAGAGAAGTCAGCTTTCGCGATGCCATAATCATTGCGACCAGTAATGCTGGCGCTGATCGTATTCGCGAGTACATTGAACGCGGGTACAAGTTAGACCAGTTTGAACAGCAGTTTATCGATGAGCTAATTAGCGAAAATACATTCCGACCAGAATTTTTAAATCGATTCGACGAGATTGTCACCTTTACGCCGCTTGGTAAACCAGAGCTACTGCAGGTAGTAGATCTTATAATTGCTGGGATTAATATAACACTTGCCGTACAAAAAGTACACGTTGCCGTTGAGGATTCGGCCAAACAACTGCTAGTAGATAAAGGCTACGACCCACGACTTGGTGCCCGGCCAATGCGCCGTGTTGTCCAGAAGGCGGTGGAGAATACCGTGGCAAAACAAATGCTGTCGGGCGCCGCGGGTGCTGGCTCTGAAATTCTTATAACACATAAGCAAGTTGAAGAGGTGTTGGGTAAGGCTGAGCAAGTACGTGATATCGAAGCAGAAGCAAAAATTGGTAGTAAAAATACTAGCGAGTAAATGATTCTTCTAGGTTTTTGATAGGGTCATACCACCCGTTATCTAGTACGAATGACTGAAACTGTTTATCAAGACCAAATAGAACAACAACGCCTATGATGAGTAGTGCGACCCCGATGGCTTTTTGAAAACCACCATATGGATTGCTCATCCAGCGAAACTTGGTAACAAGTGATTGGCCGAAGAGGGCAAAGAGTAATAACACCAACCCCAACCCTAAACAATAGGCAAATAGGTATACTACACCCGATGCGAAAGATGCGGGCAACAGCACAGCAATAATAAGTGCGTACGTAGGGCTGCAGCTATTAAACACCGGGCCTAGTGCAGCGCCCAAAGCGATGTCTCTTGAAATGCCATTACCTCTCTGCGAATTACCAAGTGCTGTATTTGCAGCAAACGAAAGGTTGGTTTTGAGCATAATTGTTTCCCACATTGTAGGAAAGAGTGCATTTATACCCAGCAGTATAATAATGACACCTGATATCATTGACCAGATTGTAGTGGGAATTCCCAGTAGGACAGTGCTTGCTTTGAGCAGTAGGCTAAATAGTAATATCGATGTAACAAGGCTAGCAATAATGATAAACGGTCGTCTTTGATCAACCGAACCACGTGCAGTTTGAGTAGATAAACTTCCCCCGATAACAACCGGAATGAGTGGCAGTATACATGGTGCTAGAACGGTTAATACGCCGGCAAAGAATGAAAATATTAGAATTTCAATCAAGGCAGAAGAGCACTTTCAACGCTGGCAAATGTAGGTTCGTCATAGGCAACAAAGCTATCAACCTTTTCTCCGGCAGCATCTATCTTCACTACTGTCGTCTGAAGCGTGACTCCATACGTTTGTCGTAAGTCTTGGCTCGTGTCGTAATCAACCTTTAGAATTGTAGTATTTGCGGGCAGTGAACTGGCTGCTATGCTTGCATCAAGCTCTCGGCATTGCGGGCACCACGGGGCATGAAAGAAAAGCAGGCGGGTATTGTTACTGTATTTAGTTAGGTTTTCGTTAGAGTACTCTACATAAGTACCTGCAGTCTGGCTAGGCTTCTCAGTAGATTGGGCTGTGGGTTGATCGGTATTCTGTGTTCTTAGCGTGCTATCTTTTGTAGATATAGCGTTTTCGGGTTCTGGCTTGCTGAGAAACACGAAAGCCCCTGCTCCAACTATAAGGGTCAGAATCGCAAGAAAGCTAATGAGAGCTATCTTATTCATGTATCTATTATACAACGAATTACCTAGCTAGATAATTCTATGCCCAGGCCATACTGCGACACGCTAGCGGGATGTGTTCGAATGTAGCTTCGCAAAATTTTATAGGTATCAATGTCGAACCCGTTACTGAGACGTTCAAGGGTAGGTTCAAAGTCGTGCAGGAGTATTCCTTCGATGATCCATTGGTCAACTATTAAGGACTTTGTATCGCTAATTTTCACGGCAATTTTTTTAGCAAACGGCCACGAGTCAATTTTCGATCTTGAAAGCGCCAGTTCAACTCGCTGATTATATGCATTTGAAGGTTCTTTTTGGATGCACGCCCCTTTGCATAGCCCAAGCTGAGAACGGAAACAGGCGCCACCAGATGATTCAAGCGCGAGTAGTTTTGGGCACAGTTGAAATGTTTTCATGGCTGATTCTAAAGCAGACTTTGCTTTGGCTCTAGATGTGTACACTCCGTAGATCATTGATGTATCGGTCATGTCTGACAGTGCTTTATTTTCTACGCTAATTTCAAGGTAGCCGTGTTCGTTTTTAGTGCGCACAAGAACCGACTGCTTTGTGGTGCGGCGTAAACGACGATTGAAGAGTGGCTGAAGCTTTTTTATGGTGGCAGACTCGAGTAGTAACGCCTCAATCTCCGTGTCTGTCGTTATTGAATCAATACTATAGCTTCGCTGAGATAGTTTCATTTCTTTCACAATACGAGTGTCATTGGTGAAGTGCGAACGTACGCGCGCTTTAATATCAATGCTCTTACCTACATAAAGCGGGTGGCCATCTTCATCTTTAAATATATAAACACCGGGCGAAGACGGTAGTTTGTCAATCGTTGATTCATCAACGTGTGGTGGTAGAGATTTTGTACGGATTTGTCTGCGAATATTCTCTTCAACTGCTTGAGCGCCTTTATGTGCAACGGTAAGTTTGTAAAAATCGTACATTGCTTTAGCGTCATCATACGCTCTATGCCGACTATTGGTAGGTATGCTATGTCGTTTAATTATTTTTTCTAAACTATGGCCAGAATGTTCTGGGTAGAGCGCGCGAGACATGCGCACTGTACAGAAGAGTTTTGGTTTGTACTCGATTCCTATAGAAGCAAAATGCGATTTAAAAAATGAATAATCAAACCGAACATTGTGTGCTACAAACAGCGCATTACTAAAAATTCTATGTAGCTGGCGGGCGACATCTTCAAAATAGGGTGCATGCACTAGATCGGCGTTTGATATGCCAGTCAATCGCTCTATCCATACGGGTACAGTAGAACCGGGGTTAACGAGAGAGTGAAATGTATCAATCACTTCGCCATTTTCTGCGCGAATAACCCCTATCTCAATAATGCGTCCGTCGGCGCCAAACTTGCCGTTTGTTTCCACGTCTACGAACACCATTGGTTCGTTAAGCATATATATATTATACGCTGTATTGATTTTTGATTGTTTGATACTTATTTTTGTCTTTTTATTAAACTGGCGTTGCGTATATTGATCATTATGATTTACGTGCTAGAAAGCAAGATTATGCAAAAAACAGATGCAATAAACATCTGTCAATCTGGGCTTGGTACCCCGGGCAGGGTATCTGCAAGCATCTTCCGCTTGCTTATTCTGGCAAAAGCGAGCTTTTTCAGAATTTCACGACGCTATACCGAACCTGCGACTATTTTTGCTTTCACAAAAAGCCGCAGGTTCAAACCCACGCGAAATAATAGAAATACGCCATGCAGATGCATAGCGTATTTCTATGGTACAGCAAGTTGGCTGAAGTTAGAACTATTCTTAGCTATTGAAAAGGCCGCCAAGAACGCGGTGTGCCAAAGAAATATATCCTCGACGACCCTTTCGTTGCTTGACGGCTGATGATCGAAGCTACTCCATGACCCTCAGGAAGAAACTTGTGTACCGATGGCCCACGATGGTAAGACCACCTCGTCCTTCGAAGTCCACTTGCAGTCTCGAAACCTCGAAGTCGTCGCTCAGGAAGCGGTAGATGAGTTTACGAACATTTAGCTCACTCATCACCTTCATGCGCGTTTGCGCCATCGCCTCCACGATTGCTCGCTGAGAGACAGTGACTGCTACTTCACACGGAAGGTCACGATCTTGGCGATATCTGAGCCTAATCAACTCAGTGCGCTCCCGAAGGATGGTCTTTAAGCTGTCTTTGAGGATTCTCTCACTACGACTGCCGTCCGACTGCATCGGGTAGTTGCTGGGGTGATCCTGGGAGAGCGCAAGCTCACACCGCGCTTTCCAGGAATGGCCTTCATCACGAAGTTTTCGATCTTCGTCAGTGACTGTGAACATTTTGGTCCACCTCTCTTGAGTAGGAATCACATGACATGAATACTATACAACTTTAATATTAAACTATCAATACTTACAGCATCTAGAGAGCGGATTGGGTTGGAACTGAGTAACAGATACAAGGTTAACCTGGTCTAAAGAACAGATGTAAAACTAAATCTGTTAAACCGGTTATGGTACGGCAAGCTGGCTGAAGTTAGAACTTACTTAACCAGCTAGCGATGCTATCAGTGTATAAAGTCAATGTAGCTTCATCAGGATTATTCTTATCAACACTATGAGCAAATCCTTCTGCTAGGTAACTATCAGCATTAAAAGCGTTAATGTATGCATCGGTGGTTTCTCGAGGCACCAATTCATCATATTCATGAACTACCACCAATGTATTTCCTGCAAATGCAGAGGCTCTCCCGAGCAGCGGATGTTTTGACAACGCTTCGCTGTCCTTTCGATATTTTGCAATATCTTGATTATAACTCTCCTCGTTATCTATTCTGACGGACCAAGGGTCGTAAAACGCTGCAGGTCTGTAGATAGCAGGAGCTCTGAGTACGAGGTTTGCAAACTTTCGGTACTTTGTCAGCTGCACAGCAAGAAAACCACCATAGCTTGATCCTGATACAGAAATTTTTGCATTGGGGTACTTATCTGCTAACCAGTCGAATACGTATATAAGTTCTAGGAAGTGTTGAGCGGGACGAATGTCGCGGAGCTCAAATGGGCTGTTGCCGTGACCGCTAAAATCAACAACTAAGGCATTTGTGCCAGTTGATTGAACCATAGCTTCCGCATGTGAGCGTTGACGAGCTTTCGATGAAGAGTAACCAGGAAGCACGATAAGTATTTTTGCCGCATCTGCGCCTTCAATCCAGTCAGCAGCTATTTTATATCCAGAGCATTGAATTTTTAATTCCATACACTAATTTTAGCAAAAAGTTTCTATTTCCAGCCTGACCTATGCAATATCGGAACTTAAATCAACAGATTTAAGATTTAAAATTCAGGTCTTGGTACCCCGGGCAGGGTTCGAACCTGCGGCCTTAGGCTTAGAAGTCCTCTGCTCTATCCAGCTGAGCTACCGGGGCGCGCATGCCGCTACTCTACAGTATCGGCACAAAAGGTATTATAACAGATAGGGCGTTCAGCTTTGGGGTCCATTCTGATGAGCGATTTGGTTTATTGTGATCCGCGGATAGTTTGTATCGGCCAACGGCATAGTAATCGGTGGTTGAGGCGACTGTGTGGAACTCTGCATCAACATGAATTTTTTCACCTGACTTCGTGAGGTGTATTATGTCAGGGGTAAGTTTTTGGTGGTATGAATCCCATGACTTTAATGCACTTTCGTCTGGTGACTCTGGCACTGAATATAGCTGATTTCTGGGTGAAATTTCTGGAATGGTTAAGCTCATCAGCTCATTTCTTGTAAACCCAAGTAGCTTCGTCGCGTTATCTGTTGCTAGTACAATCCTACCCTTTGAGTTATATACCAGCATGTAGCTTTTTTCGTTTTTGTCATTAGGCACGTTCGTAAAGGCATTTAGTAGTGAAACATTACCACACCTGGTACATTTAATCTCTAAAATACCAACTGCAAATATCCCCCTAAAAAAGAGTTTGTTGCATGTATAGCATCTGTGGTCGATGGCTTTTGTAAATTGCATAAACTTGCTTTCATTACACCACATCTAAACTCCACAATGCAAGATTAGCTATTAAAACTCTTGTGCTTATGTGAGCAAGCCAGTATACTGCGCATATAAAGTAGCGAAAATTAAAAATTGAACGTAATAATGTTTTAGGAGCACCTATGAGTGTCGAGCATTTCTCTCGAAAATCTGGTTTTACAATTGTTGAATTATTAATTGTGATTGTTGTTATTGCTATCCTGGCGGCAATATCGATTGTTGCCTATAACGGTATACAGCAACGCGCAATGACTTCAGCGATGCAGGCTGACTTGTCGAATGCTATCAAGACCCTTAAGTTGTATCAGGCTGACAATGGGTACTTCCCAACAAGCATCGACTCTTCGACGTACTGCCCGACACCTGCGAATGCAGCGTATTGCCTAAAGGCGTCGAATGGCAATCAATTCTTGAATTACATTGTAGACAACCCGTCAGACCCACAAGCATTTACGTTAGATGTGCGCTCAACAAACGGAACTCGGTATTACGCTAGCTCAAATGGCGGCATTAGCGAGTCGGCAGACACATTCACTATGGCTGCGATTACGGGAACACAGCGCACTGGCTCAACACTTACCGCTGGCGCCCTTACCCCATCGGGTGCAACGGTAACACGACAATGGCAGCGGTCTACGAGCTCCGGTGGAACATACACCGATATTGCGGGAGCTACAAATGCAACCTACGCAATTCCAACTGCAGATAGGGGATATTACATACGAATCGTTGCTACTGGCACCGGGAGCTATAACGGCACAGTTACTAGTGCGCCAACTGGATTAATTACTACCGCTATAACTTCTATCGGAGCAATAACGGGTACTACTACGGTAGGCTCAACGCTAACGGCCGGAGCAGTCGCTCCATCAGGTGCAACTGTGTCGTACCAGTGGCGCAGAAACGGCACGAATATATCTGGGGCAACCGGGTCATCTTACGTACTTGTTGCAGCCGATCAAGGTACGGTAATTTCTGTGGTAGCCACAGGTACTGGCCAGTATTCACAAACAGCCACAAGTGCAAACACGGCAACGATTAACTAGCAGAAAACAACAATAAAAAATAGGCTCCAGGAATGGAGTCTATTTTGGTGCGGGTGGCGAGAATACACTCGGTACACTCAATCGACACGCCCGCTGACGCTGGGGTGTTCGACTGATTAGCGAACTCGCATCTGGCTCACTTGCGTTCGCTGATGCAAATTCAATTTCATTTCACATACCAATTTAAAAAAGACCTAAAAGGTCTTCTTAAATTGGTGCGGGTGGCGAGAATCGAACTCGCATCACTTGCTTGGAAGGCAGGTATATTAGCCATTATACGACACCCGCATATGGGGCGAATGATGGGAATTGAACCCACGGCCTACGGAACCACAACCCGTCGCTCTAACCAACTGAGCTACATCCGCCATAGTGCGTCGCTACAACGAGACTTATTGTAGCATAACAGGGGCGATTTAGACTAGATACCTTGTACAGTTTCTATATGTGCACCAAGTGAGTTTAGCCGATTCGCCAAATCCTCGTATCCGCGGTTAATCGAATAAACGTCTCGTAGTACTGACACGCCAGGTGCGGCGAGCATTGCAATCAATATTACTACCGATGGCCGTAGGGCTGGTGGTGCAACGATATCGCCTGGCTTCCAGCGAGTGGGTCCGTGTAGGTAAATGCGATGCGGATCGACCATTTCTACATTTGCGTTTAGCTTCGAGAGCTCGGTGAAGTAAATTGCTCGGTTTTCATAGCTCCAGTCGTGCACTAGGCTGCGACCTTTCGCTACGGTAGCAATAAGCCCTAGAAAGGGGAGATTGTCCATGTTGACACCCGGGAAGGGCATGCTATGTAGTTTATCTTTAGGCGCAACTAGTTTTGACTGCTTTAGGCTGACATCCACCAGTCGTGTACTGCCGTTGCGAGCAACGTATTCTTCCGACAGTTCATAGTTTAGTCCCATGCCTTCAAGCACAGCGAGTTCGAGCTCTATAAATTCAATAGGCGCTCTGGTGATAGTGATTTCGGAATTAGTTACGATACCGGCGGCTATAAAACTCATGGCTTCAATCGGGTCTTCGCTAGGCGAATATTCAACATTTTGATTTATTGAACGCTTACCGCGAATTCGCAGAGTGGTTGTGCCAATACCATCTATTTTTACGCCCAACTTTTGCAAGAAGAAACATACATCTTGCACCATATAGTTAGGACTAGCATTGCGGATGGTGGTAGTGCCGTCGTAGAGTGCTGCGGCCATAATCACATTTTCGGTTACTGTATCACCACGCTCAGTCAGTAATATCGTTTTTTCTGGACCCTTTTCTGTAACCACCGCTTGGTAATAATCGGTGTTTGGTGCGGCAATCACGTCCATGCCGAATGCCTTAAGTCCAACGAGATGCGGCTCCACCGTACGAGTACCTAGGTTGCAGCCACCGGCAAATGGTAGCTTGAATTCTTTGTATTGATGCAAAAGCGGGCCAAGGAACATAATAACTGTACGTGTTCGTTTGGCGGCGGCAACGTCCATGTCTTCGAGTCGTAATCGGGCTGGCGGAATGATCTCTAAGTCATTATTATCGAGCCATTTTGTTTTCACCCCGATACTTTCTAATACCTCTATAATTCGATATACTTCTTCAATCCGGGCAACTCTACGAAGGGTTGTTTTACCTTTATTCAGTAAACTTGCGCATAGCAAACCAACAGCCGCATTCTTGCTTGTTTTTACTTCTATAGAGCCACTTAGTTTTTTACCTCCGTGCACTTTGAAGTTAATTTTTCCGGTGTTATTCAGCATTACTAAGTTGCTCTCTAGTACTTCGCTAATGCGAGCAAGCATTTCAATACTAATATTTTGGTTACCTTTTTCAATACGGTTAATCGCACTCTGCGACGTGCCAAGCTCCTTCGCCAGCTCTGCCTGGGTCATTTTACGACTCACGCGGTTCTCCTGTATGAGCTTACCAAGACGCTGCTTGTAATCGGTACTGTTCATTCGAATATTATATCACATACGATATATTTTTATCGTGATATACTATTTTTATGGTATAAATTATCTTCTTCGCTAATACAGTAATTAAATAGGGAGCATACTATATGCACGACAGTGAAGTGGAAAAACTTATTCAAGGCGAGAAACAGCGTCAGCGAGATGGCCTTGAGCTAATTCCGAGCGAAAACTACGTGAGCAGCGATGTACTTACAGCGCTTGGATCGATTTTTACAAACAAATACTCCGAAGGCTATCCGGGTAAGCGCTATTATGGCGGGCAAGAGTTTACTGATCAACTTGAGCAACTGGCAATAGACCGTGCGAAGCAATTGTTTAAGGCGGATCATGCCAATGTGCAGCCACATTCAGGTGCGCCAGCAAATGAAGCGGTATACACTGCCTGGCTAAATCCTGGTGATACGGTGCTGGCGATGGACCTAAGCCATGGCGGGCACTTAACACACGGTGCGCCCGTTACTCGTAGCGCACAGTTGTATAATTTTGTTCGATACAAAATGAAAAATATCGAAACGGGTGAGATTGACTATGATGAGCTACGTGAGTTGGCGCTCAAGCATAAGCCAAAAATTATTCTGGCGGGCTTTTCGGCATATCCGCGCGAACTAGACTACCAGAAGTTTGCAGCTATTGGGAATGAAGTTGACGCGCTGCTTATGGCAGATATGGCGCATGTGGCTGGTTTGATTGCAGGTGGTGTGGCAAAAAATCCATTCGATTATGGGTTCCATGTAATTACCACTACTACCCATAAGACATTGCGTGGTCCACGCGGAGGACTTATCTTATCAAGAGGTGTCGTTAGTACGCCGCTAAAAGCTCCTGAAAAAACAATCGAAAATATACCTACACTCATTGATCGGGCGATCTTCCCCGGCATGCAGGGTGGTCCACATATGCACGCAATTGCCGCCAAGGCAGTGGCGTTTGGTGAAGCATTGCAACCAGAATTTAAGGAGTATACTAAACAGGTTGTATTAAATGCGAGCGTATTAGCAGATGAGCTAACGAAGCGCGGATTTAAGTTAGTAACAGGTGGAACCAGTAACCATTTGATACTTGCAGACGTTCATCAGAGCTTCGGTATTGATGGTAAGGAGGCTGAAGAAGCACTCGATAAAATAGGACTTACGCTCAATAAAAACTCTGTACCCGATGACCCGCTGCCACCGTTTAAGCCAAGTGGCATTCGTCTCGGTACACCGGCGCTTACGTCGCGTGGCATTAAAGAAGACGCAATGCCGGTGCTTGCTGAATGGATGATGAAGGCGATTCAGAATAGGAATGACCACAATGCATTAGTAGTAATTCGCCAAGAGGTGACTAAATTCCTACGCGACTATCCAACGCCTGCTTAGCTTTTGTGTACTATTAAATTTAAAAATCAGGCAGTGTAATGCACTGCCTGATTTTAAATGTATATTTGGTAACTTTTAACAACCTGTACCGATTGTTGGTGAGGCTGGCGTAGAGCCGCTGGCCGCTGTAGCGGTAACCACGTTGTTTGTGTAGTAGAAGTAATTCATGCGTGCGCCTGTGTTTGCTCCGCAGATGACGTACTGTACTGTATTAACACCATTGGCTGATGTTGGTGCTACTGCAGTCAAGAAGTTTGGATCGTCGAGTTTCGCCTCTGGAGGCCCGACTGCTGCACCAGCAGTACAGCCTGCTGTTCCTACTCCTGTTCCGCTGCCTGTTGCATTGGTGGTGTTCGTTACGAATTGGCAATATGTAGGGTAGCTACCTTGAATAGCGTTCCATGATTCTGCTTTTTTCGCCACACTCGCTTGCGTGGACTGTGCAGATGCTTGTCGTGAGCGGCTTTGTATACCGTTATACGCTACGATTGATATTGCCGCCAGAATAGCGATAACCACAATGACTATAAGAAGTTCTACAATCGTGAATGCTCTATTGGCCTTTAAAGTTGATGTTGTGTTTAGCATGTAATATGCCCCCTATTTGTTAATGTAGATTGGTACATTATAAAGATAGCATAAGCAGTGTTCCATTGGTACAATATGTAATTGTTATAAATACAACTATAATATTGTGGTATAAAAAAGACCTGGCGGTTTATGCTGCCAGGTCTTAAAATTTGAGCTCTGCTTATGGACAACCGTTGCCTGCAGTCATGAGAACAGGCGCGTTTGTGTCGTAGTTAAAGTAGTATACATCTGCACCACCAGAACACCCCCATGCAGCTACAACTGTACCGTTGCTTGCAGTGCTACTAGTTAAGCTTGCACCACTGTTTGCATTGGTTGCTCCGATAACTGAGCTTGGGTTGTCAATCCGTGCTTCATCTACTGTTGGACTTGCGTTTGCATAGGTGTTGATAGCTGCACCTGTTAAGGCTGCATTTGATGAGTGATAGCTACCCTTAACGGCATTCATTGCCTCTAGCTTCTTAATTACCTGTGACGCAGCTGATTGGCCAGAGTTGGTTTTTGCACGGCTTTGTATACCGTTATACGCTACGATTGATATTGCCGCCAGAATAGCGATAACCACAATGACTATAAGAAGTTCTACAATTGTAAAACCGCTGTTTTTATTAATTTTGTTTAGCATGATGTAGCTGCGTCAGCCCCCTAGTTAAGTAGTTATTATATATGTCTACAAACCAATTTTAGTGTGCTTAATGCAAAAGCACAAGCTTTTTTAATATTGTTAAGTTTATATTATTTTTCTACATTTAGTAGGGCTACGACACGCCTTCTATGGTAATGCCAAAAAGACTAGTAGAGGAACTATATAACTTGTGGCATACGCGATGCCATGCTACGTGGCTGTCTAATGTACCTAGACTTATATGTTCTTTAGCTAAATCTATTTTAATGACCTCGAACATAGTCTATTGGATCAAGGCATAGCCCCCTGTGATACGGCAACTGGCACATTGGAGCTTAATGCGGTACCATTACCAAGTTGACCATTAGTACCGAGTCCCCAGCAATAGAATGAGCCACTTGCGATAGCGCAGGAAAGCCATGGCCCCACACTGACTTCAGTAACTCGCTTGCCACTTAAGGCCCCAGTGTCTACTACAGCGGCCGGATTATATTGGTTAGTGGTATTGCCATTACCTATTTGGCCTTCACTGTTCGAGCCCCAGCAGTAAGCCTTACCACTAGCTACAGCGCAAGAATTTATACTAGATGCTGAGATATCTGTTACCGTCTTTCCGCTTAATACTCCGCTAGCAGTTACTGCAACAGGCACTACCTTACCGGTTGAGGTACCGTCGCCAAGCTGCCCGCTCGTGCCGGTGCCTGAGTCGCCATTTTTTCCCCAACAGTAAGCTAAACCTTCTGCTACTGCACAGGTATGATTACCAGAACCTGACGATACTTGGTCGACATTTTTACCACTTAAAACTCCAGCGGTGTAAACGGCATTTGGAACATGCTGTGCGTTACCAGTTTGGTTGATGCCTAGCTGTCCATTGTAATTACCTCCCCAGCAATAGCCTCTTTGTTCTGCGACTACACAAGTATGAATACCTCCTAGGTTAACGTTAGAAATTATTTTGTTGGTTAGCAGGGAATTGCCGGTGGCTGCCGCTACGGGTGTAGTAGATGAGCTGCCACTACCAAATCCATTTCCAAATGTGCCATATGCGTTTGCGCCCCAGCAATAAAGCTTTTCATCGGCAATGGCGCAGGAGTGCTCGGTACCCACGGATATTTGGGTAATAGTCTTACCATTCAATACACCGCTTGTAGAAACGGCAACAGGTGTACTGCTATCGTTTGTGGTGCCATTACCAAGTTGACCATATTGATTCCGCCCCCAGCAGTATGCACTCCCATTCTTTAAACCGCATGAAAAAAATGCACCTGTTGCGAGCCGATTGTCACTAGAGCTTTGTATACCCCCCTCACCCCGCTTCACCCTACTCGACCCCGTATAGTTCACCGTCTCACCAGCCA
>JAAXIO010000054.1:0-3968 GCA_012270305.1 Candidatus Saccharimonadota bacterium
TATCGGTGTCCTCTCGGGGGTAGCTGATATGCTAAGGTGCGGATGTAACTATATAACCAGTAACTTTCAAACGCAAGCATAAGCATTGCATTTTGTTGCATTTTATGCTACAATAACAATGTACAACTACCTCGACAGGGGTAGCCACATCTCGTATACTACGAGTAAGTTAAGAATAAGAACTATGGCAGCAAAAAAGAAAAAACGAGCATCATCGAAGCGTAAACCGGTCAAGCAGGTACCGCAACATACATTGCCGGCTGGCTTTTGGAGTCAGGTTGGGGCAGTGGTGCTATTGGCGCTCAGTGTTCTATTGATTGTAGCGTGGTTTGGTGTTGGCGGGCCTATTCTAGAGTGGCTTCAGGCAGCCTGTTTAGCAAGTATTGGGTACGCAGTATATGTACTGCCACTACTGTTTATTTACTTGGCTATTGAGATATTTCGTGCGCAAGATAATAGGCTACCGTTAATCATATACGTTTCCGCTTTCGCTATTGTTATGTGGTTCGCGGGGCTATTTGGATTACTTGCAAAACATCCGCTCAACGGCGGTGGCTTTTTAGGCAAAACTTTGAACGATGGAACACTAGCACTAGTTGATGGCGGGGTGGCAATATTTGTGTACCTGCTGCTTATTGTGCTTACTACGCTGTTTGTGCTGCGTATTTCACCGTTTGTTATTATTAGTCGTCTTTGGGAACTGCTGCGCACCCGCAGTGAAGAAACTGAGCAAAAAGAAAACGTAAAGATTATGAAAAAGGCCGCCCAGTTAGATGTTCGCGGCGAAACAGCTGAATTCAAAATGAACGCTGGTGTACCAGTTGCTGACCCGACCAGCGTTAAAGAAGACAAAAAATCTTCTCGATTGAGTACGTTGAAGGGCAGTGTACCGCAGGATAAAGCAGCTGAAGCCGCTACTGCGCTGGTAAGTGTGCGTGATCCGAACTGGAAAGCACCGAGCCTCGATTTACTTGAAAAGAAACAGAATCCAGCCGACGCTGGTGATGTGCAGCACAACGCCCAAATTATTAAAGATACGCTTGCCGAGTTTAGCATTGGTGTAGAGATGGAAGGTGCCAACATCGGGCCGAAGGTTACGCAGTACACACTAAAACCACCATCTGGCGTAAAGCTTACCCGCATTACGGCACTCGAAACTAATATTGCGCTTAACTTGGCCGCTCAGAGCCTTCGTATTGAAGCGCCGATTCCAGGTCAGCGGGCTGTGGGCATCGAAGTACCGAACCGCCGCGCGGCCGACGTGCGTATTCGCGGTATCCTGGAAAGCAAGCAGTGGAATGCCGTACACGAACCATTAGGGTTTGCGGTTGGGAAAGATATTTCTGGTGAAGCCGTGGTTGGTCAGTTGAACAAAATGCCACACCTGCTCGTAGCGGGGCAGACTGGTAGCGGTAAGTCGGTGATGATTAATACGCTACTATCTAGTTTGCTCTATCGCAACAGTCCAAGTGAAATGAAGCTGATTCTGGTTGACCCGAAGCAGGTGGAAATGGCACCGTACGAAGACATTCCACACCTGTTAACACCCGTAATTACTGAGCCAGAAAAAACCATTAGTGCGCTCAAGTGGGCAGTTAATGAAATGGAGCGCCGCTACAAGCTACTCGCCGACGCCAAAATTAAAGACATCAAAACCTACAATCAATCGCTTGCCAGTCGCGGCCGCAAAATTGCCGTGAGCGACGAAAACGGTGATTCATCTGAGGCTGCCGATGGCGCAATGCCGTACATTGTGATTGTAATCGATGAGCTAGCCGACCTCATGATGGTAGCCGCTCGCGATGTTGAGGCTCTCATTGTGCGATTGGCGCAAAAAGCTCGTGCAGTGGGGATTCACTTGGTGCTTGCCACACAGCGCCCGAGTGTGGATGTTATTACGGGATTAATTAAAGCCAACGTGCCAGCTCGTATCGCCTTTACGGTGGCGTCACAGATTGACTCTCGTACCATCCTTGACCAAATTGGTGCCGAAAAACTATTAGGGCAGGGCGACATGCTTATGAAAACGGCAGAGATGCCAAAGCCAAAACGTATTCAGGGTGCGTGGGTAATGGATCAAGAAGTGCTCAAGATTACTGATCATTTGCGTATGCAGGGGCCACCGCAATACAACGATGACATTATTGCTCAGCCAGTACAGTTGAACGGCAAGGGTGGTGTAGTTATGGACATGGGTAACGAAGGCGGCGACGACATGTACCAGGACGCCCTGCGCGTAGTGATTGAAAGCCGTAAAGCCTCAACCAGCTTGTTGCAGCGACGATTGCGTATTGGGTACGCCCGCGCGGCACGCATCATTGAAGAGATGGAAGAGCAGGGTGTGATTGGTCCAGCCGACGGCTCACGACCCCGCGATGTACTTATTAGTAGTATGGAAGACCTCCAGCCAAACGAAGAATCTGAATGAGCCTACTAGCTAATTCTCGACTTGCGTTAGTTGCTACGCCAATAGTGTCTCTAGCAGTTGGGTTTACGGGAGTTGCGTTTTTAGGGTGGGATTGGCGTCAGGTGCTTGTATTCTACTGGCTCTATAACATTACCGCAGGAGTACTTGCTCTTATAGATATCGCGCGGTCTGATGCATCAATTTTGAAGGGAAAAGGGAATGCGGTTGGTATGCAAATACCTAATAAGTTTCGTATTTGGCTGAAGCTAGGTATGGGTACGTTCTTCACCCTACACTACAGTGTTTTTACAGTGGTACATGGGATGTTTTTGTTCTCGGTATTAGATGGCGCGTTCACTGGCAGGAATTTTGGCGAACCTTTTAGCATACAGCCGCTCATTTTTGGGTGGGCTATTGTATCGATAACGAGTATCGTGACGGCGTTATTGTTGCCAGCTACTCAAAAAAGTATTAACACAGCTATGTCTGATCCGTACAAAAGAATCGTCGTTATGCACGTTACGATTATAGTAGGCGTGGCGGTTATTGTGATTACCGGCTTACCGGCCGCTGCAGCGCTACTGCTTGTAGTGTTAAATGCGGTGGTTGAAGCGCTTGATGTTAGGAATCAGCTGCGTAAAGAGCGTATGGGTACTCATAGTAAGCCTGCTATTGTCAGTGCTGATGCCTCTGTGTATCCACCACAAGCACTATAGATTGTTCCATGGTACAATTTGGTATATGAAACGTTATGGGCAACGTTATGCTGGTTTTACAATCGTCGAACTTTTGATTGTTATTGTTGTGATTGCAATTCTGGCTACAATTAGCATAGTTGCCTACAATGGCATTCAGGATCGAGCTCGCAGTTCATCGGCGCAAACGAGCGCACAGCAGGCATCTAAAAAAATTGAAGCACAAAAAATTCTCGACGGCACATACCCGGCATCTCTTGGCGCTGTAGGTATTCAGAATACAAGCGACATTACGTACGGCTACAGTCAAATCGATAGTGGAGATAAGGCATGTGTTTGGGCGCAGTCTGGTACAAAGACTTATACAATGCAAACAGGTTCTACGTTAATTGAAGGCCAGTGCGGGCAGGTGATTGCGTCGTATTACAATACGCGGCCAGCCGGCAGTACTCCTGAATTTATTAGAGCAGAAGGTACGATGAGTAATAACTGGGGAGGGAATTCACCAGACTCCAGAATTCCAAACGATAATTTTACGGTAACCTATGATTCTGTGCTGGTGGCGCCTGTAACCGGTGCGTATACATTTACAATAACTACAGATGATTTTTCTCAGGTATTCTTTGACGGCGTGGAGGTGCTGCCGTATACGAACACACGCACAAGTAATGTGAACGTAAACTTAACAGCGAACCAACGGTTACGCATTACCTACACAGGTGCTGAAGCTGGCGGGGCGGCCTTTACAATTTTTGAATGGGCGTACCCTGGCCAGAGTCGTGTCAGTGTTCCATCTAGCGCGTTCAGGAGGCCATAAGTATGAAGCGCGGCTTTACTATAGTTGAACTCCTTATCGTCATTGTAGT
>JAAXIO010000054.1:4068-14775 GCA_012270305.1 Candidatus Saccharimonadota bacterium
GCGATAGGTATGTACAAAATAGATAACGGTTCTCATCCTGATGCTGTTTCTTGCCTGGGGGTTGGTTATAGCGGTGGCGTTTGTAGAAACGATAGCTCTGCTTGGGCCGAAAACGGTAACAATTTTAATACTGTCATTCTAGCTCCGTATTTTAAGGGTTCAGCACCAACTCCAGCACTTGTCCCGTCTGCTTATAACGCAAGCTTAACTATTACA
Source organism: Candidatus Saccharimonadota bacterium (assembly GCA_012270305.1). Lineage (GTDB taxonomy): Bacteria > Patescibacteriota > Saccharimonadia > Saccharimonadales > Saccharimonadaceae > UBA1020. The sequence goes on from JAAXIO010000054.1 coordinate 4,285, forward strand.
GGTGCATTCTATACATACAACAGTGTTGCCTATAATCCATCTGGGGGTGGTATCGGGGTGATTATTTTAGGTACTACAGATTGCCCGCCTATTAGTGGCACAACATATACTACAAAAACCGCTACAACAGATGGTAATGTACTGTGTAGGTACGCCATATCTTTATAATGTTCATGCTATAATTTTTATGATGAAGTACTACAAACGTTATGCTGGTTTTACGATTGTAGAACTGCTGATCGTTATTGTTGTTATCGCGATTCTTGCTGCAATTAGCGTTGTAGCTTACAACGGCATACAGCAACGTGCGCAGGTGAGTGCTGCTGCATCGTTTGCAAATGGTTCACTCAAGACACTCGCGGCTTATAAGGCGGCAGAGGGAAGTTATCCGTTAAATACGACTGGATGTATAGGCAGTGGATACGAAGATAAGACTAGTGACTCTGTGCCGGACTGTAGGTGGAATGGAGGAACGAACCTCGCATCTGAAAATTATAGTATGCAGACTGAGTTAGCAAAGTATGTATCGCAGCAATTCGCCGCCCCAAAATGGACCTCTCAAAACGGGTCTAACCAAATAAGAGGAGGGTACTACACGTACATTTCAAATGCTACTTTGGACGGCGCCCCTCATTACAGCTGGTATGTATATACAGTCCCCGGAAGGGAATGCCCAGTTGGGCCTATTGCTCGGGTCGGGAGCCCCAACTGGTATAACTTAGTCACGGATACCTCTGTAAACTATTCTGAAGCATGGTCGTCAGGGTCGCTATGCTGGGTACCGCTTAAGTAGAAGACGATGGTAGTAAACGCTAAATTAACAAGGGACAGGGTGCTATGAAAAAAAATCGCGGCTTTACTATAGTGGAACTGCTCATCGTAATTGTGGTAATTGCTATACTAGCTTCGATTAGCGTGGTTGCCTATAACGGCATTCAGCAACGCTCAAAAAACTCTCAAGTTACACACGCTTTACAAACATGGACAAAAGCCTTGAAGCTGTATAAGGCACAGAATGGGCGCTGGCCGAACGGGTGGACCTGTTTAGGTGAGAACTACAAGTACGGACTGGACGGTACTGGTACGTCTGGTGCACAATGCCGCAGCGATCATAGCCAGGTAGATTCTCAGCCTGCATTCCACACAGCTATGCGTCCATTTATGAGTAGTTTTCCTTCATTGCCTGAGACTACGTGGTATGACGGCACAAATTGGTATAGGGGGCTAATGTACGCATATGCGGGAGGTGACGGAACACAAGTGTATATTATGACAGTGTATAGCGGCACAATATCTTGCCCTGTTGTAGATGGGCTGTCGGCGAGCGCGAGCCAAAGTGGCGGCAATACTATGTGCAACTATCTTGTAGGAAGAACAACCGATACATGATAAGTAAGGCGTTTACTATTGTTGAGCTCCTTATTGTCATCGTAGTAATCGCTATTCTTGCTGCAATCAGCGTGGTGTCTTATAACGGCATACAGCAACGTTCACAAACATCTAAAATTGACGCAGATCTTGCTACGCTCGGTAAAGCAATCCAGGCTGCTAGAATTAGTTCTAATAAAGTACTAAGGGACATTACGCTCGCTACAGGCGGTACGTCACCAGGGAATACGGCAACCACCTGCATGTCTAAGCCCGCTAATACAGACCTGGCTACACTAAACAAATCAACTGATAGTTGCTGGACAGTGTATACACTGTCGCTTCAGCGTATATCAGCGGCATCGGGCATTAACGTTAATGGGCTAGTAGACCCATGGGGGAGGCCGTATATGATTGATGAGAATGAACAAGAAGATACTGCAACCTATGGCCCGTGTGGCCTGTATAAAGATGTGCTGGCTGTGTATTTACGACCGATGACAGGTTCGTGGGGATTTACGAACGATAAACCTGTGCCGTACTACACCCCCGGATGCTGAAGTAATATCCGTATTGCTGCTCATGCTATAATTTTTTTATGAACCGCCAAAAACAAAATAGCGCGTTCACTATAGTTGAACTATTAATCGTTATAGTTGTAATAGCAATTTTAGCGAGTATTTCTATTGTTGCGTATAACGGTATTCAGCAGCGTGCCAGAACAACAGCTCTACAAAGTGATGCTCGTATGGTGCGAACACAACTTGAACTAATAAAGATTGACACGGGCTCGTACCCGGCAACACTTTCTGCCTCTAGTGTAAACCTGAGTGCTGGTAACACATTCCAATATCGAACAGCAGGGCAGGAATACTGCATTCAAATTGAAAACCCTCAGTCTGGTGCGTACTTTACATCGAGTACAGGCGTATCGAGTGCCGGCCCGTGCCCTATAGCTCACTATAAGTTAGACGGCAATGCCGAAGATAGTTCCATTTATGCGAATAACGGCACAAACACTGGCGCAACGGCGGCATCTGATAGGTTTGGTGCGAGCGGCGGCGCGTTAGCGTTTAACGGTACAAGTAGCCGAATTAATATATCATCAGCACCAATTATGAATGTTGGGCGGCCAAATATGACCATTAGCGCCTGGATTAACCCCACGGCGCTATCGGGCACCCATGCTGTGGTGAATAGAAATTCACCGTACTTGCTCTGGGTTGATGCCGGGAGGCAAATGAATACAGGATTATCGAACGGGACGTGGTATTGGTATGCTTCTGGCGCGAATACACTCGAGCTATCAAAATGGCAGCATATCGCTTTTACCTATAATGGCTCAGTGCGAAAACTGTATATAAATGGTATTCAGGTAGGATCTGGTGATACGCAAATTTCAGGCAACATTAATTCGAATAGTACTGGTATAGCGATTGGATACGACTCATGTTGCTCGCGGAATTATTTTAACGGCTCAATAGATGATGTTCGTATATATGATGAAGAGCTTACAAGTACCGAAATTAAACAGTTATTCGAAGCAACTCAATAAGCATAACCGAATTTGGTACAATGAAGTTATGAGCACCAAGCTAGGCTTTACGATAGTCGAATTGTTGATTGTTATAACAGTAATCGCTATCCTGGCAACTATTACTGTAGTCACGTACAACGGTATTCAAGATCGCGCCAAGAACGCTAGCACAATGGCCACTATCGACCAGCTGAAAGATCAAATAGAGCTACACTATGCGCAAACGGGCGCATTCCCAAATACCGGGTCACTGTCTAATGTATATACCCACACCAGCTGCCCGTGGGCTGCTGATGATAACGGTCAAAAAACTACGAACTGGATACCGGGCTTAGCAGCGTTTAGCAACATATCCTTACCGTCGACCAGTTTTAGTGGTACGGGCCGTGGTTCAGCTGGCGGGTGTTATGCATACTCGAGCGATGGCGCAAACTATATTTTAACTGCCTGGAACGCGAAGTATGGAGGCCCATCAACCGATGGGCAGTACAGGCGACTTGGGTTTCGTGAACAAGGTTTCTTCAACCAAAACGGTTACATTTGTAATCACGCTGGCAATATTGGTGGCGTATCGGGCTCAACCTACACATTGCAAAATGATTATTATAAATATTCGTACACCGCATCGAGCCTAACTTCAGCGGAATGTAATGAAACACCACCATCAGGTGCTTAGAGTGGTGTAGCCTAGTATTTTGAATAAAAATCTGGTATAATAAAAGGGTTATTAACTCAAGCTTACGTTGCAATAGTCGTAAGCATCCATACGGATTCCAAAGGAGGAAACTATATGCAGGAATACGAACTAACTGTTCTTATTCATCCAGATCGCGAGAGCGAGCTGGAGAAAGCACTCGACGCAGTGCGCAGCCTTGTTACTACAAACGGTGGTAAGGTAACAAAAGAAGACAACTGGGGCAAGAAAAAACTAGCCTACCGCGTAAGTAAGCAAGATTTTGCTCTGTACGCACTTATGGACGTAGAGCTACCAGCTGATGCGCCACTAAAAATTAGCAGTGCGTTAAACATTAGCGACGATGTAATTCGTTACCTACTTGTAAAGGTAGACGCTAAAGAACGTGCGCGCCTAGAAGCTGCGAAGAAAAATCAATCTGAAGAAGATTCAGAAGACTAAGAAGAAAGACGGAGGGTATCCATGGCTCGTAGCATTAACCAAGTAATCTTGATGGGGCGCCTAACGCGTGACCCAGAGATGCGTTCAACTACCACAGGTAAAAGCATTGCTAGTTTTAGCCTTGCGGTTGATCGACAGTCGCAAGACGACCAGGCAGACTTTTTTGATATCACTGCCTGGGAAAAGCTTGGCGAGCTTGCGAATCAGTACCTTTCTAAGGGTCGTCGCTGCCTAGTACAAGGCCGTTTACGCCAAGATAGCTGGGATGATAAAGAAACCGGTAAAAAGCGCTCACGAATTGAAGTAGTTGCTACCGACATTACGTTCCTAGACGGTCCTAACGGCGACGGAGGCGGCAACAGCGCCCCGGCTTCAAGCAGTCAGCCCAGTAAGTCAAAAGACGTTGTAATCGACGACATTGACGACAAACCAATTGATTTAAGTGAAATTCCATTTTAAGGAGAATAAAGAATGAGTCCAAAACGATTCAAGAAGGATGTGACTACATACTTCGACTACAAAGATGTTAAAACCCTCGGCCGCTACATTAATGCCTATGGTCAAATCGAACCAATCGGTAAAACCGGCCTTAGTGTTAAGCAGCAGCGCCAACTTGCGGTAGCTATCAAGCGTGCACGCCACCTTGCGCTACTTCCATTCGTTACTAACGGGTAAATTACTATATGACAAAGCCGGAGACCAACAGTAATGACCTGGATGAGTGGTTTGATTTTGATGCTAAGAATGAACCACCCGTATCAATTCCGGAGCTTCTTGAGGAGCACAAGACGACAGTCGCAGTTACTGCTATTGGGGTGCTGGCGGCGGTAACAACGATGGCTATCGCAAAAAATAGAGGCAACCACAAAGACAAGGAATAGGTATGTATCAACCAACAGATCTAAAAAAAGGCACTGTGCTGCAAATTGATGGTACACCCTATCGTGTAACCGATTATTCGCAAAAGGTAATGGGCCGGGGCGGTTCAATCGTAAACGTTCGTTTAAAGAACCTGCTTGATGGCAGTGTTATTCCAAAAACGTTTAAAGGTGCAGATAAGATAGAACCTGCTGAAGTTTCTACAAAAAGTGTTCAGTATTTGTACAACGATGGCACGAACTACTTTTTTATGGACCCTGAAAGCTTCGAGCAATTCGAATTGCCAGCTGATGTTGTTGACTCGGCCAAAGACTACTTAAAAGAAGGCGACAACCTTGGGTTGCAGTTCTTCGGTGAGCGCGTTATTAATGTTGAGTTACCAAAAAACCTCTATCTTGAAGTAACGTATGCAGAAGACGTTACGAAAGGTGATACGTCGGGGCCTGTATTAAAGGACGCCACTCTGGAAACTGGCTTAACAATTCGCGTGCCGGCGTTTATTAAAACGGGTGATGTGGTAAGTGTAGATACTGCTACTGGCGAGTACCGCGAACGAAAGAAGTAAGAATGGCTGAAAAGCTAACGATAATTTCTTCGTTTGAGCAGCACCAAAAAGGTGAAGTATTTGAGCAGTTTCCACTTCACATCACGTTACTTCCATGGTTTGACGTGCCGTATCGACAATCGTTGTTACATAGCGTACAAAACTTTGCTACACGCCAATCGCCTCAGCGAGTAGAAGCTGCAGGTGAAGCTATGTTTGGGCCAAATGAAGATATTCGCGTGAGACTCCTTGGTCGAGTAGGCAGCTTGCACGCTATGCACGAAGAATTACTCGAGATTGTATCAAGACAGCACGGTGAAATCCTTACTCCCGAATTTGTTGACAAGAAGTATGTACCGCACGTAACGTATCAAGGTGATTATGGTCTTGAAGAGGGTGAGGTTAGAACGATTGATCGCTTGCAGGTTGTTTCTGGTGACATGACTGGCCCGCGAAAAGTTGTAGCTGATCTTGGCCTATCAAAAGGAAAGCGATAGTACTGTGCGCCAACGTCTCGATGCGTTTTTAACTGCTAAAAAACTAGCACCAACTCGGTCGCAGGCAGAAAGTATTATTCGCCTAGGTGAGGTAACGGTAAACGGTAAAAAAGTCACCAAGCCAGGTACGTTTGTGTCTGTAACTGACACGATTAAAGTGGCCGACAAGCAGCGTTACGTGAGTAGAGCTGGGTTGAAACTGGCGAGTGTTGCCGATATGCTTGGCCTTCAGTTTAATAATAAAACTGTGCTTGATGTGGGTAGCAGTACTGGTGGATTTACCGATTACGCCTTGCAACACGGTGCAAAAAAAGTGTTCTCAGTAGACGTAGGTACTGATCAACTTCACTCAAGCCTACGTGGGCATGCACAGATTGAACTACACGAAAAAACCGATATTCGCGACTTCGTACCGTCTGACGCGCCAGATATTATAGTGATTGATGTGAGTTTTATAAGCTTACGTGAAATCTTACCGCACCTAGCTGGTATTTCAACGCCATATACGCAAGTTGTTGCTATGGTAAAACCGCAATTCGAGGCAGGCAAGCACCAAGTAAACAAGGGTGTGATCAAGAACGACTCAGTTCGCCGCGGTATTCTAAAAGACTTTGAAGCATGGGCGAAACAGCTATTTGTTATCGTAGATAAACGCGACAGCGATGTGCACGGCGCTCGTGGCAACCAAGAACGATTTTATTTGCTAAAGCCTATTTCGTTACGTTAAAACGAAATTCAACAATGTCACCAGGCTGCATAACGTAGTCTTTGCCTTCGGTGCGTACTTTACCGGCAGCTTTGGCAGCTTGTTCGCTACCGGTTGCAACTAAGTCATCGTAGTCTACAATCGATGCAGCAATAAAGCCTTTTTCAAAATCACCATGAATCACACCTGCTGCTTGCGGGGCGGTGCTGCCTTGTTTGATTGTCCAGGCGCGTACTTCTTTTGGTCCGGCTGTTAAGTAGCTTTGCAGGCCAAGAGTGTTATAGGCTGCATGGATTAACTTCATGAGTCCTGTATCGGTTACCCCGTAGCTTTCAAGTAATTCGTGTGCGTCGGCTACGTCGAGCCCCTTTAGTTCTTCTTCTAGTTTTGCTGATATGAAAATACAGCTGGCTGGAGCAACAAGGGCGGCTAATTCTTGCTGCGTAGACTCATCTGTTAAGTCGTTTTCGTCTACGTTGAAGGCATAAATAACTGGCTTAGCGGTGAGTAGGTGAAGGTCACGAATATGATCCATCTCAAGGCTATCGAGCGCTGAAAGTGGGGTGCCAGCTTGTAGTTTACCTAGTAGTTCCTCTAGGTAACTAACGACAATTTTTGATGCAGGCTTGGCTTTTGCTTCTTTCTGCAAAGCAGGTAAACGCTTCTCGATAGTTTGAATATCTGCCAGAATTAACTCGGTGTTTATAATATCAATATCATTTTTCGGGTGAACTGCACCGTTATCGTGGCGTAAAATGTCACTGTTTTCAAACGCACGTACCACGTGCACAATCGCGTTACACTGGCGAATGTTTGCTAAGAATTGATTGCCCAGACCTTCGCCCTTGCTGGCGCCAGCCACTAATCCCGCAATATCGACAAAGGTAACATTAGCGGGTATTACTTTTTCGGCTGAATACATTTTTTGTAGCACATCTAAGCGTTCATCTGGCACGGGGACAATCCCGGTGTTTGGTTCAATGGTAGCAAAGGGATAGTTTGCCGCTAGAATATCACTATTTGTCAGTGCATTAAAAAGCGTCGATTTCCCGACGTTTGGTAGGCCTACAATTCCAATAGAGACACTCATGTATATATGTATTGTAACAGAGGCGGCAGGGGATTGACAGATTATTTTTACCACAAGAATCATCCACATGTGTAGTTGTATTTAAACCTCTTGAATTTACATGCTGCTTATGCTGTACAGATACGGTAAAAAATAGTAAAATAACCGCATGAATTACCGATCAGTTGGTGGTTCGCCGGCTTGCTAGCATGGAACACTGTCACCATTGTTTTTTAGGACAGTAGCTTCCGCTCGGAAGCCAACCTGCTCCTTAACAGTGCTAGCAAGCAAGTGGATTACCAAACGACGACCACACTCTACCCATGAAGGGGGCATACAATGCCTAAGAAGAAGTGGTTGCTCGGAGTAATCCTGGCAACCATCATGACACTCATCGCTGGAACCTGTTCCATGCGATTGGCTGCAGCTGTTCCGGCTGAGCCCACGCGAAACACCATGTCATCCTCTGCCGCAGCCGATGAGGCTTCGGACGAGGGTGTCTGCACTGGGGAGGCCGATGAGCACACCCCCGGCGAGACCTACACGGCGGCTGCACCCACCAAGTGCGACCGCCCCGGCACCGACCAGGATGGCTACTACATCCCGAAATTCACCCACCCGAACTACAACTTCGGTGATTACCGGGTGAATGGTAAGACGGTCGGCGAGGGGTATCACAACCTCAAGTCTGGTACGTCGAGCGTGACCATCACCACCGACTACGACAGCGGCAGTTGGACGTTCAACTTCACCAATGTCGACGTCAAGCAGGAGGCTGAGAACACCTACGGTATTGAAATCTCCGATCGGTGCAAGAAGAGCACCGTCGAAGACATGTACCGTGAAGTGCGGTGGACGTTCACTAACACGCTTGAGTCTGAGTTGCCGGAGGGTGTAACTGAAGGGCCCGAGGTGCACAGCATCTATCCGCTCGCCACTAATGCAGAAGGTAGCGTCGCCTACAAGACGAGGTATTATAACAGTATCTCTGACGGGCAAACGGTCAATCTACCGTTCTTGCAGGATCATGACACTGACGGACTACGCCCTGGCGTTTGGCGAATAGTCTTTTGGCGTGCCGACAATGGACCGCACGCTGACTATAAGCGAGACTATGCGGTTAAGCGTATGAAGATCACTGTTCCGTCCTGCGACAAGGGTGGTTCTGGCTCTGGCCAGCCGTCGCCAACTTTCGACGTGTCAGGGGTTCTGAAGCAGCTGGGGTGTGCGCGTGTGAAGGCTGTCGGCGACACTCGCGAGTACTCCAGTGTCAATCCGGTTACGTTCAAGGTGATCAAGCGCGTGAAGGGTCGCAAGGCCACGAAGCGTTCGTTCACGTTGAGTGCCAACCAAAAAGGCGGCGTGGTGGTTCGGAAGCCCAAGCGCACCAAGACTGTCTTCGTGCTCAAGGCAAAGCAGCCTAGTGGCAAGTGGATGCGGCTTGCCCGCAAGGCAGTCAAATCCTGCTAGCTACACCTGTTTAAGGGAGCATGCGCGTTCGTCTGATCTGTGTGGTACATGGATCAGACGGGCGCGCTGTTTCTTTTATAAATATAAATCTTGTATTCAGCACACACCGCTTGTGGTAAAATTTCAAGCATGGTAACTAATCCCTCAAAAAGACTTAAGCTGAATATCTTCGCATCTATATGTATGGGATTGGCGGGGTTGGCAATTTTGGGTTTGGCAGCTACTGACGTAAATGCGGCAGTTAATTTCAACGCGTTTTCTAATAAACTAACTAATCCGGATGATGTGAAGGCCGGCGGTAGTAAGGGTGCGGTTGATCTGCACCTTAAAAATGTAAAAGATATCGCCGAGATTCCAAAAAACTCTTTGGCTGCATATTTCCCAAATAGCGTTACAAGCACTAAGGGGCTGAAGTTGCAAATTCAAGATGGTCGCAAGGGGAGAGTTTGTAACATTAATGCAGCAGTTGCAACAGGCGACATAAAAATAACCATTAGTGCTAAAAATAATGCTAAAGACGTAGCGTATTCAGTTCCTGTTAAAGATATTTGTAGTACGAATAAGTTTTTTGGCAAAACCATAGACTTCCCAAATGATGACGTGATTGAGGAAGAGGGGTTGGGTAGAGCTGATATTACCGTCAGGTTTACTGGTGATGCAAAGACATCTGGGGCCCTAGGCGGAACCGATAAGTACTCATTGAACTATAACTTGCAATTGACTGGATCGAACAGCGGTAAAACAGTGTTAGCGCTTAAAGCAGGTCAGAATATTGGGCTCAGGAGTTCATTTAAAGGTAAAGAAGGGTCTGCTTCAGATCGAAAGGTAGAAGCGGCAACGGTGTTTGGTTATCCCTGTAATACTACACCAGCAAGTACCGTTATTAACGAGCGTGCCGTAACTCTTTATGATGTAGACGAAGGATTTGGTAGTACCTATTTTTGGATAGAAAAGAACGGCACATCACTCAGTCGCGGGGACTATAATGAAACTTTCAGTGAACGCGAAGGTGACTGGGTAGACGTCAGCTCAATAGTAGGGGGTAGTGGGACCACGAAGGCATGGCGGGTAGAGTACGGTGATCGAGAAACGGTTAAGCTAGTAATGGCCACAAGCGTAATTGATATAAATGCAAAATATAGGGTATTTGTATTAAATACTGGCAAAAAGCATAACGGTGACACCAGCAATCTTAATCCGCATGGAAATACAATTAGTGTAACTATTCCATTTGATAGTATTTACGGTTCTGGAAAATGTAATTACAATCTTGACCCTTCGGTAAA
>JAAXIO010000054.1:14875-39366 GCA_012270305.1 Candidatus Saccharimonadota bacterium
TTGATAGTATTTACGGTTCTGGAAAATGTAATTACAATCTTGACCCTTCGGTAAATCCACCAAGTAATTCAACCGACACATATGTTCAAGGTGAGCCTATACCGGTATCTGGCCACATAGATGTCTCAGGGTCCGATACTGATAATCACGACTGGTCACTATCGGTTCGGGTGTACAATAATAAGCCTGGAAATAGGGCCGCAGCAGTAAATGGCAACTCACCTTGTTCATGGAAGACGGGTAAGGCAGGGAGCTGCAATGACGGATTACTAGCTTCAGATAATACAAAATTCAGTGGTGATTTTACTACAAACCAGAGTTTCGATAGCACAACGGTAGATGTAGGTGACTGGGTGTGCTTTATGATGTCGGTTAAGAAACCGAGTTATAATGCCCCAAATGGCCGGTGGAAGCATAGTGTTATGAAGTGCGTAGGTATTAAAGGCGACCTATCGGGAACTACCGTTAATCCTCTTACTTACTCGTATTATCCTAGTATCGACATCGAGTCTCGGGTAGATAATATAGGTGGCTACCCTAAAATTGATAATTTCAAAAGCCAGGACTACAAACGTCTATACCCGTGGCGAATTATAGAGGCTAAGTTTACTGCTATGCCAAGTAGCTCTATCGGAGATGCGCAAGGAAATGCGTGTGACACGATAGAATCGAAGTACTCAAGTACGTTTATATCAGGTTCATGCAAGGATGATATTAGTACAGGAAGCGATCTTTTCCCAGACGATAGTGCATCCCAATTTAAGACGGGATCTAGCCAAAAAGATACACCCGACCCGATTGGTACGTGGACATGCTACACATTAAGGTACAGGAATAATCCGCAGCCTTTAAGCACACTGCGGGCGGACATAGACTCATATGTTGCAGACAATAATGACTCTAATTCTAGCAGTACAAACTCACGCTGGACAGATGGCTATTGGGATCACTACCATTCAGCCGTTACAGATGATGATGGAAATGTTATAACGCCAGGTTACTACCACGGGCATGGGACAACGAGGAATGCAGATAATATCTGGAACGGCTATTACAATGAAACACCAAATCCGTCACCAGCAACCTACACGTACACAGATTACGAGCGAACATCGTGTAGCGTATCTGGTATTTACCCGAAAGTGCAAGTTCGTGGGGGCGACCTACGCGTCGATGGCGATATTGTTACGTCAAAAACCCCGATTGTACCGCCAGCAAATTATAGGGGTCAATACGGAAGCTTTGGTGAATATGCAGTTCTTTCAAGTGGGCTAATTCAAGGAATGGGCTCGGGTGCCGGCTTGAATGGAGGGCAAAATAGTAACGATCAAATCATCGATTGGAATGCACTCACATTTTCGAATAATGACCAGAACATCTTGGGGAATTTTAACGGCGGCGTTACAAGCTCATTTAATTACACTAATCCAATTGAAGTTGAAGGTGACCTAACGATAAATAACGGTAATGCAGCACAATTTACAAGCGGCCGAAAAATTTACGACGTAAGTGGAACCGTGTTTATTACTGCTACTAACTTGTTTTATGCAGACAGTTACCAAAGTACCGAAGAGCTGCCGCGTGTAGCTATTAAAGCGGATAATATTGTGGTGGCTTCGAATGTTACTAGGATTGACCCGTGGCTCATTACTGGCGGTGTACTGAATACTTGTGGCGATAGCAGCTTTAACCCTGATGAGTTTGGTGGCTTCGCCTCGGCAGATCTCACTATTAACAAGTGCGGCAACCCGCTGGTATTCAATGGGCCGGTACTGGCATCGCAGGTATACTTGCTGCGTACAGCTGGTAGCCGCGACGCTTACCCGGAGCCGTCTGCTGTAGGAAGGCGAAGCCTTAGTGAACCAGCTGAGATATTTAACTTACGGCCAGATGTGTACCTGTCGTCATTCTCGAATAATGTAACACCAAACCCGGTTGCTGCCACCGACAGAATTATCGATCTACCACCACGTTTTTAGTGCTTAATACCACTGAAACTTCTGCGTAAAACTACAGTTGCTCAGACGAAAATGCTTATGTATAATGATTGCATATGACATTACTAAAAGGGGCGGGCGACTTTTTCGCACTAGATATTGGCACGAATGCTGTGCGAGTGGTTCAGCTGAGCCGTAACGGTCAAATGTGGAACTTGGTAAAATACGGCTATGCACCGGTAGATGCGCAGACAACAGCGAGCGATTCGCCTGAAGCAAAGCAGCGACTATCTGAAATTATAATGACAGCTATTGGCCAAAGCGGCATAAAGGCACGTGATGTGGCGATTGGCCTGCCGAGCCAAAAAACATTTACTACGGTAATCGACGTACCTACAATGAGTGAATCTGAGCTAAAAGGCACAATTAAGTATCAGATAGACCAGTACATTCCTATGGCCGTAGAGGATGCCAAGGTAGATTGGAAATTACTTGGACAAAGTTTACACGACCCAAAGCAGCAGGAGGTACTCCTTACTAGCACAGCCAATCAGTATGCCGAAAGCCAGCTTGAATTTGTAGAGTCATTGGGACTGAATGTGATTGCTGCCGAGCCAGACCCAATTGCAATGATTCGTTCGCTACTCCCTAGTGGATTAGCAGACGCAAGGCTACTAGTTGACATGGGGGAGCAAACAACCGACTTAGCGATAACCTACGCCGATGCTCCACGCTTGGTGCGCACAATCCCAGTTGGGTTGAATACGTTACTGAAAGCAATCGTTACAAACTTAAACGTACAAGAAGAGCAAGCTCGTCAGTTTATTCTAAAATTTGGCTTGGCGCCAGACCGCTTAGATGGTCAAGTGCTGAAGGCGCTTGATGGTACGCTCGATAACTTTACGAGTGAGTTAGTGAAATCTATTAAGTTCTTTCAAACACGTTACCCGAACACTCCAGTTGGCGGCATTCTGCTGGCTGGTTATGCGGCCAGTACACCGCGCTTTGGTGAATATGTAGGTGCAAAGACAGGAGTAGCTGTAGAGGCTGCAAATCCATGGCAGAAGGTACGTGTTTCGCAAGAAGATCAGCAGCAACTACTGCCGATTATGCATGAGTTTGCCACCGTTGTTGGCTTGGCGCAAAGGAGCAACAAGTAATGATTGAGGTAAACCTTGTTCCTGATGTAAAACTTGAACTACTAAAAGCACAGCGTCAACAGCGTTTAGTAATATCGGGTTCAATATTGATAGCTATTGCGTCTGTGGGCCTTGTGGTGCTACTCAGCGTATATGCGTTTGGTGTTCAGACGGTCCAAGATTCCTTGGCGGATAACTCAATTGAAACTGAAGCTGAACGGCTATATGAAATTGAGGGACTATCTAAAAGTCTTACGCTTCAGGCTCAACTTGCGACGCTGACAGATGTAGAGGCAGAAAAGAACATTAGTTCGCGATTATTCGACATCTTATCTGTTGTTATACCGCAGGGATCAAACAGGGTAGATATATCACGACTAAACCTTGATACCGAAACTGGTACGATTGAGATTGAAGCAGAAGCCGCTAACGGCTATGAGGCTATGGAAGTATTTAAGAAAACGCTCGCTCAAACAACACTACGTTATAGCATTGACGAGCAGGAGGCTGAGCCACTTTACATCGCGACTGATATAAGTGAGGGTGAGCGTACCTATCGTGAGAATAGCGACGGTAACCGCGTACTGCGTTTTTCGCTGAGCTTCGTGTATCCGGAAGAGTTATTTGACTCAACAATCACAAGTACAAAGATTGTAGGACCTAATCAGCAGCGAGCAACCGACTCCACCCAAGGTGTACCAAAAGAGCTCTTTACTAGCGGAGGAACAAACTAATGCCGGCAACTGCAGCACCAGCTTTACGCAAGCGACAGCAAATAGAAAAAGCGGGAAAGAACATGTTCTTATGGGTTGCTGGCGCCGCGGTAATTCTGGGAATGTGTGCCGTGTTAGCGCTATCTTTGTTCGAGCGTATCATGTATCGACAAGCAGTTATCAACGAAAAGAGTACAACCGTTAGTACGCTTAGGAAGAATATCGAAGTAGGGGAGTCTCTTAAGAAAGAGATACGAGTTCTCAATACAAATACGGCGCTACTTGAAACCCCGCGTCTTAACGATACTGAGCCTGTTTCGGTAATATTGGATGCCTTGCCGTCCACAGCCAACTCATCTGCACTTGGCGCTTCATTGCAGCAAAACCTGTTAACGGGGAGCGGTGTTTCAATAGAGGCACTAACAGTTAATCCAATCCCCGGCGTTGAGAACCTTGATGAAGGCTCTAGTTCTTCATCAGAGGTGAGTGGAGTGAGCGGTAACTATATTGAGTTTAGCTTTACTGTAAGCGTAACTGGTGGCGAAGCAAACGCACTTCAAACAATGTTGCGCAGATTGGAGCGTTCAATTCGTACTATCAACCTAACGTCGGTTATTGTTGAGCGTCAAGATGCTAAGATTACACTTAAGGCTAGTGGTGTGGCATATTACCAGCCGGCAATAGAAGCAACCTTGCAAGAAAAGTCTGTTCCGAAGGGGGGCAACTAATGAAATCTACTGATATCGCTATGGTCATCTTGATCGCATCAGTTAGTGTGGGTATTGCCTTTGCTGTTGTGAGTGCAATTCCTAGCCTAAAGCAGTCTGATGAGGCTGTGAAGGTTAAGACCATTGACCCATACTCGGCAGATATTAACGAGCCCGACGAAACGGTGTTTAACAGTAATGCTATAAATCCAACAGTTGATGTAACAATTGGCGGTTCGCAAGCTGGAGACCAGTAGGGAGTGGCTGCATGGCGCTAATGACTCCCGAAATACAAGAAAAGTTACTTCAGCTCCTTACTGACGAGGGGTTGATTGCTCAAACTCAAATCGAAGAGGCGAAAGCGGAATCTGCAAGTGTAAACAAGCCTATTCTATCCGTGCTAAGCGACAAGGGTATTCTTGATGAAGAGTTACTTACGCATGCAACAGCGCAGGTATCGGGTGTTCCTTATGTGAACTTGGGTACAAGTATTGTAGATGAGAAAATCTTAGAATTGCTGCCACAAGATATTGCAGAGCGATTTATGGCCGTGCCGCTTGCTGAGGTGCAGAACCGTCTGGCTGTAGCTATGATTGATGCTAATAACGTGCAGGCGGTTGACTATCTGTCTAACCGCATACAGCGGCCATTAAAGGTGTTTATGGCGTCTGAAACCAGTGTGCGGCATATATTAGATCAGTATAAAGCTGATTTATCGGGTGTAGATGCTGCTGCCGTGCAGTCGGAAGAGGATGCTAGTAAAGAAAAAGCCTCCAATATAAAAACAATTGTTCAAGATAGCCCAATTAGCCGCGCGCTGAGTACCATTTTGGAATATGCAGTAAAAACGCGCGCCTCTGATATTCACATTGAACCTCTGGAAGGCAGTTTAAAGATACGCTGCCGCGTAGACGGTGTTCTGCGTGAGATTATGCAGCTCCCAAAGAGTATTGAGCCAGCCTTGGTAAGCCGTATTAAAATTCTTTCTAGTCTTAAAATTGATGAGCACCGCACACCGCAGGATGGTCAGTTTGCTATTGCTGTAGCTGATAAAGAAGTAGACCTTCGTATTGCGATTAGCCCTGTAGTTTGGGGCGAGCAAGTGGTTATTCGTTTACTAGACAAATCAGGTAACAGTTTTGACCTCGAAGAAATGGGCTATGCTGGACGTGGACTTCGCACTATTCGTAAAGGGGTAAAGCGCCCTAATGGCATGATTTTAACCAGTGGCCCAACCGGCAGTGGTAAGAGTACCAGCTTATATGCGCTCATAAAAGAAATTAAAGATGATAGTGTAAATATTGTTACGCTAGAAGACCCAGTTGAATACAAAATGCAGGGCGTTAACCAAATTCAGGTGAATGCCGAGGTGGGATTAACATTCGCCAGTGGCCTCCGATCCATTTTGCGTCAAGACCCCGATGTAGTGATGGTAGGAGAGATTCGTGACAAAGAAACAGCAGAGCTGGCTGTACAAGCGGCGCTTACCGGACACCTCGTATTCAGTACACTTCACACAAATTCAGCAGCAGGCGTATTGCCACGACTAATTGATATGGGTATCGAGCCATTCTTGATTGCTAGTACAGTGAACACCATTATTGGTCAGCGATTGGTGCGGCGAGTTGCAAAAAAACGTGACACCTATAACTCTACGCCTATTGAAACGCAGAATATACATGCTACCATTGGGCATTTATTGCCACAGTCTAAAGATGTTGTGACGCAAATTTCTCAAGATCTTGGGTATAAAGACTTGCCCCTAGCTGGCCAAAGCGCTTATACTTTAGTGAAAGGTAAAGACACGCCTCAAACACCTCGCGGCTATTTGGGCCGAGCAGGGTTGTACGAGGTGATGGACGTAACCGAGGAAATTCAAAACTTGATTGTAAAGCGGGCAACTAGCGCTGAAATTCAAAAAGTCGCCATTGCCCAGGGCATGATAACTATGCGACAAGACGGGTATTTGAAATCGCTAGGTGGGGTAACCACACTAGAAGAAGTAAATAGGGTAGCCGCCGATACGGCGTAACATAAACCGAGGTGGGAACTATATGAATCAAGAATTACGAATTGAGCTACTACTAGAAGAGGTGGTGAAGAAGCGCGCCAGCGACCTACACTTACAGGTTGGCTTGCCGCCAATGCTTCGTGTTGACGGAAGTTTGACTCCAATGCCAGGCTACAATCCCTTAGGCGAAGCCGAGGTGGAGCGTCTTGTATATTCGATTCTAGATGAAGATCAGCAGCAAATTCTAAACAAAGATAAAGAGTTTGACTTCTCATTTGCCTTTGGTAACCTCGGTCGTTTCCGTGTAAATGCCTTTCATGAACGAGGCAACTTAGCATCGGCGTTGCGTTTGATACCAAATGAAATCAAAAACGTTATGGAACTTGGTATGCCGCAAGTAGTGCAGTCGTTTGCCGATTATCCACGAGGATTAGTCCTTGTGACTGGCCCGACAGGTAGCGGTAAGAGTACAACGCTCGCTGCGCTTGTTGATAAAATTAACAGCGAACGTTCGCACCATATTATTACTATCGAAGACCCGATTGAATTTACCCACAAAAGTAAAAAATCTGTCGTTGTGCAACGTGAAGTACACTACGACACCTATAGCTTCTCGGCAGCGCTGCGCAGCTCGCTGCGTCAGGACCCTGATGTTGTGCTGATTGGTGAGATGCGTGACCTTGAGACCATTAGTGCAGCTATTACAATTGCTGAAACTGGTCACCTGGTGTTCGCAACGTTGCACACCAACAGTGCTGCTCAGAGTATTGACCGTATGATCGACGTATTCCCGCCCCATCAGCAGCCGCAAATTAGGGCGCAGTTATCAAACATCTTAATGGCGATTTGTTCACAGCGCCTTGTGCCAGCAATTGGGGGTGGGCGAGTAGTTGCAGCTGAAGTGCTGATTGCTAACCCGGCGGTACGTAACATCATTCGTGAGGGCAAGAGCCACCAGTTAGATGCCGTTATTCAAACGAGTGCCGACCAAGGCATGCAGACTATGGACCGCACGTTAGTGAACTTGGTGCAGTCGGGTACAATTACCTACGATGAGGCGCGTACATACGCAGTTGACTTAACAGAGTTCGAAAGATTAATGAGAGGCTAGGTGGGTAGCTTGTGAAGCGCTTTAACTACGAGGCAAAAGACCAGTCAACCGGTAAAACGGTTAAAGCTAGTGTTCAAGCTGAAAACGAGCAGGCGGCAGCCAAGCTGTTGTTGACCCAGGGTTTTATACCTCATTCAATTAAAGAGGATATTGGCGAGAATAGTGTACTTGCTAAAATCTCGGGCCGTATAACCACCAAAGATAAGGTGGTGTTTACGCGACAATTGTCTACGCTTATTGCTGCTGGGTTGCCATTGACCCAAAGTTTACACACGGTACACGACCAAACTACGAACAAGCAGTTTCAGGCAATTATTGAAGAGATTATATCGAGTGTTGAAGGTGGTAAATCACTGACTGAATCGTTCAGTAAGCACCCCAAGATCTTCGATAATGTATTCTTGGCACTCGTAACCTCTGGTGAAGCGTCGGGGACTCTTGATGATGCCCTGAAACGAATTGCAGCTCAGCAAGAGAAAGATGCCGCCATGATGAGCAAAATAAGGGGCGCTATGGTATACCCTGCTATTGTATTGGTGGTAATCTTGCTTGTCATTATATTTATGTTAGTGACTGTTGTTCCGCAGGTAGAAAACTTGTATGAAGATTTAGGCCAAGAGCTTCCATTCCTGACTCAAATGCTAGTTGGCATGGCGGGGGTATTAACAAATTTCGGATGGCTTGTGGCTCTCGTAGTGGGAGTAGCTATATATTTTCTCCGTCAATTCTTGGCAACTGAGCAGGGCATAAAAGTAAAAGATAATTTTAAGTTAAATGTACCAATGTTTGGAGGCATGTTCCGGAAGCTGTACATGGCCCGCTTAACCCGAACAGGGCAAACACTTCTAAATACCGGGGTTCCGATGCTCGACATGCTAAAAATTGTATCTCAGGCGGTAAATAATACCATTATTGCCAAATCAATCGATCGTTCTGCTGAAAAAGTAAAGGGCGGTAAATCATTATCAAGTTCGCTTGCCAACGAGGAAAACATTCTACCTTTTGTGCCACAAATGGTGAGTATTGGTGAGAAATCGGGTAAGATTGACGAAATGCTTGGCCGTGCAGCACAGGTATACGAAGATGAGCTAGATGAAGAAATCAAATCAATTTCGACAGCGATTGAACCAATTTTAATGGTGATTTTGGCAGTGGTCGCCGGTGGACTTGTAGGTGCAATCCTGATGCCGATATACGGATTGGTAAACAACGTTATTTAGCACGACCGACCAATCAATAAAATACTAGACATTTTTACAGAAGCTGGGTATGATAAGCGTAAACGATATAACTGTGCATTCGAAAGGTGGGAAATTTGAACATGAAAACAGGTACTAACAATCAAAAAGGGTTTACTATCATCGAGGTGGTATTGGTGCTTGCGATTGCGGCGTTGATATTCTTGATGGTGTTCGTTGCGTATCCAGCACTGTCACGTGGCCAGCGAGATTCACAACGTAAGGCTGACTTGGGTCGCCTGACAACAGCGGTAAATAACTATTCCAGTAACAACCGAGGTGCACTGCCTAGCGCCTGGAATACGACGTTTATTACCCAATATATGACTACCGATGGTGATTCATTTATCGATCCGTCTGGTGGCGACACTGGCGAAGATCACTACCAGCTGACCGCTCGCGGTGAAGAAGTTCCTACTGGATCATTCCAAGAGAATCAAAATACGATTTACTATACGGTAGGCTACAAGTGTGATGGTGACGACGGTGCTTCAGTTACTGCGGCGGGTTCACGCAACGTTGCATTTCGTATGGTGCTCGAAGGTGGCGGTACCATTTGCCAAGCTAAGTAGAGTCTAAGTAAGAAAGCATTAAGGAACTTCCTATCTGGGAGTTCCTTTTTTATACCTTACGCGCTATGATACTCCTTATGGATATAACAATTACGTGGTATGTTTTCATTGCCATTCTAGGGCTTTTAATGGGTTCATTTGCCGGCGCAACTGTATGGCGAATACGAGCATATCAACTAAAAGAAGATAAAAAACTAGGTGAGGAATACGATAAAAAAGAATTCGAACAGTTAAAGAAGTTAACTAAGCATTCAGTTGCATCAGATCGTTCACGTTGCTTACACTGTAATCATGTGCTTGAATGGCACGACTTAGTACCACTCGTAAGCTGGTTGCGAACAGGAGGCAAATGCGCCTACTGTAAAAAGAGTATCGGTGTTTTCGAACCAATCATAGAAGTTGCTACTGCAGTATTATTCGTTGCAGTGTACCATTTTTCCGTAACCATGAGCTACCCGCTTGCCGTTACTATTCTACTGCTAGTCATTAGTCTAGGTATGGTGATTCTATTTTTTTATGATCAGAAATGGCTGTTGCTGCCAAATAGTGTGATGTGGTCGGTTATTGGGTTATCTGCTGTATGGTGGGTGTGGTTGCTCTTGCAGACGAATGATGTGGTCGCCTTTATAATTTCAACAGTCATCTCTATTGCTACGCTGTCAGGATTATATTTGCTTCTATGGACTGTTTCGAAAGGTATGTGGGTAGGATTTGGCGATGTAAAGCTGGGGCTAGCGCTCGGCTTACTCTTAGCTGCAGATTGGCGACTTGCATTATTAACACTATTCTTAGCAAATCTGATTGGTACCATAATCGTATTACCAGGACTACTGAGTAAAAAAATCAGTCGGCGTAGCCAGGTGCCATTTGGTCCGCTACTAATCGCTGGTTTTTACCTGTCATTCTTCTTCGGTACTACAGTTGTAGACTGGTATACTCGCCTAGCTGGCTACGGATTTTAGTAGCATTAATACTGAAACGCTTGTGCTATAATTAACCTCAAATGGGCACAAGACAGCAACACGGCTTTACGATAATTGAGATAAGTTTATTTGTGGCGATTTCGGGTTTGCTGGCGCTTGGGCTGCTAACAGGGTGGTCGCTCGCAATTAATAGTCAGCGTTACAAAGATAGCGTTGATAGTTTTTATGCTTATATTCAGCAGCAGTATAGTTTGGTATATAGCGTTGAAAACGGCCGTAGTAGTAATTTTACATGCAACAGCGACAGTGTTGTGACCCCGGGGGATGCTGATAATCCGAGAGGGCAATCGGATTGCATGCTTCTTGGGAGGTATTTACGTATTACCGACGGGTCAAAATTCGAAAGTTTTGCAATAGTGGGGAATGAAAATTCGTCGAGTGACGGTACGATTGCTAGCTATAAGCCACGTGCCGTGGATGCTGAAATAGGCTTAACGGAGTCAGAGTTTGTTATACCGTGGGGTGCAAGAGTTTCAAGTAAGCAGAGTCAAGCGCCGCTAAATATCGGAATAGCAATTATTCGATCGCCTTCTAATGGCGTAGTGTATACCTATGTAAACACCGATACTAACAATAATTTAAGCTTGGCTGAAATGACCGTGCCTGCAAATCAAAAGGAACAATACTTCTGCGTACGGCCGGATGCTGGAGTAGGCGGTGCAATTCAGGCTGTCTATATCCCACAGTACGCTGCAAGTTTAAATGCGGTAGAAACGCTCGGGGATGACAGCGGATGTTGATTGCTCGAGTGCAAAGAGGTGACACGATTATTGAGGTGCTGCTTGCTATCACGGTGTTCAGTTTAGTTGGAGTGGGAGCGGTTGCTATCATGAATCAGGGTATAAATACAACGCAGCGTGCCTTGGAAATTACACAAGTGCGACAAGAGATCGATAGTCAGGTCGATGCACTACAGGCTGCGCATCAAGCCTACTCTGCTTTGCCTGACAACGAAAAAGCCGATTCCGAGTGGCTAAAAATAATTAATGGCGTCGATACAAATCCACTGCCTCCGGAAGGTCGGTGCCCCTCGCAGTCGGATTTAACAGGCGGAGTGTTTGCTATGAATCCTACCGGCGTAATGCTTAGTTCGTCGTCGTTGAAGTCGATCGTAAGTGAAGATGAGCCGGTGCCAGTTGTATATTCGCAGGCACATGAAGATGGGGTATATGGTTTGTGGATTGAGCGCACTGTACATGGCACTTTGGCGGATGCCTTCCCAAGAGCGTTTGAATTTCGCGTACGAGCTTGCTGGATCGCCGCTGGTATGACTGCCGAGACGCCAATGAGAATAGAAACTACAGTGAGGCTGTATGATGTATCGCAGTAATAACCAAGGTTTTACGATTGTTGAACTAACGCTTGCTATGACCTTTTTGGCGTTACTGATGTTGGCCATTGCGATGGTTACCATGCAAATCAGTGCTATTTATGTAAAAGGGCTAACATTGCGTGAAGTAAACCAGTCTGGCCAACAGATTAGTACCGATTTACGCGACTCGCTTAGTCAATCTGTAAGTAGTGTAACTACCGTAGGGGATGATACAGGTGGACGCCTGTGTATAGATAATACGGTGTATGCTTGGAACTATGCTGAGTCATTGGGTGAAACAATCGGCGTATTCAATATCCGTACAGGAGTGAGTGGAGCAGACGCTACTGATGTTCGGCTCATGAAGTTTATAAGGCAGGATAGCACCGAATACTGTCTGATAGGCGAGGACGGATATTACCCGCAACTGCCGAACACGGCGACTGAACTGCTGGGTAGTGGCAATAAAGACATTGCTATTCACGAGGCATCTATAACAGAGAACACTGTTCAAGGTGATCAAAGTCAGACCGTATATGCAGTAAGTTTGCTGATTGGTACTAAAAAGACCGGCGAGCTAATAGATAATGATGGCGCAGGCGCCTGTGATCCATCAGATGAAGTAGATAGTGATAACTGTGCTGTAAACAGGTTTAAGTTTACAGCCAGGAGCGGCAATAAAGAGGAGGAAGAGCGGTAATGTCTCGTATCAAGGTAAGTAGAGGTGCTGATAGGGGTGGCGTATCAATTTTTATCGTCGTGTTTACGGCCCTAATGGTAACGATTGTGACCGCCAGCTTTGTTCAAATTGTGCTTCGTAACCAGCAAATTGCTAGTAACAATGATTTATCACAGAGTGCCTACGACTCAGCTATGGCAGGGGTTGAAGATGCAAAACGTGCGCTGGTGCGCTTACGTGAGTGTGAGAACGACCCGTCGAACGACTGTGAGTTGGCTATACAAGCGGCTCTCAACTCACCTGACTGTGACGCGCTTGGCCAACTGGGTGTTGTTACGTTTGATGAGGGTGAGGTAGCTGTAGGTTCTCCTGAGCAAAACCAGGCGTATACGTGCGTTAAGGTGAAGCTCAATACTGAAGGCATATCTAAGGATTTAGAGCCGGGAACGCCTGTGGTTATTCCGCTAAAATCAAGTACTCCATTTAATAAAATAATAATTCACTGGTTTACGCTAGAGGATTTGAACGGTAGTAGCTTTGGTGTTTCCAATACAGCAACCCCTACTTTGTTAAAGTCTAGTTCGGGTGATTCTAGTGAAATATGGCAGAGCAACTGGCCGCCAATGCTCAGGGCGCAGTTAATACAGTTTAGAAAGAATAACCTCCAGCTATCGCAGTTTGAAAGTGGGAACGCACATACACTTTTCTTATATCCTACGAGTGCTGGTATCACTCAGCACGACTTTGGGACTGACCTGCGTATGAACCCTATTACCTCACGTAACTCCCCGCGATTGGTTTACTGTAGCGAAACGAATTTAACTGACGAAGATAACGGTTATGCATGTACTGCAGAAATAACTCTACCTAATCCTATTAGTGGTACAGCAGCTAATAGGGAGGCATACTTGCAACTCATGAGCATATACGGCGGTACGACACTTGCGGTTGAGCTGTTTAATGGGCCTACTAAAATTGAGTTTAACGGAGTGCAGCCAGAAGTTGATTCAACTGGCCGAGCGAGTGACTTATTCCGCCGAGTTAAGGCTAGGTTAACGGTGACTGATGGTGCGCGTGATCCATTCTTGCCCAATGCAGCATTGTCAACTGAAGGTAATTTGTGTAAGACATTCTTCATCACGGATGCAGTGAATGAGTACGAAACTGGTGAGTGTACGCCCTAGTAAAACTGCTTCGGGTTACGCCGTTATATACTAACGGTCGCTATGGAAGCGTTCATGCACATCGCGTAGGTGTTCGTCGGTAACGTGGGTGTATACCTGAGTGGTGGCAATATTGGCATGCCCCAGCATACTTTGCACACTTCGTAGGTCGGCACCATTCATTAGTAAATCAGTTGCAAATGCGTGGCGCATGGCGTGCGGGTGAACGTGTTTGGTTAGGCCAGCAAGTTTGCCGTATTTGGCAATCATACGCTGTACACTGCGTGAAGTAAGCCGACGGTAGTCACCAGATTGATTCGCTACATTATTGCGAGAGTAACTTAAAAATAGGGGAGGTAGGTTATCGATACGTGTCGCTAAGTAGTCATCTACTTTTTCGGCGGCTGATTTACTAATGAACACCGGGCGGTCTTTTTGGCCCTTTCCTCGCACCATAAATTCACGTCGTTTTGTATTAATGTGCCCACGATTCAAATTAACAAGTTCACTAACACGCAGTCCACTACTAAATAACAGTTCAATAATCGCTCTATCGCGTAGTGACGCCTCGTCATCACCCTCTACAGCTTCGAGTAGGCGAGTGACTTCATCGTAATGTAGGAAATTTACTTGCTTGCGACTGACTTTAGGTAGCTTTATCTTGTCTGCTGGGAGGCTATCGATATTACGTTCACCGAGGTACTTTAAAAATCCTCGTAGTGCTATCAGGTGGTAGCTCTGCGTAATCGTAGACAGTGATTCACCACTAGGATTGGTATAGCGATTGAGCCAAAGGCGATATTTGCGCACAATTTCTGCAGTGATTGCTTGCACCTTTATGTCATCGGTAAATTCTACAAAACGTTCGAGGTATAACTTATAATTTTCGGCAGTTTTCGCAGAACGACCACCCTCAACCTCAAGTGATTCAACATAATCCAGAATGAGTTCTGATACGTACATATCACTAGTATACGGTATAATAATGCCAGCATGAGCATTGTTGAAGCAATTATTCTAGGGATTATTCAGGGACTCACCGAGTTTATTCCGGTGTCGAGTTCTGGCCACTTGGTGATTGCACAAACATTACTACTTGGTGAGGCGGACCACTTATTTATTCAAGCGCTCGATTTTGGAACGCTGTTTGCGCTGCTGATATATTTCTTTCCAAAGCTGGTTGACCTAGCGCGTAAGGTGTTCGTAGAACATGATCTTCGATTGGCACGAAATATTGTACTTACGTGTATACCGGCTGGAGCGCTCGGCTTACTGCTTGCAGATTTTATTCAAAAGAGTAGCGTGTTACTTAATCCGCTCACGGTATCGATTATGCTAGCGCTTGTAGGTGTATTAATGGTAGTAGTCGATAAATTACCGAAAAAATCCGACAAGCAGAGTGGCACTGATCTAAGCCCAAAACGGGCGCTCGTAGTTGGGTTTGCTCAAGCGTTTGCACTTATTCCGGGGGTGTCACGCAGTGGATCAACTATTGTAGCGAGCCGGATTATGGGCCTCAGCCCGAAAGCCGCAGCGGAATACAGCTTTATGGTATCAATCCCTATAATGCTGGGCTTAGTCGGAAAATTACTACTAAAGCCGGATGATCGAGCGTATATGCTCGCACAGTTAGACATGATTATTATTGCGAATATTGCGGCGTTTATTGCTGCGATTGCTGCCATTCACTTCTTACTCCAATATCTATCAAAGCATGGGCTGGCACTATTTGGTTGGTACCGCATAGCGCTTGCGGCTGTCGTTATAATGGTACTTTTGATACAATAAAAGTATTACCCACCACATAACTAAGGAGAAATGATACCGTGGCGAAAAATGTTGAACAAACATTAATACTATTTAAGCCGGACGCCTTGCAGCGCGCACTCGTAGGCGAAATTTTGAGCCGTTTTGAACGAGTTGGCTTACGAATCACTGGTACGAAAATGCTTGCTCCAGAGCGCGCTCACTATGATACACACTACGAAGACATCGGTAAATTAAAAACACGCGCTGGCGATCAGATTTTTGCCATCACCCTTGATATGATGGAAAAGGGTCCGGTTATTGCTATGGTGCTCGAAGGCATCGAGGCGGTGAGTCTTGTGCGTAAACTCGTTGGTGCTACTGAGCCAAAGTCTGCTGCACCAGGTACCATCCGTGGTGATTACTCGCACATGAGCTATGGGTATGCGGATGGCGAAGGCAAGGGCATTCCTAACTTAATCCACGCATCTGGCGACCCAGAAGAGGCGAAGCAAGAAATTGCTCACTGGTTTACTGAAGACGAATTGTACGATTACGAAGCAACTCACGAGAAGTTTACTCGCTAATCTCTATAGCTTCAAAAAACGCCGCAGTGATGCGGCGTTTTTATTATCGACTAATTACAAAATCACCAATACGCAGGCTAGGGCCTGAATACGTAATAGAATCGCCATTTGGACGAGAAACTGTGCCCCCGGCTGCTTCTACAATTGCGTGACTGGCTGCCACATCCCATAAGCTCATGCCGCCGCTATCAAGCGTAGGATTAGCATCGACAAGTCCTTCGGCCACCATCGCTGCTTTTAATGACGATCCGGCTTGTACCATTTTCGCAGTAGGGAAGTTGCGCGCAACGTAGCCTTTAGTTGCATCACTAAGATGGGATTTACTTACTGATACTACATTGGTAGGGGTGCTGGCTACATGAATAGGTTCAGCAGGTGAGCTTCCAACTTGTTTCATTGCTGGTTGATGCACGCCACCGTAGTAGACGGTCTGTTTGGTCGGCACAGATATGATCCCAAATGCTGGTTGAGCATTCTCGATCAACGCAATGCAAATAGTAAATTCGCCATTTTTATGTATAAATTCTTTAGTGCCATCAAGTGGGTCGATCAGCCAGAATCGTTCTGTCTCTAATGTAGCTTCATTTTCTACAGCGTCACCTTCTTCGCTAATAACTGGAATATCAGGGAACAACTTGGCAAGACCAGCGGTGATGATAGCATGCGAGGCTTTGTCGGCTTCAGTGAGCGGGGAGTTGTCAGACTTCTCTTCAACTGTGAAGGATGAGTTGTAGATATTTAGGATGGCCGTATCGGCCTGCTTTACGACGTCAATCAGTTTTTGGAGTTGTTCATTCGATAGCGTAAACGGTGTAGTCATGTTTCTATTGTAGCAATGTATGGCACCATCGGGCGGATGAGTGCGTCTGAATCTGTGTCGGTACACCGGTGGAATGATGTGGTACCCCGGGCAGGAGTCGAACCTGCAACCTTTTCCTTAGGACGGAACTGCTCTATCCAATTGAGCTACCGAGGCGAACTTTGTTATTGTACCATGTTCTCTGGTGGTATACTTGGAACATGAAGAAGCACGTGAAAGAGGGTAAGGCCTTTGACGGACAGCGCGAGGGTGAGGAATTACTCTTCGTGTTTCGACGGCATATTATAGCCATGCGAAAAGGGTTCTACGGCCTTCTTATACCGTTCGCTATAAGCTCAATTCCGCCGTTAATCTGGCAAGATACGCTAGAGCTATTCTTGCTGCCAATAGGCGGCTTGCTACTTGGCTTACTAATCTTTGCCTACCACTACGTACTCTGGTACTACACGGTGTATATCGTTACGAGCGACCGTATTCGCCAGGTAACGCAAAACGGTTTCTTTGGAACCGACGTGGTAGAGCTACGACTCGCGAAAATTCAAAACATAAGCTATAATGTACCAGGGTTTAGTGGGGAAGTTTTTGGATACGGAACCATTGTTATTCAAACATTTGTGGGCGATCTTGTGATCCATAAAGCCGAACATCCCGAAAAAATTTATAACAAGCTACAAGACGCTGTTATGAATGCGATCGATAAACAAGGAGCCTATGAAAAAGCCGATTTTGAAGAAGCGTAAAAAACAGGTTATAGAAACACCGACTCGCATTACAAATGAGACCGTAGCCGAGCACCGAGAACAAATTCTTGCGGGTGGTCGCAAATTCAAATATCCTCATCAGTACGAAAAACACCGCTTAGTGTTCAATGTGATTATTATTAGTGTTATTACTATTATTTTGCTCACGCTCATTAGTTGGTGGCAGCTCTATCCTGTACAAAACACCAGTACCTTTTTTTATAGAGTGACACGCATTATTCCCGTGCCAGTTGCCGTAGTAGACGGCAAGCAGGTTCGCTATAGCGACTACCTTATGACACTGAAGGGGTCGCTGCATTACCTTGAACAATCAGAACGACTCAATCTAGCTACCGAAGACGGCAAGCGGCAAACTGAGTATGTTAAACGCCAGGCTCTTGATGGAGCGATTGCTGACAGTTATGCAATGAAGCTCGCAAATGAGTCGGGTATCGTTGTAACACCAGATGAGGTAACAAAAGTAATTGAGGGAAGCTTAAATACGGTATCTGGTCGTATTTCACAGGATGTATACGATGATTCAACTCTGAGCACACTTGGGTATACGTCGGATGAGTACCGTGATATTATTCGCCGTTCATTAATTAGACAGAAAGTCGCGTACAAAATAGACACGAAGGCGACTGCTGCTAAAAATGCAGCTGAAGCATTAATTGCCGACAAGCCAAAGCTAAGCTTGGGTGATGTAGCTAAGACGCTGCAGGACCAAGGTTACACAAATGTTCAGGTGGGGAGCTCCGGGTTTGTACCAATTACAAATCACGACGGGGGACTTACGCAGGCAGCACTCAAGCTTCAAGTCGATGATCGATCTGGTTTTATTCAATCAACCACTGGCGATGGCTACTATATGGTTGAGTTAACCGACAAAGATGATAGGCAGCTTAGCTATAATTTTATTAAGATACCACTTACTGCATTAAACGACAAGCTAAAAGGCCTTGCTAAGAACAATAAAATTACCGAATATATTGATGTCGCAGATACTACTAGCCAAGTACCTGGTCGCTCATAGCAAGTAATTTAACCGGAAGGGGAAGTATGACGTATACATTACCAAAATTACCATATGATTACGATGCACTGGGTAATTACATCAGTAAAGACATTATGCAGCTGCACCACACCAAGCATCATCAAACATATGTTGATAAACTCAACGCTGCGATTGATCAGCACGATGCTTATGAAAATACAGACATCACTGCGCTTATTTCTGACATTGACCAGTTGCCCGAATCGCTCAGGCAAGCGGTGCGAAATCATGGGGGCGGTCATTACAATCACAGTCTGTTTTGGCAGTGGATGAGCCCTAGTGGAGGTGGTGAACCAACGGGTGAGCTAGCGAACAAATTAGTTGCTCATTATGGGAGTTTTCAGGGGTTCGTTGATGAATTTTCAGCAAGATCACTAGCTGTATTTGGCAGTGGCTGGTGTTGGCTTATGCCTGATATGAGCATTGTAACGACAGCAAATCAAGATACGCCAATTATGACTGGCGATGACGAGCCGCTACTCGGCTTAGACGTGTGGGAGCACGCATACTACCTTGATTATAAAAATAAACGTGATGATTACGTTGCTGCATGGTGGAATGTGGTGAACTGGCAGTTTGTGGCGAGTAGAATGAGAGACTAGCAAAACCCTAAATCGGATTATCGCCAGCCATGGGGCTGGCTCTTTCGTACGTTTATTTTGACAAAAGTATACTTTTTCAGAATTTCGCATCACTACATGACCTGGCGATTTGCGTTTCTTGGTACCGCATCGCCGACACATATCCATGCGAAGTATGTAAAGAAAATACGCTCACCAGAAAGGTGGGCGTATTTTCTTGGCGCGCTCGACCGGATTTGAACCGGCGATCTCCTCCGTGACAGGGAGGCGTGATAACCCCTTCACTACGAGCGCAACTTGGTCGTAAGACTTTGTATAGTCTAGCAAATTTCTACCCCTGGTGCAACTGCATTTATCGTCGTTCAATTCGCGGGCGCTCGGTGATATAATGATGCATAGCAGATCAACATGTGTGCGAGACGCCGCTGTAGCTCAGCTGGTAGAGCGGCGCTTTCGTAAAGCGTAGGTCACCGGTTCAATCCCGGTCAGCGGCTCCACAGGATATATATGAGAGAACTAGTTTATACAACCACCAAAAAAATAGTAGCCGACCGGCCATTATTTCTTCTACTTATCGGCGTAATCATCGGCAGTTTACTGTACATAGCGTACGTCGGTATTAACATAGCATCGAGTGATCTACAGTTAGCTATCCGCTATACATCATTTGGCGAAACGCATTTTTATCGTGATAAATGGTGGTATTTACTTAGCTTTGTTGGCTTTGGTATGTTGTTTTTGGTTGCGCACGTAGGGCTTGCGGCTAAGTTGGTTGCTGTAGATTTAAAGCAGCTTGCGTATGCGTTTATGTGGCTGAGTGTAGTAATTCTCATGTTGATGTTTGCCTACACCTATTCGGTGCTTGGGATCGCCTACCTAAATTAATATGATCAATCTGGAAATTCCACTAGGAAAACGTACGCGCTCATATCGGTTTTTCGAAATGCTACCGGGTATCCTCAGTTGGGGAGCGATTATTTTATTAGTAGTACTTAGCCTAGTTAACCCGTTACTTGCAGGCGTATATATATTGCTCATTATCGGTACGCTTCTCGTAAAGGCTGCTGGTATTGCATACCACACACTGGTCGGGTCACGCCGTGTTGAAAATGCTCAGAAAATTGATTGGCATGCTCGACTGCTTGATTTGGCCGATCCGGTTGCTGCATATGCGCGAGTCTCGGCTAGCCCATCTCGTGAACTTGGTGCCGCTGCCCATGCTGAGAACTTGCGCCTTATGGCAAATGCGGCCGAACAGGAGTTTCCAAAGCCAGACGATGTCTTCCACGCCGTAATTGTGGCTACCTACAACGAATCCTATGAGGTACTTCAGCCAACTATTGAGTCGGTTGTATCTGGTACATTCAACCCAAAGCAGATCATTATTGTGATTGCCTATGAAGAGCGAGGCGGTAAAGCAATTCAAGGAACAGTAAAGCAGCTTCGTGATGAATATGCTCATAGAGTTAAGGCATTTGAATTGGTGCAACATCCAAAAAGCTTACCAAATGAGGTAATCGGGAAGGGCGCTAATATTACGTATGCTGGCGAGTATTTAGCCGGTTGGCTTGAGAAGAAGAACATACCGTTACAGAGTGTAATTGTGACTACGCTAGACAGCGATAATCGCCCACATAAAACATATTTTGATTACGTAGCGTATGAGTATATCGTTCGCGATGACCGAAAGCACTTGGCGTTTCAACCGGTCTCACTATTCTTGAATAATATTTGGGATGTTCCGGCTCCAATGCGCGTGGTGGCAACTGGTAATTCATTTTGGAACATTATTAGCAGTATGCGGCCACATACGCTCAGGAACTTTGCAAGCCACTCGCAACCTATGGAGGCTTTGGTGGAGATGAACTTCTGGAGTAAGCGAACCATTGTTGAAGACGGCCATCAATATTGGCGTAGTTGGTTCTACTTTGGCGGGAAATACGAGGTGATACCGATTTATGTACCGATATACCAAGACGCAGTATTGAGCGATACCTACATCAAAACCTTGAAGGCGCAATTCGTACAGCTCAGACGCTGGGCGTATGGCGCTTCGGATGTGCCGTACGTTGCTACCAGGGTCTTCTCTCGGAATCGAAATGTACCATTTTGGGCAGGTTTTAGCCGCTTAGTGCGCCTAATCGATGGCCATGTTACCCTTGCGACGGTGTCGATTATTGTAACGTTTGGTGGGTGGGTGCCACTCTTTATTAACTCAGAAGCAGCTCGCTCGGTGGCGGCGAATCAGCTACCGGAGGTACTTAGTGTCTTGCAGCGGGTAGCAATGATTGGGTTGTTTATTACTATTTTCTTGTCGTTTAAGATGCTGCCGCCACGGCCAGAGCGCTACAAGCGCCACCGTTCGATTGGGATGGTACTGCAGTGGTTACTTATGCCACTTACTGCGGTGGTCTATTCCTCGCTAAGTTCGTTTTATTCTCAAACACGGCTTATACTTGGAAAATACCTCGATACATTTGACGTTACCGATAAGGCAACAGTCGACAGTGGCCCTAAGCAAGCATCAGGCTCTGATAAATAACTCTGGTACGATTCACCACCTAGCTACTTAATACTTGGTCGGCCGGGTCCACGCCTGCGCGTAGGTGCAACAAGTCCATGACTGGCTGCATAGTGTAGTGCTGCTAATTCATCGAATCGTTTTAGTACTTGATGTGTAGTTGCAGCGATATCATCTGCGCTGGGGTGCCGTACCTGGCTAATAAGCAATTGCTCAACTGTCTCTGCTAAAGGCAGGGAATGAAGTTGTCTTGCGGGTTGATCATGACTGAAGCTAGCAGCGATACTGAGAGTTAACTTACTTAGGCTAAATGCCGCCGTTGTCGTGCTCGGTGGTGAAGCATAGTGGATACGCACAGTTTCATCGAGGGCGGCTTTTTCGTAGGTGGTGAACGTGGTTTGGCAACTCTCGCATTGTCGCCGGCGCCACGTGCCTGATCGTTTTTTATGTGGTCTGGAATTGGTAACTCTTGTTTTCTCGTGGAAACAATTTACGCAAATCATGTCTATATATTGTCATACCGCTATTAAAAAAGCTAGTGGAAAAACGGCTATGTTTTTGTGGAATACTAAATGAATTACAGGCGCCGAATAAAAAAGTCGTCACCATAAGAGGTGACGACCGGTGAATTTGGCAATTAAGTTGCTGCTATTGTTTCGTAGCAGTGTACTTTTTACGAGCATCTGCCCAGGTTTCGTTAAATTCGAATCCAATGCTGAACTTCTCGAGTTTTGATGGTTTGTGGGTTGTATGGGTACTTGTATCGTTACTCATACTTTTATACTAGCATAAGCAGTAATTTTTGTCAATAGAACATAGTATCGATAGATATATCATGAAGGGTATATCTACCTGTTATTTACGGCTACTTACCACGTGGAAAACTAGTCAGTAAAAGGGGATAAAAGAAAATAGCTGGTAAACTACCAGCTATTAATTTGGTGGGCGATAGAGGATTCGAACCTCTCACCTCCTCAACGTCAATGAGGCGCTCTAGCCAAATGAGCTAATCACCCAAGTGGACTCAGATCATTGTAGCAAACAGGGGTGAAACTTTCAATCGACAGTATATTTAATACCAGATTCTAAAACCTTCACCATTGGCGTATGCATTATACGTAACAGTATTACCCGAAGCTAACGAGTCAAATCCGAGTGCCTGGGCTATTTCGCCATATCCAGAACCTGGAAAGGGGGCCGAGCCTGTATAGGGTTCAGGAGCTGTGTGCCAACTACTTACCATTAGGGCCGTTCCGAACTTAGGAACTGCAAGAAGTGCGTATTTCGTTCCGGTACTTGCGCCAATATCAGTGATATAAAGCATGTTGCCGCCTTGTTGAGCATAGCTACCGGCATTTACAGAATAGCGAATGGTGTTCAGCACCAAAGAGGTTGCATTAGAGGTGGAGCCATAGGGGAATGTAGTATTGGTTGCCCTATAAAGCTCTAATTGTTTTGATAAGTTAGATAGGTCGGCTGTGACTGACACCTTATGTGCTCGAGCTTGTATGCCGTTATAGCTAGCAATGCTTATGGCAGCCAGGATAGCAATTACTACTATGACGATAAGTAGTTCAACAATGGTAAAACCATGTCTGCTATACTTCATGCAGAAAGTATAGCATAAGAATGATGACACATTATATGCATGTAGCAACATGACGCTTCTGAAGAAAATACTGACTATAGCAATGCTAGGCCTGCTCCAGATGGCAATTGTCGTGATAGGGGTGGGGGGCTACCTATCATTTAAAGACTCAAATACGCTCACAGAGATAGTACCCTGGAATTGCACACCTTCTGTAGGTGGAAACCTTGAACATTCTTGTCGGCCATGGTTTGGTGTATGGGTAAACGGATACATTGATAATTCTACGGTGCGCGAGCACGTTCTTCGGCATGAAGAGTTGATACAGAAGCAATTCGACATCATTCACTTCTATCATCCACCAGGCAAGTATCTCCTGAGTGATGATGAGAGATATTTTTATAATCGCGATAATACCTACCTTTATATAAATTGGAAGCCTACGCTCGTATGGAGTGAGGCCGCTGGTGATAACGCTGCTATTAACGAGTCGATTGATCAAATGGCGCGCGAGATCAAGGCACTAGGAGCAAAGAAGCTATTTTTAACAGTATTCCACGAGCCTGAAAATGACGTCAGTCACGGCGCGGAGCAGTGTAAAGAATTAAAAGGCACTAGTGGTACGCCGGCAGATTACATTGCTATGTGGCGCACTGTACGAGAGCGATTTGATACACTCGGTGTACGTAACGTAGTATGGACTATGAACTACATGGGCTTTTCGCAGTGGGATTGCATGATTAACGCGCTTTGGCCGGGGAATGAATATGTTGATTGGGTTACGTACGACCCATTCAGCTCTCGTGGGCAGTCGTATCAAGATACTGTGGGAAGATTCTACAATGTACTTGAGAGTAGTAGTGATGCTAAACACAACTACATATCTAAGCCGTGGGGGTTAGCTGAGTTTGGCGTTAATAATTATAGTGATACCTTTAAAAACAGTTTTTATCAGCAAGCATTGGGTAGCATTGAACGTAATGAGTACCCGAGATTGAAACTGTATATGGTGTTTGATGCTATTGGAACGGATGACGACTTTAGAATATTTGTTAATCAAGACAAGCGAATTGATTGGTCGTCGGCACCTGAATATTTGCAATTCGTTAGTAGTAAAAAATTCAAAGATTGAATTGAACCAAGCCTTGCTATAATAGATAGGTAAGCGAAGAAGCGACCTAACCAATCGTAGAGTTTATCCTTATAGCGGCTGCATTCGGGTATGAATGGAGTAAAAGTAATAGCCAAGGTGGAACCGCCTACATTTAGGCCCGAGGCACGCACGT
>JAAXIO010000017.1:0-1367 GCA_012270305.1 Candidatus Saccharimonadota bacterium
TCACTATTTATTATTAATAAGTATAGAAGCTATTTAAAACAAGGTAGTGCATACCCGCAGGCTGCTGCCATGGCACTTGGTACTGCGGGTAACGCAGTTGTATTTGCAGCCCTAACGGTTGTAATAGCGTTAGCTGCGCTTAGCGTAGTAAATATTCCATTTATGACTATTATGGGGCTAGTTGGCGCTGCTAGTATTGCCGTGTCGGCACTTGTAGCGATTACCCTTACGCCAGCTTTGCTTAGTGTTATTGGTCCGCGCGTATTCAACTCGTCGCAGCGTACATTGGTAGCGAAAGCACAATCAAAAAAAAGTAAGCAAAAGGCTATTAGTCACAACACCTTCTGGTACAAGTGGGGCGAATTATTAACACGCCGACCAATGATAGCTCTGGCTGCAGCGTTGGCGATTATTGCCGTGATTGCTGTGCCAGTACGCGACTTACAACTAGGCTTACCAACCGATCAATTTGCTGCAACTGATTCAACACAGCGAAAAGCGTACGATTTATTAGCAAAAGGATTTGGTCCAGGGTTTAACGCGCCGCTAACTGTGATTGTCGAAGGCCTCCCAAAGGTGAGTGAAGCTGATGAAGCGGCAATTCGCGATCCAGCAATGGAACAACTGAACGATGCTATTGCTAAAGAAACCGCACGTCAACGCGCCATGATGCAGCAGCAGGCTGCCAGTGCAACTACGCCTGAACAAATGGCCATGTTGCAGCAGCAAGCTGCCACCATGCAGGCTGAAGGTGAAAAGCAGCGTCAGGCAGCCTTGGCTAACATTGAGGCATCGGTCGATCAGTATGCGAAACTGGTGCAGCTAGGTCGTGTAGCCGATGAAATAAATTCGTTGCCGAATGTTGAAACCACTTTGCCTGCAGTCGCCACTGATGACGGTACGGCAGGTATCATTCAAGTGATTCCGGCTACAGCGCCAGCTGATACTAAAACAGCCACGTTAATTGAAACACTCCGTGAGTCTAATACTGCAGCTGAAGTAACTAGTAGCGATGACACGTCTCTCGCGGTAACCGGTTCAACAGCCTTGCAAAACGATATCAACGAAAAGTTAGCTAGTGCCCTGCCGGTATATGTGGCAGTAGTGGTTGGCTTATCGCTTGTATTGTTGGTTATTGCATTCCGTTCGGTCTTAGTGCCAATAAAAGCAACCCTGGGGTTTCTACTGTCAGTACTGGCAATGTTTGGAGCGCTTGTTGCAGTGTTCCAATGGGGGTGGTTTGGTGTTGCCGACGCGCCTGGCCCAATCGTGAGCTTTGTGCCTATTATTGCTACTGGTATTTTGTTTGGGCTGGCGATGGACTATGAGTTCTTCTTAGTGTCTGGTATGCACGAAACCTATCAGCA
>JAAXIO010000017.1:1467-8733 GCA_012270305.1 Candidatus Saccharimonadota bacterium
TGGCTCGATAAATTGCTTCCGCATGTATCTATAGAAGGTGAAGTAATAAAGAAGTAACACCTGTCTTGTTAAGCTATCGTTAAGTTTATAGCCATACTATATACATATGAAAGTATTAGTTGTAGAAGATGAATATCGCATTGCGCAGGCAATAAAAGAAGGCCTTGAAGATGAAGGGTATGCCGTTGACGCTGAGCATAATGGACAAGACGGATACAACGCGGCATCGGCTGCACCGGACGATTACGATATTATCTTACTTGATGTTATGCTGCCGCAAATGAATGGGTTTGAGGTTGCGAAACAGTTACGTGCCGATGGTAATCATGTGCCAATTTTAATGCTCACTGCTAAAGACGCCGAAGCAGATATAGTTCATGGGCTTGATGCAGGTGCTGATGATTACTTGGCAAAGCCATTTAGTTTCGAAGTGCTGCTGGCACGCATGCGAGCGTTGCTGCGTCGGCCACAGGCAACTACTGGTGAGATGTTCGAAGTAGGTGACTTAACATTAAATCCTGCTACAAAGCAGGTAATGCGTTCGGGTTTTGAAATTCAATTAACAGCAAAAGAATTTGCCATATTAGAATACCTAATGCGTAATGCCGGACAGGTGTTATCTAAAGAAAGTATTATCACCCATGTGTGGGATTTTGATGCAGATGTACTCCCTAATAACGTAGAAGTATTTATGACATTTCTTCGGTCTAAAATTGATAAGCCGTTCACAGCTCCTTTGCTGCATACGGTAAGGGGATTCGGGTATAAACTAAGTGCGTAAACTTCACAGCCGTTTAAGTAATACTCTTCAGAATGACCGCTATCGTCTAACTGCTACTTATCTTGTGATTATTATGGGGCTAACATTAGTGTTCTCGAGTGTGATATACGCAGTTAGCTCGTCGCAATTTGATAAACAGTTGCCGGCTGCAGTTGATCCATTTGTAATGAACAATCGCTACTACGACGTGCATAATTTGCTTGAAGAACGAGCGAATGAGGCAAGAATTGAGTTGGTGATTTGGTTGGTCCTACTGAACATCGTGACCGGAATTGCTGGTATATTTTTTAGTTACTTTTTAGCTCGTAAAACACTAGAGCCGATTGAGCAGGCAATGCAGGCCCAGGCGCAATTTGTGTCTGATGCGAGCCACGAATTACGTACGCCGTTAACGGCGTTACAGCTCAGTAATGAAGTGGCACTCCGGAAAAAGAAGCTGCAACTGCCTGAAGCAAAAGACCTCCTTGCGTATAATGTATCCGAAACGGTAAAACTACGCACGCTCACTGATGCGCTCTTGGGATTTACCAAACAACAGGATGATAACTCATTAGTACGTGAAGCCGATGTATCAACTATACTGTCATCAGCCATAGCGTCATTTGCACCAGTTGCTAAAGCAAAGCACATTACTATTGAATATGTACCATTACCATTGAAGGTCACGACAAATACTCAAGCCGTCGAACAAATAGTTCGCATTTTACTTGATAACGCCGTGAAGTATTCATCCGAACATAGTGGAGTTGTTATTTCAGTAAGTAAAAAACGGCAACAGGTTGTGATTACAGTTGAGGATCAGGGGATCGGTATTGCGAAGCAACACCAAGAAAAGATTTTTGATCGATTTTACCGCGTGGATTCGTCACGTTCGAGCCAACACTCAAACGGCAGTGGGCTTGGGCTCGCGATCGCAAAGTCCTTAGCTGAAAAAAATGGCTTCGGACTGAGCGTGTCTAGTGAGGAGGGGGAAGGCTCCAGGTTTACAATCCAGATTCCACAGTAGTGGTATGATTGTAGTATGCTGCAATATCTCAACGCCTCGACTGCATCACTAAAAATTGAACAAATTGAGACATTAAAACCTGGTGCATGGGTACGTTCGGAGCGCCCGTCTGACGACGAGAAGATAGCGCTAATAAATTTGGGCGTTGATGAAAGCGTCCTCACCGACGCACTTGACCCCCATGAAGTACCGCGTGTAGAGCAAGATGAAGGTTGGACCTATTTTATCTCTCGATTGCCAGATACCGACGATGATTTTAACGACTACACTACACCAATTTTATTCGCAATCAGTAGC
Source organism: Candidatus Saccharimonadota bacterium (assembly GCA_012270305.1). GTDB lineage: Bacteria > Patescibacteriota > Saccharimonadia > Saccharimonadales > Saccharimonadaceae > UBA1020. The sequence continues at coordinate 3,552 of JAAXIO010000017.1, forward strand.
GAATATATGGTAACGGTGAGTCGTGATTCGCTTGGTCGATTATGGCAACCATTTATTGATGGCAGTGCTATTGCTACAGCGCAGCGCACCCGGATGTTTATGCTTATGATGGAAGCAATTTCACGACAATACCAGCGCCGTGTGGCCACTATCAACCGCCAAATGCGTGCTGCCACGAGCGACGTTCAGCGACTGCAGTCACGTGATATTGCAACCTTAACTGAGTATGAACGAAAATTAAATGACTATCTTGATGCGTTGATTCCCACCAACACCGCAACCGAAAAACTGCTGAGTGGACGCATGCTACAACTGAGCGAAGACGACCGCGATCTAGTGGAAGACCTTTCAATCGACTTCGAGCAGCTGATTGCGCGCTGTAAAAGTTTACTCCGTACTATTACTAACTTACGTGATAGTTACCGTGCCGTTATGGACACACGACTAAACGAAACCATTCGATTACTCACTGTTATTACGCTGGCGCTCACCATTCCTACTATGATTGCCGGGCTATACGGTATGAACGTTGAGCTGCCGGGTGCAGTTGAGTCCTCACCGTATACGTTTTGGATAGTGATCGCGGTAAGCTTACTGCTCGCCGGTTCGTTAAGCCTTTACTTTTTACGTAAGCGTTGATTGTGGGTTGACTCGTACCCATACGTTAGTGAAAAAGTTTTCACTGTTTTTGTAAGCTTTAAGCTTCATAGTGGTAGGTAAGATAAGCATTACCTAAGGAGCAACTTATGAAAACAACTACAACTCAAATGTCTCTTCCACAAACGACCCCGGCGTATCTACGCACATTTTGTGAAGTATTTGCATGTTCGGTAACATATCAGGGCTCGCGAAGTTCGGTGTTTGTTGCCAAGAGTAACCGGCCGATACCGCTGTTTCAAGCAGCTCCTCAGTTGGAGCGTCGCTAAGAAGTAACGTGAAATGAATAAAACTTTCAAGCTCACCAGCTCGGTAGACGCGAAAATATCCATGGCCTTGCACTGTGAATTCGGTTTGAATTCCAGTTTGCTCGAAGCACGTTTGTTGGGCCGTACGGCGTGCGTCAGTTTCGGCGACCGGCTGGGCCTGCATAAACCCAGTCAGTCCGAGCAACGGTTGAGTTTGGCGTTTATAGAGTAACCAGTTATCGGTTTCGATGTTTCTGACTGCGAGCAGAAGGATCGAATAAGCTCTATCGAGTAGGCGACTCTCTTTTTTGAGAGCACCTTTCCCAACTCTTCGGCCTTTCATCGTTAAACTATAATGGCCATCATCTTGTTTTTGTACTAGTCCAGCGTTCATTACTTTTTTTAAATGGTAGGTGAAGGCTTTATTTTCCATGCCGTCAGGCTTTAGGTCGCTAAACCGAAGGCTCTCGGCAAACGCCAGATCGTATACGATAGATTTTTGAATATGATGGTCAAGCACATGTTTACTATAGCACTCGCATGGCAGATCTTATATATTGAAATATATAAATATATCTATATAATACTATTCATGAACCAAAGCACAACTGTATTCAAAAGTTTGGCCGACGAAACCAGGCTTTCTATTGTGCGAAAACTTGCTCGTGATGGTTGCGAGGTGAACAGCCACGATATTGTAAATGACTGCTCTGTAGCATTGTCATTGTCGCAGCCAACTATGAGTCACCATTTTCAAAAATTAGTCGCAGCCGGTGTGTTGCTCGAACGTAAGATTGGTGTTGAAAAACGGTACGTGCTCAACCGTGAGTTACTAGAATCAACCGGCATTAATCCAGATAAGCTATAGGAGAAATTTAGATGACACATACTGGAAACAACTATCTGTTTGGGCTCGACTCATTTGGAGATTTGGCAAAAGCTGAAGATGGTAGGTTAATGAATTACGCTGAGTCAATTCGGCTTGTAGTTGATGAAGCAGTGCTAGCTGATCGGCTTGGCGTTGATGTTATTGCACTTGGCGAACACCACCGTGAAGAATATGCCATTTCAAGCCCAGAAACGGTGTTATCTGCAATTGCCTCAAAAACAAAGCAGATTAAGCTTGCGTCTGGCGTTACTGTACTAAGTAGCGACGACCCAGTACGTGTGTTCGAACGCTTCGCTACCTTAGATGCCGTATCTAATGGCCGGGCACAAGTAATACTAGGCAGAGGTTCATTTACTGAATCGTTCCCATTATTTGGGTATGACCTGCGTGATTACGAGGCATTGTTTGAAGAGAAAATTGAATTATTTAGTAAACTGCTCAAAGAGCAGCCAGTTACGTGGAGCGGCACGCACACACAATCACTGGATGCAGCTGACGTATTCCCTAAAACTGAGTCAGGGACATTAGAAACCTATGTCGGCGTTGGCGGCTCACCACAGTCAGTTGTTCGAGCGGCTGCGTATAATTTCCCATTAGTACTGGCCATTATTGGCGGTTCGCCTGAGCGTTTTGCGCCCTATATTGAACTATACCGTAAGGCCAGTGCGGAATTTGGCCATAGTGCGCACCCAGTTGGTATGCATTCGCCTGGGTTTATCGCTGATAGCGATGAGCAGGCGGTAAAAATTGCATTTCCATTGTTCAAACAGGCGATGGATAAGGTAGGTAAGACTCGCGGTTGGCAACCTATGAGCCGAGAGCATTTTATGAATGAAGTAAAAAATGGCTCGATGTATGTCGGTTCACCGGAAACCGTAGGCAAAAAAATAGCGAACGCAATGAAGGCCGTCGATGCCAAGCGATTCGATATGGTGTACGGGTTTGGTCCAATGCAAGCGAGCGACCGGCGACGTATGATTGAATTATATGCAACTGAAGTGATTCCGCGCGTCCGAGAGCTACTCGGTCAATCATAAGGTAACGATATGGCACGAACAATAGCAATTCTAGGCGCAGGTAAACTCGGCATTACGCTATCCCAGTTGGCACTACGTGCGGGTTACTCGGTACTCATTGCTGGTTCAGGAGATCCATCAAAAATAAAGCTGAGTGTTAGTGTGCTTGCACCTGGAGCAATTGCAACCACGTCCGCTGAAGCTGCTCGTCAGTCAGATGTTATTATTCTTGCCTTGCCACTGAGTAGGTTTCGTAAACTCCCAAAAGAGGAGCTCACAGGTAAATTGGTAATCGATGCCATGAACTACTGGTGGGAAGTTGATGGGCCAATTGACCACATCCTACCAAGTGGCATGTCATCGAGCGAGATGGTGCAGGCATTCCTTTCTTCGTCGCGAATAGTGAAAGCCTTAAACCATATGGGCTATCACGATCTGCACGATGAAGCACGCTCTAAAAAATCTCCTGGCAGAAAAGCCATCGCTGTAGCTGGGGATAGTAAAGATGATGTGCGTATTGTATCAAGTATTATTGATTCCTTAGGGTTCGACACCCTATATATAGGCGGTCTAGCAAAAGGTAAACTTCTAGAGCCAGGGGGCAATGTATTTGGCGCTAATGTGTCGGCAGCGCGCCTAAAACAGCTTATATAAATACTGCTTGTTGGTGGAAAGCGCTTCTGGTTAAATAGAAGCACTATTTAAATAAAGGAACTCATAATTATGAATCACCAACAGGGCTCTATGCACACAGTTGTTATTATTGGGCTTGTAATAGCGCTTATTGGTTCGCTTGGATTTATTTTTTGGCAAAATTTTGTGCGTGATGATGGAGTGAGTTCTACTACTGAAACAAGTGAGCAAGCTACGGTAAACGATACAGCTAATGACCAGACTGATGATATTTCAGCAATTTCTGAAGCATCGAAGCAAGAGGTTACTATGATAATTAATAGTCGTGAAGTGATTGTTGATGTGAGTGATGCAGAGTACGACGACATTACGGCCGAGTTCGACAATAATAAGGGATACTACGATGTGTACTCCAAAGATTTGAAAGCGCGGCTTGATGCTTATAGCGCACAGCATGCCCCAACAATGAAAGGCTGTAATTCAACAGTTGTGGTTGATACCTATTCAGCCGATGATGTGAGCGGGCAATACAATAAAGTAGGTGAAGTAAACGGTAAATTTGTACATACTGGCTTACTTGGTCCGTGCGACCCAAGTGGTGATAGTGCCTTGAGCAATGAAATGTTTCGTTTTCGCGACTATTTTGTAGAAAAAATGAAAGTAACACTTCAGTAGCCAGGTATGAAGATTGCGGTGATTGCTGCGAATGGTAGAACCGGCAAAGCATTTGTGGAGCAGGCGCTACGAGCGGGCCATGCAGTAGTAGCTGGTGTATATAGTACTAATACACTTTCCGACCATGCAAACCTAACAGTGCAAACTTGCGATGCTCGAGATGAAGATGACGTTACTCGCTTAATAAAAGATTGCGATGCTGTGGCTAGTTTCATTGGCCATGTGAAGGAGTCGCCTGTAAATGTGCAAACAGATGCCATGAAAGTTCTTGTATCTGCCATGAATGCGCAGGGTATAACGCGGCTCGTGAGTTTAACGGGCACCGGTGTGCGGTTTCCTGGCGATAAGATAACTATGATTGATAGAATATTAAACGTGTCGATTGGCATAATAGATCCGGCACGCGTCAACGATGGCAAAAAACACGTGGCATTCTTGCAGCAAAGTAGCTTAGATTGGACAATTATTCGCGTATTGAAACTGCAAAATACTAAACCAAAGCCGTTTAGTTTGCAGCAATATGGTCCAACTAAGTCATATGTTAGTCGTGATGAGGTTGCCGTTGCCTGCCTACAAGTTCTCGAGCAGGGTAGTTTTATTCATCAGGCGCCAATCATTAGCTCACCCTCGGCGCATGTGTAGCCAATTTGCTATACTGCAATTATGAACAAGAACATGCAAAAGTATGCAACACAAGTATTTATAGGAGCATCCGTCCTATTTGGAGTAATTGGTATTTTGATGGTATTTACTGCTTTTGGCCGGAATACACCAGATACGTGGTTAACCGAACTGCTTATTAAGTTATTATTTACTGACGTGTTTATACTGTTGCCGGCGTTCGCACTGAGTGTCGCTGGTAAGTATTTGAGTAAATAGCTATTGCTGCTGATTGGTAGCTGGTTCAGCTGTAGTGGCTTCAGTGTTTGTAGTTGTTGACCTATCTGGCTGAACGGGCTGATGCTGAACAGGCGGATTGGGCGTAGTATTGGTTGCTTTAAGTAGTTGTTTAATCTCAACTAGTTCTTTTTGCATGTTTAACACAGCCGTTTGTACCTTCCAGC
>JAAXIO010000021.1:0-40869 GCA_012270305.1 Candidatus Saccharimonadota bacterium
ATACCGAGCATAACAACTTGACGGCTGAGTTAAGTACGCCACCCCAGAATTATTTCACAAGTAAAGAGTTGGGCGAAACATACCCGAATCTATTAACAGATGTAGTTGAAGAATATAAAAAATATCGCAAAGAAGAGTTAAAAGAGAAAGCAAGGCTCAAAAAACTACATAAGGGGATTCTATGAGTATTAGAAAAAATAAAGCCACCAACCGTTTTGAAGTTCGTGTGCAGTACAAGAATATTCGTATGCGAGGCGGTTCATATAAAACACAAAAGGAAGCCGCTGCTGCAGAAAAGAAAATTGAACGTAAGTTACGCGAGCTAGAAAAGATTGGTATGGATAGTTGCGGTAAATATGAACCTAGCTATGAACAGACCGATGAAAACCTAGTGCGCCGAATGATACGCAGATTTAAAGCACACAAAGCTGAGCGATTAAAAGATAAGCAAACTAGAGATAAGTTGGAGGCTATGTGAAACAGCTAAACCTCAATGATTATTCCGACACTGAAATAGTAGACGCTTTAACGCAACTCAAAAGCTACAAATTCTTGTCAGTTATGAATGCTCTAGGCGAAATAGCAAAGCGTCAAGAAGCTAGGGGCAAGATAGTAAGCAAACGTATATCAGATTCCATCATAGATCGTATGGTTGAAGATTTACTAAAAGAATAGCAACTAAGGCTTGAGCATAGTTCAAGCCTCTTACTCTGGTGATAAACGAACCGTGCAGTGGGCTTTGTTTATCACTGGAATTAGAGATTAAAGAAAGGTGGGTTATGAAAGTTTTGAATCTATATGCTGGTATAGGTGGCAACCGTAAATTATGGGGCGAACAGCACGAAATCACAGCTATTGAAAGTGAGCAGTACATAGCAAGTGCCTACAGAAAGCTATACCCAAACGATACCGTTTTAGTTACTGACGCTCATCAATACCTGCTCGATAATTATAAAAATTTTGACTTTATATGGAGCAGCCCTCCTTGCCCTACACATAGCAAGATGCGACTATCCCTGGTTAACACAAGCAGCACTCTATAGCTCACTTGATACCCCACTATGGATTGACGGTGAAGGTGTTGAAGAAGCTGATTATATTGGAGAGCATGAATGAACGAAAAACCAACCTGGGAACATGGCAGCACTGTCAAATCACTATACGGAGTAATGCAACTAGGTAAGAAAGCTGTAGCTACAGTACTTGGAAGCATAGATACTAAGCTCGCTAATTCATGTAATGGAGAAGATGATGAGAGAGATTAAGCTTCGCTACTGGTGCAAGGAACATGGAATGCTCACCAACTACCCTGATGGCGGTGTCAACGAGCTATTCTTCAACCAAAGAGGTGAAGTAGGACGACCGTGCCCTATTTGCTACAAGAGCCGCCCATTGACGATTCTGCAATACACCGGCCTCAAGGACAAGAACGGCATGGAGATATACGAGGGTGACATACTCGAATACGTGTCACCAGAGCCTCAAGAAGATGACACACCTGACCGTTACATTGTTGAATGGAAAGGATTTGGCTGGGAAGCCACTTGGCAGAACGCGCACAAGCCAACATATGTCAGTGATGGGCGTCTATCGCTTCAAGGCTGCGACGAAGACATGAAGGTCATAGGTAACATCTACGAAAATAGCGAGCTAATAGAGGCAAACAAATGAACAACCATAGAAGAAGTGAGCAGCCTACCAATGACACACCACAGATAGATGAGATACTAACTATTGGATTTATGTACGGTATTCAATCAGATTTATTACATGCTCAGGGTAAAGACAATGAGCTGCGTCACAGAGTAAAAGGTTTTCAGAATACAGAAGGTTTTGCCGAAGCTCGCACCGCCCTACTCGATTATATGGAAGCAATGCTAGATAGGATTGAGCAAGAGCCAGGGCTTAATTGTGATGGCGATATTTACATGCCGTTATCTATCGTCAAAGCAGAGCGAGCTAAAATAACTGAGTTAAGAGGTAAGTAATATGAGTACCAATGACACATCAGGTATGACGGTGGAGAAGATACTTATTAACTTTTTCAACGAAGCTGAGGTGGACGTACATAGCGATAACTTCAATAACGGAAGAGTCATTACCAAAGCTCACACGAAAGCCATCGCAGCCATTAACCAACTTATCCGTAATGAGAAGCTGGAACTACTGGATAGACTTGTCACAGAACAAGAGTTACTAGGCGATGGTTACGAAGGCTTTATGGCGGTGAAAATGTCTGTAGTCGAAGCTGAACGCACCAAAATACTAAACGAGGAGGGGTGATGGGAAGATGGAATAAGCGATGCGAACACAGAAACAAGATAGTCTATCCCAAAAACGTTGCCGATAGACGAGCTAAATTATGGGGCTGGAGTAGTTACGAGTGTCCTATAGACAGCCGACACTGGCACGTTTCATCAAAACCGACAGAATTAACCCCACCACCTAAAGGAGAGAAGGAATGAGTAGATGTACTTTGTGTAACGATGAACTTTGCGACAAGTGTTATGGGCATATGAACTATGGTGTTGACTGTTTGAATGCTACCATGAACCCAGGTGTAGATTACTGCGAGGGGCATGATGATGACCCCACACCTACTACAGAACTACGCGTAAAGTTCACAAAAGAATATAAGCAACGTGCCTTAGCTGTCTTCACGAAAGATGGCGAACCAATTGCACACGGCTGGGAGGCTCGAAAATTGTGGGACGAACTCATAGAGCCTCTCATCCGCCAATGTGAGGTAGAGGCGAAAGCACAGGGCGGCAAATTAGAGCTACTGGGAATTCTATCTGCCAACATGAACAATGGCGACACTGTAAAGACTAATGCTTCCATAGTCCGCACCCAGACGGTGAATGAGCGACTATTGGATATTGAAGCCCAGCTCACCCAACCAGACAAAGGAGCGTAATGGATAAGCATCAATTCAACGAAAAACCACAAGACCGCCAGCAATACTGGGAACGCCAACTAATAGCAGCTGAAAAGGCAGTGGAGTATGCAAAACGGCAATTAGCTAAGATAGCTATTAAGGAAACAAATGATTAGTAATTTATCAATAATGCTATAATAGTAAGACTTTAATTTAAAAAATAACAGGGGTGGGTATGAACGCTAACACTATTATCAATGACCAAATGACACTTGAAGAAAAGTTAGCGGCTATTGATCTTGCTATGAAAAACGCACAAGAGCAAGCCAATGAAGAAGCAGCTTCAAGCGGTAAAGTAGTTGCACCACTCGACCCTAGTTTGCTTACTATTTGTGATGGGTGTGAGTAGTGACTTTTTACCCTGCTTATGCTATACTATAAGTAGTTTACGGTAGGCAACCAAAACACTCGAATTTAATAAGACTTTCATAGGGACACGCGAATTTTCGTGTGTTCTTTTCTGGTTATTCCATTCTCCAGATAAGGTGGTGAAACGCAACAGGTGGGTTGTTGCTATATTGGTATGTTGTTAAGTCCATGCCATGTGCCTCACCACCGCCCTATGAGGGTCTTATTTTGTTTACATTCTGAATTGTAGGTAGCGATGAGAGCAAGGAAACTGGCTCGGTAGCTCCGAGTGCTGATACTAGGAACAGCAACAGGTACCGTGACGTAAAAAGAGAAGCATGAGAACTCGCGGCGTTAACTGGTAGGGTTAAACCCCCAGAGGTCTATGACCTTCGCCGTAGAGCCAGGTGATGAACTAATCCTGGTATGTCACCTCTCTTCTCTATCTACAACTGTCAAGCATCCGAATGAGGAGATAGGCTAACTACCCCCAGTCTACTCCTTCGTACCTAGGTTGGTGTGCAGCATAATCCCTATTCAACCTTACAGGCTTATGCACTCCACAGTAAAGTTTCCTTTTGTATCGACTCTACCCCGATATTTTCTTTACTCACGCACACCTCCTCATTCGGCTGTTGGATGATACGGTTTTGCTACCCTCGCAGGGGCAAAATCCAACTAACCGCCCGCTGAAGCCCCATAATTTCAACCGCGTTTTATAGGTCATTAACAAAAGCGTCCTGCACCTTCACTAAATGACCGAGTAGCAACCCTACTTTTGTAACTGTCGTTATGGGGCTAAGGCCCAAAGGAGAAACTATGAAATTACCAGCAGTTTACCTATACAAGAAAACCTCAGACAAAGGCCGTGAGCTTAGGTATTCACTACGTTCGCTAGAAAACATCAAGAACTGGAACGGTGAAGTTTTTGTTGTTGGTGATAGAGAACCATGGATGAACAACCTCACAGTCATTGCTGCCGATAAATACCCGCACAGGTTTTCGGACGTACGTGCTAAGTACCTTGCTATCACAAGAAGCCCACTCATTCCTAATGATTTTATTCTAATGAATGATGATTTTTTCGTTACCGAAAGAGCTGAAGTTAAACCACTTCACCAAGGCGAACTATCAGGCGGCACAAGCTCATGGCAACAATGCAAAGAACGTACAAAGGTATATCTACAATCACAAGGCATAGCAAAGCCACTAGATTACGATATTCACGTACCAATGATTATGAACAAAGATAAGCTCGCTGAGGCATTAAAAGCTAATGAGGGAGCAACTGAACATACTTATTTAGCTAATCGAAGCATATACGGCAACCTACACAAGATCGGTGGTAAAGAATACGTTGATGGCAAGACGAAAAGCAACGCCATTCTAAACCGTGAATTTATATCTACTTCGCTATACAACGATAAGTTAAATGACTTATTCCCTACTTGTTCAAGATTTGAAATCAAAGGAGAAACTATGCAAAACGTAACACCCACCAAGCACGAAGACGGCAAAGAAACTGTAACCCTTTGGGGTAAAACTGTAGATGTGACGAAGGTTAAGAAATTCACTCTATTTAAACGTGAGTTCAAAGTAGTACGCCCAAAGAAAGCTAAGAAGGCAGATGCCGAAAAGACAGACAGCGATGAGTAGAGTACAATTAGAGTATGGACATCGAAAGCCGTGTAGAGGGCGAAACTCTAATAATCACGGTGGGCGAAGAATCCTTAGAGATTCCACTTTTTCTTGTGCAAGGGTGGGATTATGAGCAAGCCGACAATAGATGAAATACTTTCCGATTTGCACATACGAAGATGCAAAATAGGTGACCCGCACAGTAACGATGTATGCGCTGAATTTAAAAGTAACTTTAAGCAACAGCTCACTCAGCTTGTAGCTGAAATTATTGGTGAATATGAAAAGATTGATATGGCGTTAGATATAGATTGGGCTTTAAGAAGTAACTCTGAGTCAGCTCTAAGGGGAGTTGAAAACGCTCGACCGTTCCAAGTCAAACAAATACGAAATAGTCACCGTGAAATACAACGCCAACGCGCTGAAGATTTGGGGATTAATTTTGATAACTTGAATTTTTAATCAAAATAGGATGTAATATGGCAGAAACAAAACATGGTGGAGCTAGAAAAGGAGCTGGCAGGAAGAAAGGCCAGTTAGACCAAAAGACTCTTGATGCAATGGCAGTCAAGAAAGAATACCAAGACCGCATCAGGCGTAACGCTACAAAGATATTCAATGCTCAGTATTCTCTAGCTGTTGGCACTCAGATGCTATTCGTTATTCATACCGACTCCAAGGGCAACAGACGCAAACCAGAAATGGTTACTGACCCTGAGATTATTAGCAAGTTCTTAGAAGAGAATGAGGGCATGGCTGGAACTATGGGGGATAATGATAGTGAATACTTCTTCATGACAACTAAAGTACCTGATAGCCGCACTATAAGCGATATGTTAGATAGAGCTATGGGTAAGCCTGATGCAACCTTAGATGTAACGAGTGGCGGGAACGAGCTGAAGACCGCTCTTGTTAGATTTGTAGGCGGAGATGAACCAGGAAAAAAATAATGTCGAAATCCTCATACCTAGAGAGTTTGAGGAGGGTTTTAACCCTAAATGGCGCAACATTCTTTTCTATGGTGGGCGTGGCTCTACTAAGTCACACTCTGTAGCTCGTATATTGTTGTTAAAGGCCAGAGCTGCTAAACGAAGGCAGTTGTGCGCTCGTGAGTTTCAGAATAGTATTGAGGATTCATCTTACCAGCTGATGATTGACTTGATAGATGGGTACGGTTTGAGTGACTTTACATATACTAAGACCGAGATAATTAACACTGTCACAGGCTCTAACATGATATTTAAGGGCTTGAAAAAAGGAACCGCGCAGAGTGTTAAGTCACTTGAGGGTATTGACGATGTATGGGTAGAAGAAGCCCAAAGCGTTTCTGAGGACAGCCTAAAGATACTTAGCCCGACAATCCGTAACGAAGGAAGCCAGCTATACTTCACCTATAACCGTATAAATGAACTGGACCCTGTTCATGTTAAATATGTACTCAACCCGCCCCCACTGACCTACTCGAAGCAAGTAAACTATGATGCAGCAATACGTGCTGGTTTTTTCCCTGAAGTGCTTAGAGCCGAAATGGAGCATGACAAAGCTACTAGCCCTGAAACATATGCTCATGTTTGGCTAGGTGAGCCAGTAAGCCAAGGTGACAACGCGATAATATCACGCACACTAGCCATGGAGTCTATGGAGCGAAAAATTGATGATGATGGAGCTATCATTGTTGGTGCGGATATTGCTCGAATGGGTGGAGACCGTATTGTTTTCTGGATGCGTAAAGGATACAAGACAATCAATACTGCTTCTTACACCAAGAAAAGGACAACAGAAACTTGTGACTTGCTAGAAGATTTTGTAGGCTTTGCAAAGCATGTTGAAATAAGAATTGATGACACTGGTGTTGGCGGCGGTGTAACAGATGAGATGCTAAAACGTGGCTACAAACAAACAAAGGCCGTAAACTTTGGATCAAAAGCAGTGGATGATGACAAATACCCCAACTGGATTAGCGAGGCATGGTTCCACATGGCAACGATTATCAAGGATATTGAACTGCCTAAAAACTCTGATTTACTCATGGAACTTACAACGCGCCAATGGAAAATGGACAATAAGGGTAAGCGGCGTGTTGAATCTAAGGATGACTACAAGAAGCGTGGATTTAGAAGCCCGGACTTGGCAGATGCGGCAATTATCTGTTACGCGAAGCAAGTAGACGATAGGCGTGTGCAATTCTTCGATATGTGATATAATACAACTAATAAACGCGACTCCGTATGCACTAGCAGCGGGGTCGTTTTTTATGGCTATAGCATATGCAAAAAAGAACTATCTACACCTTACCAAAAGACACACAAATAGATGGCAAAACTATTGCTAACCTTATCACCTTGCATAAAAAAGATGTTGCCACCTACGCCATACTCGAATCCTACATTGACGATGAGCCAACCTCGCAGCGTGAAGCCCCTAACGAAATACTAGCTGTTCACAACTTCGCTGAGTATATTCGTGATACTAATGTTGGCTATTTACTTGGTAACTCTGTAGACTACAAAGCTAGCGATGAAAGCAAGTTAGATACAATCGTTGAGAAGTATTCAGAGCAATCTATTAGCGAACTCGACACTGATTTAGCTGAAGATTTGTCTATGTATGGGCAAGCCTTTGAAAATATCTACGTAGATGAGAATACTGAAGTATTGAGCGCGAAATTGAGCGCGTTTAATACCATTGTCGTTTACGATGATACGTTCAAGCACAATAAGATGTTTGCGGTGTACTACTCACCTCTTGTAGATAGCAAGGGCGTTCTTAGCAAAGATTCTTATGACGTTACCATCTGGACTGACACCAAGATAATGGAACGTACGCTAAATAAAGAAACATTGTCTGGTGAAGAAACAAATGATGACATACACACCTTTGGTGAAGTGCCAGTTGTTCACTACATGAATAACAAGCGTATGAAGGGTGACTATGAGTCTGTTATTAGCCTTATTGATGCCTACAATATACTACAGAGTGACCGTGTATTAGACCGTGAGAAGCTGGTTGATGCAATCTTAGCTTTCTACGGTGCTTCGATGACACCAGAGGATATGAAAAGCCTTAAAGAGCATCGTACTATTGGCCTACCCCCTAACTCTAAAGCCGAATACCTCATTAAAGAGATTGATGAAGCCGATGCTGATGTTTTGCGTAAAACCATTGCTGCTGATATTCACAAGTTTTCTAAGACACCTGACTTTACCGATGAGAAGTTTGGTAACGCCCCTAGTGGTGTATCGCTTAAATATAAGATTCTATCCCTAGAGTGGAACGCACAGAAAAAAGAACAGCAATTTGCTGCTGGCCTTAAAGACCGCTTCAGGATGTATGTTGAGGTACTTAAACTTGCTTCTAAGCTAAGTGACACTATTAACGTGAGCAAAGTTGAAGCCGTGTTCAAACGCTCACTACCTAAGAATGACCTTGAAACTAGCCAAATGATTAACAACCTTGATTCAATCGTTGACCAAGAAACTTTGGTGGGCCAACTATCGTTTGTGAAAGACGCTTCTAAAGTCGTTGAAAAGACCAAAGAAGAGCGCGAAGAGTCTTTAGCTAATAATAACTTTGGCACTAACCTACCTACTGACGAAGAGGAGTAGTCTATGGCTTTTCGCAAACGCACCAACAGGTATTGGGAGCGTAGAGCCGAAGAACAACTCACGCTGGTTGAACAACAAAGCCTTAAATACCTAAATGCTATTGATCGTGTTTACTTAGATGCTCGTAAAGCTAACCTTGATACAGTAAAGGCCCTATACCTCACCTACTACGCTAAGAATGGCTGGGATACTAGAGCATTAGAGTCTATTGCCCCGCGGGGTGATATACGGCGGTTCATGGAAGCGGTAGAAGCTGCTGGATTATCTAGCCGATTACCACAAGGCTATGGCTTTAGGCTCACTAGGCTGCAACTCATTGAAGCTAACCTATGGCTCGAAGCAAGTAACGCAGCAAAAGCCCATACTACCCTACAGACCGCCTCACATAAGCAAACTATTGATACTGCTTACAATTACGCAATGTATAACCTATCTAAAGGTACTGGTGTAGCCCCCACATTTGCACAACTCAATACGGCAACCACTAACAAGCTCTTAAAAACAAAATTCAAAGGCAAAAACTATTCAGAGCGTGTTTGGAAAAACCGTGGCTACCTAGTTAAGCATTTAAAGAAAGACTTAGCCGTTGCCATCAATACAGGCCAGAGCCAAACCAAAACCACTAAGCTTATCAAAGAACGCTATAACGTAGCTCGCTACCAAGCAGCCAGGTTAGTGCGCACTGAAACGAATTACTTTAACTCAATAGCTACCAATGAAAGCTACGGCAGTGCTGGCATAGAACAATTTATTTACGTTGCTACCCTAGACGGTAGGACATCGAGTATTTGCCAAGAACTAGACGGTAAGAAATTCCCTTTAGATGACTCCAGCCATATGCCGCCACAACACCCTAATTGCCGTTCAACGCAGATTGCACACATTGCCGATGAATACGAGGCCGATGAACGTATTATGCGTGACCCTGACACAGGTAAAACACGCTACATACCTAACATCAGCTTTGAGCAGTGGAAAGCCTTGTACTAAAGCTTCACAAGTAGCGTTGCCAAAATAGATAGCAGCAAAGCGATGACAGTGACTTTATATACACGTTCATTGTTGTTCATGGGGCTAGTATACGCCTATGACTAAATATGGTACAATTATGGTACAGAAACGCGACCTGTCATATTATTGGCGGGTTGTTTTTAATTGGAGAAGATATGGTTTCTAAATACTGCCAGTCGTGCAAAGGAACAGATAATTTAAAAGCGAACAGCAAACAGACTCTTAAAGACGGCACTCAAAAAACTTACTACCTATGTCGTGACTGTAACACTGTCTTAAAGCGTAGATACCGAAAAACCCAGCACGGCAAGGCAGTTACTTACGGAGCTATACGAAGGTCACAAGAACGCACCAGGAACAAGGTTAGAGCGCGAAGGATGGTTATGCACCATATACAGAATGGCAATATACGTAAGCCAGATAATTGCAGCCGATGCCCTAACGAGAACGTGGAGGCCCATCATGAAGATTATAGCTATGCCCTTGATGTCATTTGGCTTTGTAGGCGGTGCCATGCAGATTTACACGCAAAAGTTGGTAAATTGCATAAAACCGCTATTTAAGGTATAATGTAACCATATAAAACGCGACCTGCCATGGCGCGTTTTTTCTTTTGGACTTACGACCTTCGGAGGGTCGTTTTTTATTCAATCAACTTTACGCGACGGCGGTTAAACGGAGGAAACCAATGGACGAAGAAGCCAAAAAAGCTCAAGAAGCTGAAGAAGCAAAGAAAGCTGAAGAGCAGAAAAAGGCTGATGAAGCCAAAAAGAATCAGAAAACTTTTACTCAAGAAGAGTTGGAGTCTACCCTTAGCGAACGATTGAAGCGGGAGCGCGAAAAAGCTGATAAGGCAATGGCCGATAAGCTCAAAGCTGAACGTGAAGATTGGGAACGACAGGCAAAGCTTACAGCTGAGGAAAAGGAAGCTGAGGAACGCAAAAAGCGAGAGGAACAAACAACCGCTCGTGAACGCGAAATTACTCTTAGGGAAAATCGGGCTGAAGCTCGTGAACTCCTGCAAGAGAAAAGTATTTCATCCGATTTAGTTGAGTTCGTGGTGGATGTTGACTTGGATAAAACCAAAGATAACATTGCCAACCTCGAAAAAGCTTTTACTAAGGCGGTTGAAGCAGGTATTGCTGATCGTATGAAAGGCAAAACCCCACAAGAAAAAATTAACCAGAGTCCAGCAGACGCCCAACCGCGAGGCACTGTAGTACTCTAGCAAACCAAAGGAAAAGTTATGGCTCAGACAGATGCACTAAACGTCTACGCTTCACTAACTGGTACTTCTACTAAGGCAAAGCTTGCTGAAGCTTACGGTGGACTTATCAGTAGCATTCAAAAACGTGCTTTATCAACACGTTTGAAAAACACACGATACTCAGGCGACCCAAAAGCGGGTTCAGTCCAAGTGTCACGATTTGTAAACTCAAGCTCTAAAGCTTACGGTACTGCTCGCGCTGCTGGTGAGGGCGACCCACTACGCGACTTAGCAGTAACCGTAAACATCGATACTGACCGTGAAATTGTAGAAGAGATTGAAACAAAAGACATTCGCTTTTCTCCAGTTGACGGTGTAGTTGCTAACCGAGTTGCAGACCATGACCGAACAGTAGTTCGTGAGCTTGATACTGCCTTCTTCACTGCTATCGAAGCTGTTACTGGCGCGGAAGTTACTCTAACTGCCGATGATTCAGACTACGCAGCAGCTTTTGAAGAGCTTGTGCAAGGCATGGAGACACTTGAAAACGATTTTGTTAATGGTGTTGACCGTGACCTAATGACAGTTACTCTTAAGCCGTCAGTTTACGGTGTTCTACGCACTAAGTTTGACACTATCATCGGTCAAGATGGCGAAGAGTTCCAAGCTTACCACGGCGTTAAGGTTGAGTCTAACACACGACAGACTAAGGACATGATTCTAGTTGTTGACGGTGCTGTTGCACAACCAGTAACTATTGATGAATACGCACCAAGCCGAATCCCACAGAGCAACGCCGCTTCTGTTGACCTTTTCTACAGCTACGGCACTAAAGTTGTTGCTGAAGACCTCGTTGCTTGGGCTGACGTACCAGCAGCAGTTTAACAAACACTCTTGGAGTAAGACATGACAGATGAACAAAAGAACACCATCAAAGGATATGTAACTATCTTAGATAGCAATATTCCTGACAATGAATTAACCGATTTCCTAATCGACACTGCTACTGATCGTGTCTTACTCTACCTAAACCGAACAGAAATACCAGCGTTATTAGAACGTGTGATTGCTCAAGTAATAGTAAGCGTATATACACGCACTGAAAGCGAACTAGCAGGTGAAAAATCTGTTGCATCGGTCATTGACCAAGGGCAAGATGTACGATTTCACCAACGCGCTAGCTCTTTTATGTCTTCAGCAAATGACGAAGAGCTATTCACAGGTTTTGAGAAGCTACTAGCCCCCTATCGGAGGGTTCATGTTATTACCAGCTAACTTCAAAGCCATAATTGCTGAAAACTTTTATGACAAAACAGTTTCGTTGGTAACAAAAAGCACGAACTCTACCGATGGGTGGGTAACGGAAACTGCAAACACAGTTACAGGCACATTTAAAGGCAACGTACAGTTCGATAAGCTCGCAGAGATTCGCAGCGAACTAGGCATTACTGAACAAGTTGATATTTCTATAACTTGCGACCCCAGCGTAAGCATTGAAAAAGGCGACTTGCTTCAGTATGACAATGTTACCTATCGTGCCGTTTCTGTATTACCGTTTGATTCACACAAAAAAATAGCGGGAACTAAATGGGCGTAACCATTAAAGGTATTGGAAGCCTTGAGGCAAAGCTAAAAAAGCTAGACCCCCTCACCAGAGCTGCAATGAGCCGTGGCGTACAAAAAGCAGGGTTCAAAGTAGAGGGTGATGCAAAACTGATAACCCCTGTAGATACTGGCGCACTTCGTAACTCAATAAATACAAGTGGCAGCTCAACTATCGACAGTGCAACGGCTAGCATAGGCACTAACCTTGAATACGCACCATATGTAGAACTTGGCACCAGTAAGATGCGCTCACAACCATTCTTACAACCCGCTCTACAAAAAAATAAAAAGACTGCAACAAAGATTGTACTTAGTGAAATTAGAAACTCCTATAAAGGCATATGATGTACTTACCTAAACCAGACATTTACGCAGCCCTAAACAGCATTCCAAATGTGACTGTTCTACAAGGCTCGCAAAAGACTGAGGCGGTAATACCGTCAATTACCTTTTTCATAGGAGATAACGCACTAGATTTGACGCTCGATAACCAAATTAGCAGTCAAGACATTTTAGTAACTGTTGATATCTGGGCTGAAGATAGCGCAAAGGCTGATTCATTACTTACACAAGCAGAACAAAAACTAAGGGAAATTGGTTACAGATTGTCTTTTCAGATAGACGTACCAGACCCTGCAAACATATGTCATATCAACACCCGATTTTCGGGTATTAAAACTTAGGAGAATACGATGGCTGGACAGCGATCAATGGGTACAACTCTTACTCTTACGGGCGTAGGCTCAGAGGCAGATTTAGTACTTTCTAACCTAACAAGCATTGGCGAACTTTCTAGCGAAGCTGAAGAAGTAGATGTAACTACTCTTGATAGCCCAGGTGGAAACATGGAGTTCGTACAAGGTTCTAAAGACAACGGTTCTGTAGAAGTTGAAGCTAACAACGTATACAACGGTCAAGCTGAGATTATCGACAGCCTATTTGCTGCTGGTACTACTCGTGAATGGACTGTTACGTACAACAGCGGTGCAACTTTAGTATTTAACGCTTACCTATCTGCTCGTGCATTTGGTGAAGCTACTACTGATGGACTAGACAAAGTGAACTTCACCCTACGTGTAACTGGTCAACCTACTTACACAGAAGCTAGCTAATCACTCTAGGGGCGGTGAATAAATAGCCCCACCACATTAACGTGACGAACGGTAAAACGGAGATATTATGAACAACCTCAACTACAAAGCAAGCAACATTGCTCGCGCTGAACGTGAACTAAAGGCTAACTTCTTTAAAACACTCGAAGGCTTAGATAAAGATACACCTAGCGTAAACTCATTGCTAGTAATACTACGCGCTGGTGGGCTCAGTGAAGATGAAGCAGATACCTACTTGGATGAGTACGGTATAACAGATGCACTAAAAGCTGCTGTTGAGGCATTAGGTAACGCTGGTTTTTTAGCAAAGATGAAGAACCAGACACAAACGGTGAACAGCCAACCGGTGACGGTAGAAGCTTCACCGAACTCTGGCGATCAAACCAACCCCTAGCCTTCTCTATAGGTGTTCATATTTCCGAATACTGGGAACTTACCTTTGGTGAGTTTACTAGCTACTTAGATGGGTTCAAGCTCAAATCTGAACGTGAAGCAAAGCGACAGGATGAGCTTAACCACATTTTAGCTAGCTACATTTCAGTAGGAATAAACAACCCTAAGAAATTCCCGAAAAAGCCTCAGCTTGCAGAGGATGAAAAGAAAGCCGTTGTGTTCACTAGTGACGAAGCCTATGAGCGAGTTGCACGAATTAAATATGGGAAGAAGAAAAAATAATGGCCGCACAAACTATACAAGAGTTACAAGTACAAATTACCGCTCAGAATAAGCAGTTTAAATCTGCAATGCGCGATGTGTATAAAGAACTTGGCAATATTGATGCTCAGGGCAAGAAAATTGATAATTCTGTAACAAAAAGTTTTAGCAATATAGGTAAAATGGCTAACACCGCATTAAAGGTTGGTGTAGTTGGTGCAATTGCTGCCATTACCGCAAGTATCCCATCAGCAGTTAAGCGTGTAGATACACTTAACAATTCGGCTCGCACGTTTGAGAACATGGGCTTTAAATCTGAAGATGCTAGCAAAGCAGTTAAAGAGTTAGAAAAGTCTATTACTGGTTTGCCTACACCTTTAGATTCTGCAATACGCGGAATGACCTCATTGGCTGCAACATATGGTGATGTTAAATTAGGGCAACAAATATTTTCTGCATTAAACAATGCAATCTTAGGGTTTGGCGGTTCAGCTGCTGAAGTTGATAATGCTATTCAACAACTATCGCATATGAATTCGGACCGCCCGCTAGACGCGCAAACATTGAACTCACTAAGAACTAGTGGGTTAACCCCAGTGCTTGTTGCCATGTCAAAAGAATTTGGCATGAGCGTTAGCAAAATGAAAGAGGCATTTGGCGATGGCTCACTTACTGTTGGTGACTTCACTAAGAAACTTACCGAAATGAATGAAAAGGGCGGTGGCGGCCTTAAGTCACTACAACAGATTGCGCGAGACTCGACTAAGGGTATTGGCACGAGCTTTGCTAATCTTCAAACTGCCATCACTCGCGCTGTAGCCAATGTCATAAAAGCATTTGGCCCTGAAAACTTTTCTGGTGCTATCAACGGAATGGCTCAAGTAGTCGATCAAATTGGCAAGAAGATAGTTGCAGAAATACCAAACATACAAGACGGCGTGAGAAAAGCCATGGGAAAAGTGTTTGAGTTTGGCGATATGCTTAAAAACGGCAACTTCGAGCAAGCAGGGAAAACCCTTGGCACTGCTATCGGTAATGGTATTACTGGAGAAATCAAAGCCATGCGAATAGGCATGGATGCTATTAAAGGCTGGTTCGCAAGCATAAATTGGGGTGAAGTAGGTATTGCTGTTGGTACTGGCGCATTAGCGTTCGTAGCAGGTTTAGTGCTAGGGCTATTTTCTGAAGAGTCGTTGAGCCAATTCATAGGATTCATCGCAGATAACTGGTTCGCTGTAATTGTGACCGTACTGAGTATCGCGCTGGCACCTACTAGACTGATAGGCCCCATCAGCAAAGCTTTTAGCACCATATTTAGTAAAGTGCCTTTTGGTACTCAGTTTGCAGCAGGATTTGGAAAGGTGATTACAGCCTTGAGAAATTTCTTTGAGCCGATAAGGTCTGCATTCCATGCTGCAATTGTATCCCCTATCACATCTGGCACATCAGGCATGATCAATGTCATCATTAGCATTTTAAAAGCAGTAGTTAACGTATTTACTGCCCCATTTCGATTAGCCGTAGCTGCAGTGGCAGATTCCATAAGGATGATTCCACCTGTCGCTAGTGCCGTTGTTGGTGCGATAAAGGGGTGCTTTGCGCCAATTGTATCATGGTTTATATCGCTATTTTCTCAAGGCGTTTCGGCTGTTGTTTCTGCCTTCTCTAGGTTTAGTCAACCTGCTGCTTCAGCATGGGGAGCGATTAGAAGTGTGTTTGGCAATGTGGCAAGCTGGTTTGGTAGCGCATTCCAAAGTGGCTTTAATAGGATAACCTCTATATTCGGTCAACTACGTTCATGGTTCGGCAACATTAACCTATTTAGTGCGGGCCAAAGTCTTATATCTGGATTTGTAAACGGCGTTAAAAGCATGATTGGTGCAGCAAAAGATGCCGCTGCAAGAGTAGTTCAGTCTGTACGTGACTTCTTCCCGTTTTCACCAGCAAAAGAAGGCCCATTCAGCGGTAGGGGCTATACAACCTACTCAGGTAAAGCATTGATGGGTGACTTCCAAAAAGGGATCACATTAGGAGCAAAAGGACTTGATGCAAGCGTATCAAAGGCCATAGGCCCTGCCAGTAAGGCTCTTAGCACTATGAGCTTGCCTAGCTATGACATGACTAGCCAAATAGACATGAAGATTAACCGCGCTTCACTATCAGACATATCTGGCCGACAAATACCTGTAAGAGTTGATCTTGACGGTGACACGCTGCTTAACTTCTTTGTTGACGGTGTAAATGGACGCTCATACATGACTAACAGCACTATACTGAACATTTGACATTAGCAGCAATTAGTGGTAGCATCAGTACAACAAAAGGAGTTGTATGGAAATTGCAGAAATTATCATCAAAGTTGTTGCATTCATCATCTTCATTGTGGTTGCTAGTGTGTTAGTAGCGCAAGATTCTTATGAAAAAACTGTAGAGGGTAAAAAAGTTAGCGAAAAGCTAACCAATGGTAGAAAAGTTGCATTGATTGCAGTATGGGGCTTCTTTGTTGCTATACTTACACAACTATTACTAAACCTCGTAGGTTAACTATGGGCGAGTACGAGCGTATACTCAAAAAACAGCTCAAAGCTCAAGACAAACAAATCAAAGCCATACATGAAGCTGAAGCTAAGTATAAGGATGATCTACCAAAGCTCATTGAATTTTGGGAAGCTGAACTAGCTGAACGTGGCTTACTTATAAATGGTACTAAATGGCGATTTAGGCTTATTGACTTGTACTACAGATCTGGCAGGTATGATGATGCCTGGCATAAGCTTAATATGCTGCTAATAGACCCTAGCTATAGAGAAAGAGTAAGAAAGTGGCAAATCAGAATACTCAAAAAAGAGAAAAAGGATTACACCCACATTCAGCAACTCCTAGATAATAATCAGTAAAAATGCTATAATACAGCTAATAGAACGCGACTCGTACCGATTGGTGCGAGTCGTTTTTAATTGGAAAACAAATGGCTATATCATCAGACTTAATCTTAATAGACGGCGACTCAGTACCTAGCTGTAGGTCTTATGATGTTCGTTATGAAAAGGTGTGGAGTAGTGCTAATACAAACATGGCTGGTGATGTACGCTCTGCCCTACTGGGTGTAAACATAATCATTTCAGTAGAGTTTGGCGGCGAATTACTGCAAGCAGATATGACAGACTTATTGCCTAAACTAAGGCAAGATTACTTTGGTGTTACCTTCTATGACCCTGAAACCGATTCAGTTAAAACTGCTCAATACTACGTTGATGGCTATGAAGTGTCACTACTCAGCAAACACAAAGGCCAATTCAACCCAATTGAAATAGAGTTTAAGCCAGTCTCTAGGAGTGCATAGTGTTAACTGTTGATTCAGCTTTTAAAGATGCAATGCAAGCCCCTATCAAGAGGGTTCGTGGCTATATCGTGTTGCAAGATGGCACTGAAATACATTCTGACGGCGATTTAGTTAAGTACACCATTACAAGCACTGGTGATTTCCTTAAAACAGCAATGAGTGAAATAAAAGCTACCTTCAACGGCAAAAAAGAACTCGAAGGTACTATGATAGATGTATTTTACGGCGTTTACTATGACGATCAATACAACTACGTTCTTAAAGGCAAATTCAACATAACCGAAGCCATCTATAAGCAAACTAACGATACTACTGAAGTGACTGGCTATGACAATATGTTGCAGTTCACCGTACCGTACAGCCCAGTTGGTGAATACCCTTCTACAATGTACGACTACCTAACTGCTATTTGTGCTGGTGCTGGTGTGGTGCTTGAAAACGATTCTATATTCAACGGTGCTATTGATGTACCTGAAGATTACTACAAAAACATAGAAGATTTTACCTACCGTGATGTACTCGAAGATATTTGTGAAGTAGCTGCTAGCTACGCAATTATTAACGCAAACGGCAATTTAGAACTACGACAAATAGCCGATACTGGTGAAATACTTACATTTGATAACCTACTTGAGCTAGAAACTGGCAACCAATACGGCGGGATTAACTCACTCGTACTTTCAAGGCAGCCACAAAATGATGATGTGTACGTAAAAGATGATGCTGACATTAACAGGCCTACAACAAAGAACATTTTAGACCTCAACAAGTTTAAAGTGACGTATTCAACGGAGGTAACTTAGCATGGCGGTCAGGTACCTAATTGCATCAGGAAACTGGTCAAATACTGCTATTTGGAGTACCTCGTACGGTGGCGCTGGAGGCGCTAGCGTTCCTGGCGCGACAGATAGTGCCCAGTTGGTTGGGCCTAGTGCCTACACAGTATCATTAGATAGTGATACTACAGTGGCGAATGTCACCCATAGAAACGCTACCCTGGCACTCTCATCTTACCGCCTTAGAGTAAAGGGTGCCTATCAATGTGATAATGGCCTTAATGCTGGAACTCTAAACCTCGGCTCTGGAACCCTTGAAATTGGGTTTGGCGCCACGACAAGCGCCTCTTTCCAGTTAGGCGACTCGAATGGGAATTTAACAGTTGTTAAAGGGTCATCTACTGTAATTATGCACGCAAATGCTACTAGTGGCTCTATTTCAGTTGCCAGGCTCTTTAACCAGTCGTTCAATGACTTTATCTTGCTTATCGGAGATAGCGTACCACAAGCAAACACAGCTCAATTAATCGGCTCACCTACTTTCCGTTCACTCATTATCCAGTCGAAGAATAGTGCTGCTCACACAGTGAACTTAGATACAAATGCTCAAATAACACTTGATAAGCTAGTTGCAGTCGGCTCATCTACAAGCAATAGATTAGATATAAATGGCGATGGCGCACAGTTCAATTTCACATCAGGTGGAACTAGCTACGGCCAATATGTTGATATGGGCAGCGCACCTATGAGCAACGGCGTCATCCAGACAGGACTTTCACAAGATGCTTACATAGGCATTAACTCTACTGGTAATTCTACATGGGTTTACCAAGACCCGCCAAAAGTAAACACACTAGTCGACAACCTAACAGTATCACCAGCTAGCAACACTCAGTTCGATGTAGTAGGAACATGGACACAAGTTACATCAGGTCACGGTGGCGGTGGCTACAGGGTTGATAGCGAAGATGGATTCCTGACAGCTGAAGGCACATTTGATTTAGTTGATTCCTCTTTGATGGTCGAACTGCCCGCAATAGGTGAATATGCGGAACTTTACTATGCAGACAACTTATCTATGCCACTGAATGAAGGCTATCATAAGGTAAAAATTGCTGGCTCTACGCTAACCTTTGAGTCCTCACTAAATGGCTCATCCTGGAGTACATCATACACAGAAAATTTAACGGACACACTACCTTACCGCGCTATACGACCTCGCATTGTGGCTTCTCAAAATACTGTAATAGGAACGATCAACCCTGTATTCGTAGCAGCCCCCACACTAGCAACTGGAGCAACGAGCAGTAATACAACTTCAGGTATAACCGTCACTGGAAGCGGCGTAACAGCCAACCCAGATTCAGTTACCATAAATTCTTTTGGAGTTGTTTACTCAACCTCACCAAACCCCACAATTGCCAACAGCTCACAAACTGGCACAGGCTCAAGCTCAAGCTTCAATAACACGCTTACAGGCCTAGCAGAAAATACTACTTACTATATACGTTCGTACGCACAGTGGAACACAAGTAACTACGCTTACGGCTCACAAGTAACACGAAAAACGCAAGGTAGACCATCAGTAGTACTAGATACACCCGCAAACGCTGGCAGTTCTTCACTTACTAAGCCTACACTAGATTTCACAGGCACAGACCCAGACACAAATACTATTACTTACCAGATTCAGTTACACACCTCTAATAGTTGGACCTCCCCACTCATTGACGTTTCATCTGCTTCTAACACTGGATTCACCAACCGCTCAGATAGCAAAACTGACCCCTTCTATTCAGGCAACCAAATTCGCTACACGGTACAAACCGATTTAACGCGCGGTTCTACCTACTATTGGCGTGTTCGCGGTAAAGATACTAACGGCTCTAATACATGGGGCGAATGGACTACAGCACGGTCATTTACCGTTTCAGCTATTGCCCCTACTGTAACGCTAGGCACCGTATACAATGTTGGCTTTGATGATGCAGATGTTGATGCTGAAGTTACTGCAAATGGTGGCGCAACCGTTACAGAAAGGGGTGTAGTTTATAGCACTTCTACTAACCCAACAACTAGCGACTCAAAAGTTATTACTGGCTCTGGTACTGGAACATTTACTAGCGAGATTACAGGCCTTGCAGGTACTACTACGTACTATATTCGTGCTTATGCAATCAACTCAGCAGGAACAAGCTATAGCTCACAGGCTTCATTTACTACGGCACAAACTCCTAGCGCACCAACAGTTATTACAGGTAGTGCAGCGAACACCACTGACATTACAAGCGAGTTTAACGGTAGCCAGGTTACTCAAGACGGTACAGCAACCGTTACTGAACGCGGTATTGTATTTAGCGACACTGAAACCACACCTGATACGACAGACCGTAAGATTGTTGCCCCTGCAGCTGGCTTAGGTACATATAACTTAGGCATGACAGGCTTAGACCCTGAAACTACCTACTATGTTCGAGCATATGCAGTAAACTCAATTGGCACTGGCTACGGTGATGTAGTTACCTTTACTACCGCTGCCCCATATGTACCCGATGAAGGAGATGGCTATTGGACATATGCCCCATCTGGCTCAGATGCAGTTATTGGGCGTAGCCAATCAACACCAGCCAACTCAAGTGCAAACTTAATGCTTGAAGATTTAGGCCTAGAAGCTGGCGAATCATACACGCTATATTACTCAGGCTCACAAAGCACAAACGGTGAAACCAAGATGGTATTACAGTGGTTTGACGGCGGTGTAAAAACACAGCAAGAAATAACCGCTGGTACACCACATACATTCGTATATGACACCGATAATATCCACTGGGCTATTCGTTTATTTGTAACAGGCGCAAGTGCTGAAGCAAATAACATCAATGCCATATTCAGCGATATGTACTTAGCAAAAGAGGCTTCATTTAGTGGCTATGTACCATTCATACCGTATGGCATGACTGAAGTTAAACTAGAAAACAATTGGATAGCTGATAAACAACGCAACGACATTATAGGAACCATGTTCGATGCAATTAAAGGACTATCGTGGACACCATTTGATACTAAGACTGAGGGCTTAGGCTGGTTCGATATTGGGGATAGGTTCACTATTCAAGATAGTAGCAGCAATGAGTACTCGGTAGTGCTTTGGAACAGTAAACTAATAGTTGACGGTTCGATACAAGAAACCCTATTCACCGATGCCCCAGACCTAACAGAAACGAACTATAGCAAGGCTGGCAAACTCAATGGCCTTTGGAAGCGTACCCAAATAGAAGTAGATAAAAACAAGCAAGAAATTGAATCACTTGTTGAAGCAATCTACGACTATGACGGCGTAATAAACACACAGTTTAGTGAAGTATTCCAGGATGTAGACCAGGTACGAACTACCGTACAAGGCTCTGGTGGTGTAAACCTCATTAAGAACTCAGTAATGTATGCCCGCGATATTGATAACGTACCTGAAAACTGGACGGTAACAGGCAGCGGTACGCTCAACATTCAGGCCTCTACAGAAAGTAAGACTGCTGGTGCGGTTGCAGGAAATGCTTTTACCCTAAGTGATAAAACGGTAAATCAAACTATAACCGTTCGCAAAGATGTAGATTTTATTGCAGAAGATGACAAAACCTACTACTCAATATCAGCAAAGGTTAAAAAGAACACCGTGGGTGCAGCATACATAAAGCTCACAAACCGTAACGAAGTTCTTACAATCGACTTACCCGACCAAACATCTTACTACTGGGATACGGTAAAAATCGAAGAAATTTTGCCAAAAGATGATTACTACGATATTGAAATATCTTCGGACGATGATGCAGATTTGCAGGTTACTGACTTAATATTTGCACCAGGGAAAACCAAACGCGAATGGACTCAATCCAACGGCGAAGTGATGAACTCTAGCGTATCGGTTACTGAAGATGGCATGACGATTCGCTCACCACAATTTCAAAACAACTTCACGAAAATTGACGCGCTGGGTATTGAGGTTCATAGCAAAGAAGCTGGTGGAGATAGAGTATTTGGCTTTAATGGCGATGAAACGAATGTGTCGAAAATAAAAGTTGATAAGCAAGTAAGCATGGCCCCACTACGCACCGTACCGATTGATTACGGAACATATAAAGGCTGGGCGTTCACGCTATCGCAGGAGGATTCATAATGGCTAGTTCAGGTACGGTTAATACTGGCTATCAAAACTACACTCGCTTCTACCTTAGCTGGCGTTTAGTAGACCAGGACATTACTAACAACCGCTCACTCATTAGCTGGGAAATTGGTGTACAAGGTACTTCAGGCTATACGGCTTATTGGTACTCAAATGCGGTACGAATAAACTCAGGCTATGTAAATGGTGATTTAGTTAGCGGTTCAGCTACTTACTCGAACATCACATTAAGTGGCGCAGAGAAACACAAGCTACGCTCTGGCTCAATCTGGGTGGGGCATTCTTCAGACGGCTCTAAATCGTTCAGTGCAAGCGTTTCAGGCTGGTTATATGGCAATAACAACACATCAGCTAGTGGCTCATGGAGCTTGCCTACTATACCGCGTAATTCACAAGTTTCAACAAACGCCACAAGCTACGATTTAGGTGATGCTATTCAAATCATTACTAACCGCAAATCTAGCTCGTTCACTCACACAATAACGATTCGCTTATTTAATTCGAGCGGTACAGTGCTGCAAACCATCAACAACGTAGGTTCATCTACTACATGGACTCCTACCAGTACGCAAATAGAAACCATGCAAGATGCTATTCCAAATAGCAATAATCTTACGTTATACATTCGCTCATACAACAACCAAGTCAAAGACGATTCAACCGTAACGCGAACACTGAAGCTCACTGATGCCAACCCTATTTACGATGACTTCACATTCAAAGATACCGATGCAACAACCGTTTCTGTAACTGGCAACGATCAAGTTTTTGTTAAAGGCAAATCTGTACTCGAAGTTAAGATACCTAGTGCCGAAAAGATGACGGCGGTAAAAGGTGCTACTGAAAACTACTATGCGATAGCCTATGACGGTACATCGAATCAAGTAAACTATTCTACTAGCGATATTACCAGCTCGTTCAGCAGTATGCTCACGAGTGGCACAAGAACCATTTTAGTAACCGCATATGATAGTCGTTCAAACACCACGCGAGTATCAAAAGATATTACTGTTTACAACTACGCAGCCCCTACTATTTCAACTACCCTAACCCGCGAAAATAACTTTGGTGCCAACACGACTATACATATTGAAGGTACCTACACACCACTCGTTATTGGCGGTACAGCTAAGAACGCTATTCAAACTGGTACGGTGCAATATCGCTATAAAGAAGATGGCGGCTCATTTGGCTCATGGGTCACAAAGACATTTACTGCCAATTCTACGAACGGCACATTTAGCGTAACTGATTTCGTTGTTTCACTCGATAACTCTAAGAAGTATATTTTTGAGTTTAGAGTTGATGATAAATTCGGCACGATAACAACTGGTGGAGTTGTAGAGGTTGGAACGCCTATAGTGTTTATTGGGCAAAACAATGGTACAGCAGCTCTATCAATAAACTCTATGCCCGCTGATGGTGCTAAATTTACTATAGACGGGGTTAACTTTTTAGAGTTTGTCTATCCGATAGGCTCGATTTATATCAACAGGACCAACCCAGCCAACCCATCAAGCCTGCTTGGCTTTGGCACGTGGAATAAAATCGAAGATAAAATGATAATGAGCCGAGGTACATCTTATACAAGTGATGGTGGAAGTGGCACCCATACGCACCCATTATCACAGGCTGGAGGTGTGCCCTTTTACCTTGACAGCTCGAATACATACGTCAACCGCGACGGCCCAACGCCAGACAGAACTGTCAGCAGGGCTAACAGAACTACAAACGTAGGCTGGTCTGGCTCTGTATCAGGCAATATCACAAACTCATTGGGGCTTGTGGGAAATACCGACTCTGCTTCGACCATTCCACCTATGATTGTGGCTTACATATGGGAGCGAACAGCCTAAAATGGTATAATATAGATAGCTACAGGTAGTTCATGGACGCTCTACCGAAATGTGGCTTTTTGTGCTATAATCATTGTAAGTAAAACGCGGTTCACATAATGTTGTGAGCCGCTTTTTTATTTGGAAAAACAATGGTTCAAATATGGAACTCACAATGACAAAAAAACTTGAAGATAGATACCTCAATTTGCTTGAAAAGGGGTTTGCTGATTTGAAATCAGAAGTAAAAGAAAACACAAAAACAACATATGAGGTTTTAGAACAGGCTAAATATACTAACGGCCGAGTTACTAAGCTCGAAGAAACTGTATACAAGAATAAGCCCAGTGCTGAAGATTTACCGCCATTCTACCGTGACCCTAAGCTTATAAATGTTGGCCTTATTCTAGCCATTGCCCTACTCATGCTTATATCTGCTGCAACGAATATTGATATTCCAGGAATTAACTTATGAAATTAAAATTTAACCCTCAACTATTCGTGCATCGCTGGTATGAATCTATTATCCTTGTACTTCTTGTTAGCATAGCGGGGTTGATAATCTTCAATCTTTTTACTACTCAAAACAGCTATGCAGAAAGTTCAAAAGAGCGTGGTGAAGCAGTTATAGACATTGTTAAAACCATCAAAGAAGAAAACGAAAAGCAAACCGTGATTATTAACCGACAATTTCAAGCTTTGTGCTTTTTACTCGTAGAAACATCTGGCACTGAATCACTCAAACGACTTGACCCGCCACTAGAGCAACAATGCCTTGAACTAGCCGATGAACTCCGTGCTGCATAACGAATGAAGCAAGCGGAAGCAGAAAAGCAGCGACAGGCAGAAGAAAGTAAGAAAGAAACCTCAACTACTGAATCTGAATCAGCCACACCCGCAAACCCTAGTTCACCCGCCCCACAAGCTACCGACCCACCAAAAACACCACTTCAACCAGAACAATCACCACGGCCTATTTTAGGCATACCACTATTAGACGCACTACTAAGAATGCTAGGAGGTAACTAATGCAAAAAGCACTATTCCCAATGCGATACCTGAATATTACACAGGGCTGGGGTGTTGGTACACATAAAGGCACGTACGCTATAGATATAGCTGGAGCAAACGCTGGTATAGATAATGTCTATGCACCGTTTGATTGTGTCGTTAAAAAGATATGGAAAAACGGTAACACCGTTTGGATTGAGAGTATCAACGCAGTAGAGTGGGCCAACGGCACGAAGTCTAAGGCTACTATGAGCTTCACACATGACAATAATGTTTCTAACTTACGTGTGGGCCAACGTATCGCACAAGGTACAGTATTTTACCAAGAAGGTACAGCGGGCAATGCTACAGGCAACAACGTACACATGGAGTGTGCAAAAGGTACATTTGTTGGAACTGGCTGGTTCTTAAACCGCTTTGGCTGGTGGACTATCAATAACATGGTGAAGCCTAACGATTTGCTATGGCTAAATACTGGCACGATTGTTAAGCAAACACAGGGTGTTAAATTCAAAACTGTTCCTAAAGTTGCACCAAAGCCAAAGCCAAAAACACCGCAACCTGCACCGAATACAGCGAGGCTTAGCGCAAAAGGCACAGCCACGGTGTTAGTTGATACCCTAAATGTTCGCAATTCCCCCACTACTAAGAGCAAAGTAGTTGGCACATACAAGAAAGGTCAAAAGTTTAATTACGACAGTTACCAGATAAACGATGGCTATGTATGGTTGAGTTATGTTTCTTGGACTAGGCAGCGTAGGTACGTTGCCGAAGGGCCTAACAATAACAACCCTAAAGACATATATGTATCTGGTGGAGTTAGTTAAAATGGGCGTTCTTCCAAAAAGGCAAATAATAGTTGATGGAGACGTTGCAAGAGTGCCACTAGGCAATAACGGAAAAGATGGCTGGGCAATAATAGATACTTTTAATTTACATCTTGCGATGCCCCATAACTGGCACAATAATGGTTTGAATTACGCAGTTGCAAAGCATGAAGGTAAAAAAATCAAACTTCATCATTTAATAATCGGTGAGCCAAAGAACGGTCTGGTAACAGACCATATTAACAGAAATAGACTCGATAACAGGGTATGCAATTTAAGGCACGTTACACAGCGAAAAAATTGTGAGAATGCTAGCTTAAGGTCCGATAACTCAAGCGGGTATAAGGGGGTGGGTTTCTGCAAGCAGACAAACAAATGGAAAAGCAGGGTGACTATAAATGGTAAGAGGAATTATTTAGGTTTATTTGATACGGCTGAAGAAGCCGCAAAAGTTATAGAAAATTTCCATAGAAAATATGACGCTGTATACGTCAAAGGAGGTGTATGAAAGATTTTACCAAATCACTATTAAGTCGTAAGTTTTGGCTAGCAGTAGCAGCGTTTATTACATTCGTAGTAAATGGACAATACACGGAAGCAGTCGCGGTAGTCGTTGGCTATCTAACCGCTGAGGGTGCTGCTGATGCAGTAGCAAGGGTAAAGGGCTAACATGACTGTTCTAATAGCACTTTTAGTTGCTCTTATATTCGGATTCGCTGCATACCTTGTTTGTAGTGTCGTGCCGTTTACAAAGCCATACGCTAGCGCAATCGGGGTATTCGTTACCTTGGTTGTATTCATAACTAGGATTGGCGCAGGTTTGTAACATGGAATACTTCACGGAATCAGAACGCTTTGAAAACGGCGTACTGAACCGTGAATGTGCCGCAGCTATAGCCGTTGCTTCTATGCAGCGGCTATTTCAATTAGAAAAAGAAAGCGAGGATGAATCGT
Organism: Candidatus Saccharimonadota bacterium; assembly: GCA_012270305.1. GTDB lineage: Bacteria > Patescibacteriota > Saccharimonadia > Saccharimonadales > Saccharimonadaceae > UBA1020. The sequence continues at coordinate 27,042 of JAAXIO010000021.1, forward strand.
TATGATGTCAGCTCACCACATACTACATGAGAGGGTTGCTTGGGATTCACGCAAAGAATCCAAAAGCCTTCGTGATACACACAGTTTAATACCAAGAATTGACCGCAAGCTACACGATGAACTACATCAGGCTTGCCCTCACGTTCCCCTGCTTGGCTCATACGCCCTCCAGCACGTTAGGCGAGAGTTTGAACCGACCGGAAACACATTACAAGACATGGACGGCCTAATGAATGCCATAGAGAGTGCCAGCAGACACCCTAAAGCGCATGAGATTGAACGAAACCTAGCTGAGTTGGCTATAAGTGCTATTGACCTACAACGGCCCTTTATACGTTATGCAATGCAAGGAGTAGCAGCATGAGTGAACATCTACGAGTTAATCTAGGCGGTAACGAATTTGAATCAACGCCATACAACACTACCTTATTCACCTTTTTAGGCAAAGCAGCTATTAACGGTGTAGACTTTGATATTTCTAGAGTTAATCATGTTTTTTTCGAATCTGGAAATACTGAAGAAAATACAGTACAAGGGAGTTACTTGTTTAGAACGGAATCAACCGCTGAAGTGTATGATACGATTGTGCAATTTATGGCTGATAATGATTGGCCTATGGTTATTAACAGGCGTGATCTACCGCAATGTGATTATGATGCTTATAACCGTATGTTAGATCAATACGTTGCGAATGAAGTGAGTGAAGATTTTATACCTGAAGAATGGTTTAACGATGGAACGCCCCAGGCCTAGTACGTTAGCATGGCTAGCTGTACCTGTCGCAGTTGCAGCCTATGATAAGTTTTGCCCACCAGACGAAATGATGAGCGAACGCTTTGATGAATGGATGGAACACCCCGCTAAGAGAATTTTCGCACTTGCTGCACTAGGGACTGTTGCCCTCCATTTAGCAAATGCAATACCTGAAAAATATGATTGGGTAGCCCATGTGCTGCCACCAAAAGAAAGACCTGATGAAAACACATTCAAAGAACATCCTGCTTTATGATCTGGAAGTTAGCCGTGCAGTAGTTGAAGGCTATGGCAATAAGTGGAATTTTAAAGTAATTAAGGTTATTAGGCCTCAACTGCTTATGTCATTTTCATGGAAGTGGCTCGGTGAGCGTCATGTGCATTTTCACCATATGCACGGTTACTCGAACTACAAAGACTTTGTACAGTCACTGTCTGACACGTTAGCTGAAGCACCGATACGCGTAGCGCACAACGGCATAAACTTTGATGATAAAATGGCAAACACGTTTTTCATGGCTGAAAATGTTGAGATTCCCCCACCCCACAAATCTATTGATACCTGCCGTATAGCTAGACAAAAATTAAAGCTACCAAGTAGCAACAGCTTAAACGATGTTGCCGAATTTCTAGGCTTAGGCGCAAAAGAAAAAATAACTTATGCCGATATTGAAGATGATTTTATGAGTGATACCCCTAGCTGGAAGTCGATAAAGCAAATGGAGAAGTATAACAATAAAGATGTTCGCTTACTTGAAGATGTTTATTTGAAGCTTAGACCATTAATTACTAATCACCCGAACATTGCCGTTATGGGCAACGCTGAAGGCTGCACAGCTTGTGGTAGCACTGATTTTATATACAAGGGCTATGCCTACACTGCAACGACCGTATACAGGCGCGTACAATGTCGAGCGTGTGGCAAGTGGGGCCGTGAACGAACTCAAGACCGCGATATACAAAATAAGCCATACATTGTGAATTGACATTTAGAGCCAAAAGTAGTAGTATAAGAGTATCAATGTTGCTGCTGATGCTCTCGACCTAACAAAGGTTTGAGAGCTTTTTTGTTCTCTTCTAAAAAATAGGATGGGTAAAAAATGGGCAACGGCTTTGTCAAGCTACACAGAAACATTAACAATAACGAGTTGTTAGCCAACGACAATAATTCGTACGTTGTGTTCACGCGTTTACTGACTTTGGTAAACAGGCACACAGGCTCATACACGACTGGCAGAAAGAAGCTTGCAGTGTTTATGAACCTAAAAGAAAGTACGCTTTATGATGTCCTAAAAAGGCTTGAAAGGGCAACAATAATCCGACTGGAATCCAACAGGTACTCAACAACGATTCACATCTGTAATTGGTGGGATTACCAACAGGATACCAACAGCAAACCAACAAAAACCCGCAGTCAAACCGGCACTAAACAAGAAGGAGAAGGAGAAGGAGAAGTAACTACTAACGTAGTTAAGGCTAAAACGCCTAGTGCCGATATTGATGAAATGTTTTTGTTTTGGGAATCAACCACAGGTATTTCCATAAACGGTCAAAAGACAAAGAACCGATATGCTTGCTCAAACTTACTGAAAAAATACGGCAAAGAAACTTTACAAGCCCTGATACGAGCGGTTGCTGCTACGCAAGGAGTGCAATACGCGCCATCAATATCTGATTTCAGTGGCTTACAAGCAAAACAAAACGATTTAGCCTTGTGGATTAAGAAACAAGGTACAAGCGGAAAGGTGGTAAAAATATGAAAATTTCTTTTATAGATCAGCCAGCAATTTACTTATCAGAGGAGCGCGGCGAACGAATTAAGCAGCAAGTGATGATTGGTGCGAAGATGCTAGACATTGACGGCAACTTATACTCCACTGCTTCTATAACGGCAATCACGAAAGGTGCTGAACCGAGTACCTGGGGCAAAACTAAAAACGTAAAAAAGATAATAGCACCTCAACACACGGCAGCTACAGAAACTAGCGAAGGTTTTAAGAAGTTTAAGCAAGCTAGAGATGATTTGGCAAAGAAATTAGCCAATAAGAAGCCAAATAAAGCTAATGCTTGTAAACGGCGAAAAGGTGTAATATGATGAAATACTTGGCCTATCCAGTAGGCAAAAGTCTTGGTGAAACATTGTTCACTTTAATCGTATTACCCCAAATTCTTATAATAAAATTAAGGGAGTACGCGCATGGGAAGGCAACTGTCCATAACGGAAGGTTATGGGCTGTATATTCGAGACTTCATCGCTTTCAAAGGCCAATCGGCCAAAACTCAGGAAGCGTATACTTACGCTGGGCGCGAGTTAGTGAGGCGATTCGGTGAGATTGATATTTGCTCACTCACCTTTGATGATGTGCGCGATTGGAAATTGTGGCTTGATAAAGGCAGATCACCAAACACGGTTAGAAACTACATTGTCTGTTTGCGCGTAGTCTTAAAGTTTTTGAGGCAACGCGGATACGAGGTAATGAACCCAGATGATATACCTGTACCTAAGCGAGAAATTAAGCAGGTTGAATACTTAACAGAAATTGAAATGGAAAACCTATTCAACGAGGTTAAGCGCAAAACACGCGGTTACTCCAATCTTGCCCGCACTAGAAACCTAGCTATTATGAAAACCCTCTACGCTACTGGGCTACGCAATAGCGAACTATGCTCACTAGACAGGAATACTATTAAAGAAAATACCTTCACTGTTATTGGTAAAGGCAACAAACCCCGCATTTGCTTCATAGATGATGAAAGCCTTGATTGTGTAAAAGATTACTTGAGCCTACGAGATGATAAAAACCCCGCCCTATTCCTGACCCTAGGCGGTAAAAGGATGAAGCCTGGTGATGTACGCCGTATGTTTGAGATTATTCGCAACCGATCTAGTGATTTTGATTTTATTCACCCCCACACCATACGCCACTCATACGCAACCAAGATGCTCAACCGCCGTGTAGATATTCGCTACATCAAGGAATTTATGGGCCACGCCAACCTAGATACCACCAACCTATACACTCACGTTACTAACCCTGATTTAAAAGAAATATACCTAAATGCTCACAAACTAGCGTAAACGTGTTGACAACTTACAAATTCTTTGCTATGCTAAGAGTAGTTTTAAAGGAAACTTTACAATTTGGTAAACTTTATCGGCGGAATAGCCGATGTATGAGCGGGCTAAGACAGCTTCCTTGCCATGGAAGAGGCCAGGAGTTAGAGTCTCCTAACCCGCACCATTGAAACTGCCGGACCATTTGGTTCGGTATTTTCAATTCTGGCTGTTGTGACTATCAACTTCTGGCCTCGTAAAATAAATAATAGCCAGGAGTAACTCTTGCGCCAGCCCTTCTGGCTGGGTCAAGAGTCTAGAAGTTTCTAACTCGCACCATATAAAACACAGCTTAACTGAGCTGTTTTTTATTTGATTTCGTTGGCGAGTTCATCCTTGATATCTTTTAGCGATTCTTTGTAGCCGACGTAATCATTCAAAAAATCAGCGTATTTTGGTAGCGAACCAAATAGCTCTATTACCGGTGCAGGCTGCAGCCACTCGGGCGCGCCTAAATAATACGAGTGAATACTTGAATGTGGGTATGCCATCCAGTCTTTAGGATTTAAATGAATATACCGGCTAATATGAAGCAGGTATTCATCTGACGATATACGCGAAGCCTTGTACCTAGTTTCAAATAACGCACCAGAAAGCCCATACTTTTTATTAAAATACATACTATAGCTTGTCATAATGCTTCGCATTAGCTGACTCATTGCACCATCTGTTTTTTGGTAAAGCAATAAATGAAAGTGATTACTCATTAAGCAGTAGCACAGTAATAGTATGTGTTCGTGTAAATGTGAATAGACTCTACCGGTTACATTAACAGCAGGATCGTTCGAAAGGTGGCGTGCAAAAAGTGATAAGAAATACTCATAATCATCGCTATCACGAAATATTTTTTGTTTGCCGTGCCCACGAGCATATACATGGTAATAACTGTTAGGCACATCCACTTTAATCACATTTCGGCTAGGCATAAAGTATTTATACCATACTTTTATTTGTTTAAGGGTCCGTCCTTTAAAGCCATGACGGCAAAGAACATGAGTGGCGATTAAGGCAAACTAAGTAGCATGAGCAATCCGACTATATTTTTTGAGATGCCAGGCATTGCTTATAACAGTGAAGAGCAATCCTATGATATTCATCCGTTTCACGACTCAATAATCGTAAGGGGTAAGATATTCTCATCTAAAAAAGGTTTCGGGTATGGTGAGTTCGGCAATGTAGCTGTCGTGTTAGAACTAAGTTCGAAGCTGGACGAAAAGAACACTTACAAAACCATTGAGCGATTGAAGAACTTGATAGGCTTAGCATTCGGCTTAAAGCCGCAGGAACAAAGATGGTCAGACGAACAGGGAACGATAGAAGAGATTATTGAGCGAAATAAAGCGAACAAGTTTTATGATAAAGACATTAGAATGGGTGGTCAGCTAGATTGGGAATCTCCTAGGCGTGTAATGGCTTACACTAACTTAGTCGATTTACTAGATTCAGGGCAAAGGAAGAAGTTTTGGCAAGCCTTACAAACGTATAACTATGCAAGAGAAATTGCACATCTGCCGAACCCTCAGTACAGGTACACACTGTATATGTCTTTGCACCTTGCTTCAATCGACCAACTCGCCCCTAACCCAAAGAACCTTCATGATAAGAAAACGAAACTCGTTTGTCCAGTTTGTGGGGAAGTAGGTTTTGCTCACACCTCTAGTCATCGTGACGAGATAATCAAAATGATAGATGAATTAGTAGACTACCAGAAAGAAGACTGGAAGGAGCTAGCAAAAAGACTTTTCCATCCCGTAAGGGCTAACTTTGTGCCCGAGGGGCACATTGCTGGCTCAGAAGACATTGGAGGCTTTATTGCTCTATGGATGGAAGCAAAAGAGCTTATGGAAGATGACCATAACCTTATGATTTTGAATAAAATGTTGTTAGAAAAGTTCCTTCAACAGACTCAGAATGTTAAGAATTGATTAGAAAGGTTATTAGTGCGTAGCGCCGCTACCTAACTCAATCATCAATACACCACCAATAACTACAAGAATACCAATCGACATAACTAGCGTTAGATGTTCTTTGAATAAAACTTTACTTAGAATAGCGGTGAGTGCAACACCTGATGCTGCCCAGATACCATAGGCAACGCCTAGCGCCATTCCACTAGATAGTGTGAATATGAGCATAGTAAATGCAACAATATATCCTACTGCAACGGCAATCCACCAACGTCGTCTACCTGTACTTGCCATGCGTAGCGAGAGTGCTGCTGAAACTTCAAAAATGATTGCACCTATAAGAAATAACCAGCTCATTATGCGTTCCTCTTTTCTTTTTTATTTGCAGCTTGAGAACCTAGCTCAATCATAAGTACTCCAATTATGATGACTATAATTCCTATTATCATGATTGCCGTTAAAGGTTCTTTGAATATAAGGTTCGATAAAACGGCAGTCAAGGCAACACCGCTAGCACCCCATATACCATAAGCCACCCCAAGAGCCATGCCCATTTTTAATGCTTTTGTTAAGAAAATGAATGCAGCTGCATAGCCCACTGCAACAATAATGTAGAAGAGTGGATTTTCCATTCCTGCCTTTAATGAAAGCGTAGCTGCAACTTCTGATACGATAGCGCCTACTAAAAATATCCATTGTTTCATTTGGTTACTCCTTTGTTCAGTATTTCTTCTGAAAATAATATGATTGATTGTCGTTCGGTTTTGCTTACTGTTAGCATGCCTAGACCCCTATCGAACCACGCACCATCGGCAATAAGTCGTACTGTCGTCAAGGCGCTTTTTCTACCAACGTCCTTAATATCATTGAAACTAACCCAGTTGTCTATCAGCTCAGCCCACCTTTGACATAACTCATCTTTCAACTTATAGTCAGCCATGAAAGCAAAATCAGATGAATCAATTTCGTCAGAGAGTGCATAACTCAAATAAGTCATCATTCTTTCTTCGGGGCTGGGTTTAGTAGGGGCTTCTTCGAGCATAGTTCGCCATCTTTCAGCTACGTCGTCTATAAGACCTAGCATAAGTGCTTTTTTTGTTGGGTAATGATGTACTAAGCCTGCTTTTGTTAAGCCTATACTGCGAGCAACGGAATCTAATGATACAGATTTACCATTTTTCATCAGTTCCTGAGCGGCGACCATAATGTCATTTTTTTGAATCATAATACCATCCTACCGTATGGTAGGTTATTAATCAATATAATTTTAGTATCAATAAATAATTAAGTTAGCTTTAGTCTCGTTTTGCTCACTAACTATTGGACTTGAGACAGTCCCTTCTATGATAGCCTGAAAAAGTTTAAGTAGATTCTGTTCGGCTGCACCAAATGTTTGAATTATGAGCCGCAAGGCTCTTTTTCTTTGCCTCAACGATGGACTTAAAGGGGGTCGTTCAGTATGTAAGACAACTTCTTGTCCTTTAGTTCAATGTTTGAAAGTACGTATTCTAGCAACTTCTGTCTTAGCCCCTCATCGCTCTCGTTGAACAGTTGTTCAGACCGTTGAGCCAAGTCTAACAGATAGGAAGCTGGAACTTGAATGGCTTTATTGTCGATTGTTAGCAAATTTAGGCGGTCATTCAGCTCCTGCTGTTTCTTTTCTAGCTCAGTTGCAATTTCATCGTGGAATGTCTGTGTAATCCCCCGTATAAGCGATAGAATCCGATCATAAAAAGCATTTTCTCTGCCTCTTTAAGTCAATACGAGCCCAGGTAATTATTCTTATCCTTATGTTTTGCACTGGGCGCTCGTTACTGTATGATGAATGGTATACGTTGAAAAAATTAAACCATTAAAAAGGAACTTATGGCTAACTTTATAAAAAGACTTGGATTATTTTCATTCAAACATAAGTGGTTGACGCTTAGCGCATGGCTCATTTTAGTTTCTGCGGTGATAGGACTCATGCTAGCTTTTCAGCAGCCTGCATCGAACAATATCTCCATTCCTGGTACCGAAGCACAAACAACAATAGAAAAAGCCGAAAAACTGTTTCCTAATGCGGGCGGTGGAATGGGTAGGATTGTTTTTGAAGTCCCAGCTGGAAAAACAATAGACGACTATAAGGCTGCTATAAATCAGACGCTTGCTGAAGCTGCTAAAGCAAAAGACGTTGAGCAAGTCATCAGTCCATTCGTCTTCGATGAAGCTGTGTCGGAGGACAGACGAATAGCCTTTGCTCAGTTGCAATTGAGTGTTAGCCGCAATTACATAACTTATCAAAATGCCGAGGAAGTAGAATCATCACTTAGTTCAGCCCGGGCAGCGGGTGTTACCACGGAAGCAGGCGGGGACATAGTGCGGCTGGCTCCAGAAGAAATACTCGGTATAGGTGAAGTAATTGGCGTGCTCGTTGCCGCTATCGTCCTGATTGTCATGTTCAAAACAGTGTTTGCGGCAGGTGTACCGCTCATGGTTGCTATTTTTTCACTTGCAGTCGGGGTTGGTTCAGTATTCGCTCTGAGCGGCTTAGTCGAAATAAACGCTACGACCCCAGTACTGGCGGTAATGCTAGGTTTGGCTGTAGGCATAGATTATTCCCTCTTTATTTTGTCACGCTATAGAAACTACGTTCTTGAAGGTGATGATTTTGAAACGGCGATAGCCAGTGCAGTTGGAACTGCTGGTAATGCCGTGGTATTCGCAGCATTAACGGTAGTTATTGCCCTGTCGGCGTTGTCTGTCATACAGATACCGCTACTGACAACAATGGGGTTAGCTGCTGCTGGAACGGTTGCTATTGCGGCAGTCGCAGCCATCACGCTACTTCCAGCGTTTGCCGGGATTATCGGCGGGCGTATCCTTTCTAGAAAACAACGTGCTTCGTATCATGCGTCAAAAGTGCACCATGAGCTTCATATTAGCCACTCCTCTGCCTGGTATAAGCTCGGTAACTTTATCAGCCGTAAGCCTCTGCCAATAATTATCGGGGCAGTTATACTTCTCGTGGCGCTCACCTACCCTGTTACCGATTTGCGTCTCGGTTTACCGACTGACGAGTATGCGGCTTCAGACACGACACAGCGAAAGGCCTATGACATACTTAGCCGAGGCTTTGGGGAGGGGTTCAACGGTCCTCTGATTGTGCTTGCCGAGAATATAGAAACTCCCTCGTCTCAGGAAATTGAACAAACGAAGCTAGCACTTATGTCTGGACAGTTAAAACTACCACCGGCAGCTCAGCAAATGACCGCAGGGAGCATGCAAGATCCTGACGCTGCTGCTCGACTTATTGCAAGCTATAGCAAAGTTCAGCAAATTGCTGCCCAATTAGGTAAACAGTCAGGCGTAGCTCGGGCTATCCCTGCTTCTGTAGCGCCAAGCGGCAAAGAGGCGCTTATCCAAGTTATACCGACGAGCGGTCCATCGGACGAGGCTACGGTTGATTTGATTAAACAGTTGAGAAACGATGACAATGTTTTGAATGGTAGTGAGATAGAACTTTCTGTAACTGGAACAACTGCCATCCAGACGGATATTGACCAGAAAATGCTTGAAGCCCTTCCGCCATACTTAGGCATTACCGTCGGTCTATCTTTCCTCATACTTTTGGTGGCATTTCGTTCTATACTCGTTCCGCTCAAAGCAACAATCGGCTTCTTACTTTCAGTCGGTGCTATGTTCGGGGCGCTAGTCGTTATGTTCCAATGGGGTGCATTCGGTTTGTTCGACCCGACGCCTATCATTAGCTTCTTACCAATCATTGGACTTGGTATACTTTTTGGTCTAGCCATGGACTATGAGTTCTTCATGAACTCAAGTATTCGTGAATCATATGTACACAACCGCAATGCAAAACAATCTGTAAATGATGGCTTTTCACTCGGAGCCAAGGTTGTCACGGCAGCAGCTATCATTATGGTATCCGTTTTTGGCGGTTTCATGTTCAGCCACGACGACATCATCAAGCAGGTTGGATTCGGGCTGGCATTCGGTATACTCGTAGATGCATTCCTTGTGAGGATGATTATCGGACCGGCAGTACTATCAATGATAGGCGATAAAGCCTGGTATCTGCCGAGGTGGCTCAGCAGAATTATCCCTCGTATCTCGATTGAGGGTAAAGAATAGGAAAAATACGTGGACCCGAAAAGTAATTTCGAGGCGTGCTTACCTATATTCAATGCTCTTGGCAGCACGACCAGGCAAAAGATCCTGTTTGCTATTAACGAAGAGGATAACCTCAGTGTGCTGAGTATTGCGAAACGAATTAACCTTTCTCGACCAACCGTCTCGCATCATCTTGGTATATTGCAAGAAGCGGGAATTGTTAGTCATCACAAGGTAGGTACAGAACGCATTTATTTCTTTTCATTCGAGGACGCTTTGCAGAAAATGTCGAAGCTCATCCACTCGGTCAATGCCAATAAGCAATAAACTACTGCATATCAAGTCTTCTAATGCTTAAGTATAAAATAGGCATTGCTGCCTAATGGTTTGAAACTCTGAGCGTTTTATATCAAATTGTCTGCAAGTCTGAATTGTTCGGCCAGGTGTTTTAGCTTATAATCCTCTTGAGCAAGCGTAGCTGTCGTTTGAAATGCGTCAACTATGTTGCACCATTTACAAATACCATTATTTATGGTATTTTATTTTTATGGATAAAGACCCCTCACAAGACTATACACCTGAATCCCAAGTAGAATTTCTAGTCAACTCAACATTTGAGGAATGTAGAGCGAATATTGATTTGTATGACTCTCCTTCTGGCATATGGATCAACATCGGCGGCGTCGCGTGGGCTGTTACTTACTGGCCTGCGTATGATGATAAACCTGATAGTTTAATAATTACTCGTGGTGTAGTTGAGTATGCAGAACCTGTGTCTTACTGCTTTAATCATAATGGAACTGTTTCGAAGAACGATACAGTTGAACGACGTATACCAGGCGGGGTCTACTTTGATGAAAGCGCAACGAAAACAGTCGATGATGTTGATGAAATTGATGTGCTAAAAGCAATAGTTATTGCAGCTCACCGAGAAAAAGCTCAATAAATAATCTTACATGTCGTACTTTTGATAGAAGGTTGCTGTGGTGCATTTTTAATACCGCCTAACAGGATAGCTTCAAAAAGTTTAAGTAAATTCTGCTTGATTGCACCACATAAAGTACAGCCGCGTTAGGCTGTTTTTTATTTGGTTGTATTGGCTAATTCTTTCTTAATTTGCTCTAAAGATTTTTTATAGTATGCGAGATTATTTAAAAATTGGCGTATTCTGCGATGCCACAAGCAGTTTGCCTAATGATGTAACTTGTTATAATTAAATTAATGTTTCAAAAAACTAAACCAAAAAATAGCTTAGATGTTGATGTTCGCTTTTTATCAGCAAACGAACGAACACTGCTCGCTTGAGTGCGGACGGGCTTAACGTCAAGAGCTGGTGGTGCAGCGGTAGCGTTTATTGCAACCGATTCACGCTACGGCACTATAGCAGGCGTTGGTTCATTAACATTTCGCGCCAAAAGGGCCAGTATTGGCTAAATTAGCTTCCTCGCTTCCGACCTAGCAATCCGCCGAGGGAGCCTACCAGCAACCGGTATTGGGAGTTTGCTGGTAGTTCTTGGCACCATTGTATTTGCTGTTGCACTACTACTCGCGAGAGAACTGCGCCTATTTGGGTAGCGGCCGAACCTAAGGGCTAGCTACCAAAGGTAAATACGTTCAGTTGCACGCCAGCTGGCACCGTTAGAGTAACGGTTGCGTCTTCAGTGAATTGCTTCATGTCAACAAGTCGGTATAGCTGACCACTTGTAATCGTTACTTTTGAATCTTGCACGTCACTTCCGGCTTTGCCAGTTTGGCTAATCGGTGTACCGTTTAGCGTTACTGAAATATTCGTAGCGTCTACATTACCCGCGGTCACCACATACATATCTTTGGCGGCGAACCTGAACGTTAGTTCGCTATTGCTGCGCGCTTTAATTCCTTCAGAAGTAACTTCCCACTCCCCGCTCAATGTCCATTGATTCACGCGCGTCAGATCAGAAGGAGTGAAGCTTTTGATGCCCGTAGTGAGCGGCTTATCTGCCACAAAGTTACTTGCGCGGCGAGTACCCAAGTATGTTTCAGGGGTTTGCTTTTCGGATACCGGCACTTCACCATTCAGCGCACTGGTTGTTTTATTCGGTACCGAACCACCATCCTCCAGTAGCAATGTACGAATAGCCTGTTCGGTTTCCTTATACTCACCCTCGCCACCATGGTACCTGCGCACGTTGCCATCTTTGTCTATAAGATAGGTTGCTGGCCAAAATTGGTTGTTGTATGCGTTCCATGTCCTGAAGTCGTTATCGAGCGCGATTGGATAGGTTAGCCCGGCATTTTTTGCCGCCTTTTCAACATTTGCCGGATTTCGCTCGAATGAAAACTCAGGAGCGTGCACGCCAATAATTTCGAACCCACTATCTTTATAGGTACTGTACCAGTCTTTTAGGTACGGCTGCGTGCGGATACAGTTAATACAGCTATACGTCCAAAAGTCGAGTAATACCACCTTCCCTTCATAATCAGACAGCTGTTTTGGCTCGCTGTTGATCCAATTTTCTAACCCTACAAATTCCGGCGCCGTGTACGGCTCTACATTTAATACTTCTTCGTTTGTTTCTAGCCCTTTAGCTGGAATAAGCTTAGCGGAGAGGCTGTCGAAATCGAATATAGTATTTTCAGAAACATAGGTTTGTAGTTTTTTATCGTAGCCGGTAATAATAAGTAGCCCCACTACTATGAAAATAATGGCGAGCGTACGGTTGAACCAACCCTTCGGGTTACTGGCGAAGCGAATTTTACGAATAAACCGCTGGCCTGCAAATCCAATCAGCAGTAGCATGAGTGCCAATCCTAGCACGTACGAAATAATCGCAATCATAGCCACACCGAAGTTGACTGGAAGCACCGTCGCTAAAATATACGCATAGACTGGACTACAGCTACTAAACACTGGCCCTAAGGCAGCACCGGTAATAATTGCGCCAATAATAGGGCCCTTGCCATTTCCCTCACCTAACAGCTGCTGACTTTTTGTTTGCAAGTTCAGCTTCATGATCACATGCTCGTAGATAGATGGAAAGAGCAGTAAAATACCAAGACCAACAATAATACCACCGCTGGCGTATACAAATACTTCAGGTGGAACATCGATAAATAGCGTTGTTGCCTTTAATAGCACCGTAAATAGTATTAGCGATACCGCTAAGCTCGCCACAATAATGAACGGACGCCGCTTATCGTTTACATTCCCACTTATTGAACCGCCAATAATAACTGGAAGCAGCGGCAGCACACATGGCGCTAGCACTGTAATCATTCCTGCGAAGAACGCTCCAAGAAGTAGTAACATATAATTTCCCCTTTACTATTTGGTGCCCCGCGGTTATCTGTGTGGAGTCCGCGGGGCTACTAGTTTAAAAAGCTATCAATTAGCTTTTTGGCATAAGTACGCTGTCGATCACATGCGTTACACCGTTGCTTGAGATAACGTCAGCTGTCTCAACCATAGACTTGCCACCTTTAGCGTCTTGGATGTAGAGCATGTTGTCTTCAAGAACTGGCATAAGCATTTGACCTTCAACGCTTGTTAGTTTTTCACCTTTTTGTGCCATCACACGTAGGTCGGCGCTAGTGTAGGTGCCAGGTACTACGTGGTAGGTAAGGATTTGAGTTAATTGGTCTTTGTTCTCTGGAAGAAGTAGCGTATCTACTGTGCCTTCAGGAAGTTTTTCGAACGCACCATTGTTTGGACCAAATACAGTGAATGGACCATCGCCCTTTAATGTCTCTGCAAGACCAGCAGCTTGTACGGCAGCAACAAGTGTTGTTACGTTGCTTGCATTCACTGCGTTATCTACGATGTCTTTTTCGCGTACCATCTTAGCACCACCAACTGTTACACCATCGGTGCCTTCAGCCATGCTTGTGCTACCGCTGTTACTTTTCATATCGTCTTTGTTCATGTCTGCAACTGCGTAGCCTACACCACCACCGACTGCTAGGC
>JAAXIO010000021.1:40969-119801 GCA_012270305.1 Candidatus Saccharimonadota bacterium
TCGTCTTTGTTCATGTCTGCAACTGCGTAGCCTACACCACCACCGACTGCTAGGCCGAGTACCAATGTTACTGCTACTGTTGCGAACTTGCTGTGAGATTCCATAGAACCCTCCTTTAAAGTTATTACTTTGTTAAGTTAGTATATGTAATTTACTTTACTTAATTAACTTAACTTACTATTATAGTAATATAAGTAAGATAGTTTAGTCAATTAATTTTATGAAAAAAGATATTACCAACATCACTACCTACGAGTCAGGCGTTATGCAGTCCACTGCACATCGTTTAACGATGAAAGTAAAATCTGAATACCTTGCACAGTACGATATTACCCCAATGCAGTGGTTTGTAATTGGCTATGTGTATGAGGCTGGAGCTGATGGTATTCGACTGAATGACCTGCGGACTATTATTGACTCCACAATGCCTTTTATTACAAACACCGTTAATCACCTAGAGGCAAAGGGCATTTTACATAAGGTAAGTAAACTTGATGATAGCCGCGTTAAAATTGCTAAGTTAAATCCAAAATACACGACGTTAGTGGAAAAAATTGAGGCTGGTTTGCGTACAAAACTACGACAAGAACTGTATGAACGTGATCATATAACTCGCGACGAACTGATTACATACATCTCTGTTATCTACAAAATTGCACATGACTACGAAGAAGATTTAGCTGCAAGTTAGTCGTAAAATAGCTAACTTTAACATGTGCGCTCAACGCTCACGAGTACACTCATTTAAATAAAAAACCAACCATACATGGTTAGTTTCTTATTTGGTGGCTCCTACTGGACTATCGCTTCGCTCCTCCGTAAAAAAGGGACACATACAAGCATGAGTTTCCTTTTTTACTCCGCGACCCAGCTGGTTAAATTCCCCGATAGCAAGCTATCGTCAAAATAAAATACCCTAGGCAAGCTAGAGTAATTTATTTTGGTGGCTCCTACTGGACTTGAACCAGTGACACAAGGCTCTTCAGGCCTCTGCTCTACCAACTGAGCTAAAGAGCCACACTCGCCCCATTGTAGCGTAACAGGGGCGAAATCTCAAGGATTACTTATTCAGAATATCTTTAAGGTTGGTTAGTTCGGTAGGCAATACCACGAGTGTTTTTTGGCTAGGTTCAACCGAAATTTTTTCGAGCGTTTGCAATGTTCGAATATTAATACCACCAGGGATCTTAGACAGCATTGCCGCCGCATCCGCCACTGCTTGCGCGGCCTGTTTTTCACCATCAGCTGAAATCACGACAGCACGTCGCTCTCGCTCAGCTTCAGCTTGCTTCGCCATGGCTCGCTTCATATCGTGTGGCAGTTCAATGTTCTGCACTTTTACGTTCTCAACATCGATTCCCCATTTGTCAGTCTCTGAATCAACGTTCATTTTTATTTGCTGCGATACTTCATCACGTTTTGCCAGTAGGTCATCTAAATCAACGTTACCGGCGACATCTCGAAGAGCGGCCTGCGCAAATTGGCTAGTTGCGTACACATAGTTCGTGGTTTCAAGCACTGCTTTGGCCGGGTCAACTACACGCAGGTACACCACAGCATCAACGTTTGCAGGCACATTATCACGTGTCATAATTTCTTGCTTTGGGACATCGATTGGGGTTGAACGAACATCCACACGAATCATGCGCTGCAAAATTGGAATAACGATACGCAGCCCTGGCTGGCGTACTCCGCTGAACTTACCCAATGTCAATACAACACCACGCTCGTACTGATTAACAATCTTGATTCCGCTCAGAACAAAAATTCCGGCTGCGATAAGTAGAAATACTGTAAACTCCATGTAACCTCCCTCAGTTTGATTTAATTATAGCGCACTTCTTGAGCTAGTGTAATCAGCTTGTCGAGTAGCTCGTTATACGCTACTCCCTGTTGCATAAATAGTTTTGGATACATGCTTATATCTGTGAAACCAGGAATGCTATTTATTTCATTCAAGAATACTTCATTATCGTTTGTTACAAAAAAATCTACGCGAGACATGCCGACACCTTCAACAGCATGGTACGCTTCAAGTGCGTAATGCTTAAGGCGGCCCACTACTTCGTTGCTAAGTTCGGCAGGAATAACTGCCTGCGAAGTGCTCTGTTCGCTATACTTTGCATCATACGAATAGAAGTCATCGTTGGCAATAATTTCACCCGGCTGACTTATACTCACCTCGTGGTTTCCGAGTACGGCAACTTCAATCTCTCGGCCGCGTATTGTTTTTTCAATTAATACCATTTCAGAATTCTTTGCAGCCACCTGCAGAACATCACTCCATGATTCGCTTGAGGTTACATGACTTACCCCAACCGATGAACCTGCGCTTGCCGGTTTTACAAATACATCAGTACCTAATTCAGCTGAGATTTCATCATATGTCGGCTCAGTATCAGTCACTACCCATGTTTTCCATGGCACTACGGGTATGTCAGCCCGTTCAAGCAGCCGCTTTGTCATATCCTTATCCATAGTAACTGCAGCCGATAATATACTGGGGCCAACAAATGGCACGCCAAGCAGCTGGGCGAGCCCTTGTACGCTGCCGTCCTCGCCATTTTTACCATGTAGCACGGGGAACAATACATCTACATCAATTCTTTTATTATTTGCCTGGGTTATAAATGCCTTACCGCCAAGCACTGGAAATGCTTCGGTCTCAGTGCTTAGCGTAACAGCACCACCATCTTGCAAGAACCATCTGCCCTGACGTGAAATAAAACAGGTTGTTACTGCATATTTTGTCTCATCGAGTGCAGCAACAATGTTTTTCGCACTAGCAATTGATACATCATGCTCAGTTGACTGGCCGCCGTACGCTACGAGTAGATTGAGTTTAGTCATATAACTATCATACCAATTCAGGATACAATAAGGGAATGGAACAACGACGTGTGCCACTTGCCGAACAAATGAGACCAACCTCACTTAGTGAGGTGATTGGTCAATCGCACCTGCTTGGTGATGCCGAAATTCTTCATAAAATCGTTGAAAATAAAGAGCCTGTAAGTCTTATTCTATGGGGGCCACCAGGAACAGGCAAAACAACTCTAGCTAGGATAATTGCCAATGAAGTAAATGCTGAATTCATTGAACTATCTGCAGTCACCAGTGGGAAGAAAGATGTAGAACGCGTTATTTCTCATGCTCGACAAAACTGGAATCTACAACTACGCACAATTTTATTCGTTGATGAAATTCATAGATTCAATAAAGCCCAACAAGACGCATTCTTACCACACGTTGAATCTGGCTTGATAACATTAATTGGTGCCACTACCGAAAATCCAAGCTTTGAAGTAATTACCCCGCTACTCAGCCGTACTCGCGTATTGGTATTACAGCCACTCTCCAAATCCGAGATTACCGCCATTATTAAGCGAGCTTTAAAAAATATTAATAAAGTGAAACACGTCACTCCTAAAGCAATAGATTACTTAGCAGAGCTTTCAGGTGGTGATGCACGAGTTGCATTAGGAAACTTAGAACTAGCGCTTAGTTTTGGTGAAAAAGTAACCCCCGAAACGGTAAAAGCCGCTGCACAAAAAAAAGTCCCCGGGTACGATAAAAAGGGCGACATGCACTACGATGTGATTTCTGCCTTTATAAAAAGTATGCGTGGCAGCGACGTAACAGCTACCCTGTATTATTTAAGCCGTATGCTAGACGCCGGCGAAGACCCAAAATTCATTGCACGTCGCATGGTAGTGTTTGCTAGCGAGGATATTGGCTTGGCGGGAAACGGCGCCTTAAGCCTGGCAGTTGCAACTTTTCAAGCAGTAGAACGAGTTGGATTACCCGAAGCGAACTATAACTTATATCATTGCGCTACCGCTTTAGCAAAAAGCGAAAAATCACGTGAAATCACTGACATGATGCAAGCTGCTAAACAACTAGCAAGCCAATACCCAGATAGTCCAGTACCGCTGCATGTCCGTAACGCGCCAACTCAACTCATGAAAATTTTGGGCTACAATAAAGGCTATAAATGGCAAGCAGATTTTATACCTGAACGTGGCTTCCTTCCATCTGACATCGCAGAATAGTGTAAACCCTAGAGATCGGGTAAAATATGCGTACAGCGAACTATCCCCTGGTTCGGACCCCATGTTACCATATCACCAGAAGGACAGCTTGTCGCTTTTATCCAATATTGGACACTATACTTTCCAGCGCTAACACCGCTATTAGCAGTCTCGGCTGGAGTAGAAAAAACTGGCCCCGTGAAATGAGCGGGTGCGTTTGGATGATTCACATCGTTATATGTGATATGCGGGCGTTCGTATCGTCCAGTATTCGCAATCATTTCGAGTTCATTATTAAATGAGTCGTACTCACCACGTATAACTCGTACATCGGAGTCCCAGCAATCACCCCGGCCATCATTGTTCCAATCCTTAAATCCACGACCTATACACACCGAATTTTGTCCAGCAGGCACGGTCGGATAGCGATCATATGCAGCCCTGTAGGCGCGTAGCGCTTTTACTGCTTGCGAGCTAGCGCTCAATATGTTCGAATTCATGGCCCGTTCTTGAATTCCAGCATATGCAACAGTCGATATGGCCGCAAGAATGGCAATCACAACAATAACGATAAGTAGTTCAACAATAGTGAATCCAGCAGTGCTTTTTATCGTGAAGGTCGCGCGCGCCATTGTCAGCTAACTCTCTTTCAAAAGTGCTGCCAGCACCCCGTTTGTCCACCCGAACCCATCTTGCAAAGGATATTCACCACCACCGCCCAGGCCGCTGCCTGAGCTTACATTATACTTTTCAACAAGTTTATGTTTTTCAGAGAATACTTTTAAGTTAATAGTAATCCAGCGGTGCTTTATCTCGTTTGCTAAATCATGATGGCCGTAATTCCTAAGCCCTTCTATCGCTATCCACTGCAATGGTGCCCAGCCGTTCGGCGCATCCCATTGTTGGCCATTGTCCGTTACTGTTGCCAATAGGCCACCAGGTTTTAGAAAATCCTGCTTTAACCTATCCGCAACACGGTCTGCTTGCTGCTTCGTGGCAATTCTAGCATACAGCGGAAACACAGCAGCCAAACTAAGTACGCCAGTTGATTGCTGATGATGGAAATTGTAATCAACAAAGAAGCCTATCGATTCATCCCAGCAATACGATTGAATTGCTTTAGCCCTACGATCAGCCAGTGTCTGGAATTTTCTGGCAAGTAATGGATTTTTGATTAATCGATACGCCTCGGCAATTGTAAGCTCGTGCTGATAGAGTAGACAATTTAAATCTACCGGGATGATGTCAGCCGTGTGAATGCTATTCAGATTTAAAGGATCTAAAAACCATCTTGAACTAAAATCCCACCCTGATTCTGCACCAGCACGAAGATGTAAATACAGCCTGTCAGCTTCTCTCTCAGGCGCCTCCATTGCCGTCTCGGTATCTTCCGAAAGTGACTCTGGCCGAGGGGTCATTTTATTATCATAGTAGCGATTAAGATGCATGCCATTGGGCAGCTGCACCATTCGCGCATACGCATTATGCTCCGCCCTAGCTAGCTTTGTACTGCCCTTCATCCAAAAGCGATATTCTTTGAGCAAATGCGGCAAGTACTCAGCATACGTGCGTGTTCTGCCTTTGTGTGTAGCAAGTAGTCGTACCATGTGTGAAAAAAAGGGGGGCTGGGAACGACTTAAAAAATAAGTACGATTTGCTGTTGGGATAAAGCCAAACTTACGTAACATGTACGCAAAATTCTTTACCATACCTTCAATCATCTGCCAGCGTCCATCAGCCGCTAAACCAAGCATGATGAAATAGCTGTCCCAGTAAAACTGTTCACTAAATCTTCCCCCAGGAACAATGTAAGAGTGCGGCAATGCAATCAACGACCCTCGGTTTAGTCGATTTCGCCTCTCTAAAACATCCCACAGTAAATGAATGTGCTCAGTCACTGTTCGGTGCGGATCGGTGACAAAGTTTTCTTTTTGCTTATGTGGTGCAAACTCATAAAAATGCCGACTTACAAACTCACGTAAGTCAAAGTTAGGGTCGCTGCGTGCTAATTTATACTCTTGCTGAATTGTGCGCATGCGAGCGCGCGGCACTAAATCAACAAATGTCTTACCATCATCGTAAATTTTATTCTTCTGCACGGCCTCAAATAGCTCGCCCAGCGCCTCATCCGGGCTACGCGACGTGCGGAGTAGTGACCCAGTTGTTGAAACCAGGGCTGTTTTCAGCTTTTCATCGCGTGGTATTTTGAACGGTATCTTTTTAGGCATAGCTGTAGTTAGTATAACCGCTCATGCTTCCTCGAATCAATGCGACGAAATATGCAACAACTTACTAATGATTGTCCGCATGAACTTCGCTATCGTGCTCGTGTTGCTCACTGTGACTCTCTGAGCCATGAATAACACTATGTGCCAGTGCACTACTTACACCTACAATTACAACCCCTGCAATAAGAACGATAGTTTGGAGTGTGGCCGTTCTACGTTTCTTTTCGGCATGTATGGTTGGAATGATATCGCTTGCCGCGATGTAGATAAAGAACCCAGCAGTGACTGCTAATAATATTCCTTGATCAATCACCAATGCTTCACCCATAAGATAGATTAACGCTGCAGCAACTACCGTTACCACAGCGCTTACAACATTCACCAACACAACCCGGCGCTTCTTCATACCTTTACTGAGTAGCAAACCAAAATCACCAATTTCTTGCGGTATTTCGTGTGCCGCAACCGCAAACGTGGTGATAATACCAATAACTGGGCTTACTACGAATGCTGCACCAATTGCGAGTCCATCAATAAAGTTATGCAGCACATCGCCAATAATAATTAGCGAGGTTGTTTGCGACCGGCCACCATGGTCTGATTCGTCGTGGTGATGATGAAACCACCCCATGCTTCGCTCTAGCACAAAAAATCCCAAGAACCCGATTAACGCAGCCATGGTAATTTTAGCTGGTTCGTCTAATTCAATTGCCTCAGGTAGTAGATCCAGAAAAGCCGCTGCCAAGAGTGCTCCCGCAGCAAATGGCACCGCTGCTTTTTGTAACGAGGTTGTGCCGTGCTTGCCATAAATTAGGTACAGTCCACCAACAAGTGATAGTAAACTACCTGCGGTAACTACTGCTAAAAGTACAAGAAATTCTTGCATATATTCTCCTTAGTTGTTTGTATCAAAAATGAATAGTCTAGTTTAGGTGAATAAGGTATATCGGAAAAAACGGTAAACTTACTGCTCTTAGTGTATAATTACACGTTTGTCGATACAATAGGATTTATTGCTTATTCGCGCGCTTGCGCTCATTTGCATCAAGGTAGCGTTTACGAAGCCGCAAACTCTTAGGCGTCACCTCAAGTAACTCATCATCTTCAATGAAATCAATACACTGCTCTAAGCTAAACTCAGTGAATGGCGTTAACTGCACTACGCCATCGCTTGAACTTGAGCGCATGTTTGTAAGATGTTTCGCCTTGCACACATTGATTTCCATATCTTCTTGTCGACGATTTAAACCAATAATCATACCTGCGTACACTTCCGTCGCTGGGCCAACGTACAGTTCACCGCGGCTTTCAGCAGCCTGCAAGGCATATGGCGTGGTTGTACCTGCCTCAAAAGCAATAAGCGCACCATTACGAGATTGTGGCAACTTGCCGCTCAGTGGTTGGTAGCCATGAGGTAGGCTATTCATAATTACCGTACCTTTCGTTGCGGTAAGCAAAATATTACGGAGTCCTATCAATGCGCGTGTAGGCAGAATGTAGTCCATACGAACCACGCCACTACTCGAAGTTTCTTGCCCGCGCATTTCAGCACGACGAGTGCCTAATTCTTGACTAACCGCACCCACAAATTCTGAGCCTACTTCAATATACAGTTCTTCGACTGGTTCTTTCGTTATACCGTCTTCTTCGATAGTAACAACTTGCGGGCGACCAACTTCAAATTCGAACCCTTCACGTCGCAAGGTTTCGATTAGTACGCTCAAGTGCAGCTCACCCCGCCCAGAAACAGTAAAACCTATACCATCTTCTTTAACGCGTAAACTCACATTCGTTTCAAGCTCTTTGCGTAAACGATCACCGATTTGACGAGAGGTGTTAAACTCACCTTCTTTGCCCTTCAACGGGCTAGTGTTAGGCCCCAAATACATACTGATGGTTGGTGCTTCAATATCGATAGTTGGCAGAGCTTCTGGAGTATCCTTATCAGCTATAGTTTCACCAATGTGCGCATCAGCTACGCCCACAAGCGCCACAATGTCACCTGCACCCGCTTCGCTGATCTCTTCTTTGTTTAATCCACGGTAGCCAAATATTTTTTCGATTTTACTTGAGGTAATTGTTCCGTCGCGTTTTATAAGTGCTACCGGGCCTCGAGTTGCCGTACCACGAGACACACGACCAATTGCGTATTTCCCTAAGAATGAATCATAGGTCAGGCTCGTAACCAATAGTTGCAGCGGGCCAGACTGATCAACAGTCGGGGCTGGAATATCATTAATAATTGCATCAAAAATCGGCGTTAAATCTGCGTGTTCACTCGGATTATCTGGCACAGATTTCCATGCTTTTGCCTCGCGACCGATTGCGTAGTAGACAGGATACTGCAGTTGACTGTCGTCGGTTGCAAGCTCTAGGAACAAATCTGCAAGCTCATCTTCTACTTCATTAATTCGGCGCGCCGGTTTATCTATCTTATTAATTACGACTACAGGCTTCAAGCCTAACTCGAGCGCTTTTGTAAGCACAAACTTCGTTTGTGGCATTGGACCTTCTTGCGCATCTACAACCAGCAGAACACCATCGGCCATATTAAGCGTTCGTTCTACTTCACCGCTAAAGTCAGCGTGCCCTGGTGTATCGATGATGTTAATTTTATAGTCACCGTAAAAAATTGAGGTTTGCTTAGCAGTAATCGTGATGCCGCGTTCGTGCTCTTGGTCTCCTGAGTCCATAATGAGCTCTTGGCTCATCTCGGCTTGGTTGTCACGGAACGTGTTGCTTTGCTTTAATAAACCATCAACCATGGTTGTTTTTCCATGGTCAACGTGTGCAATAATAGCGATATTTCGAATGAGTGTAGGGTTAGTCAAAATAAATACCTCCTTAGCTGGAGGCTCCTTTGACTTATATTATACCATAGTTATTTCAAAAATATTACGCTAATGCTAAAGTATAGGCATGGAACCTACAACTAAACCGTCAAATAATCGTGCAAAAATAATAATTATTTCAGCCGGTATTGTACTGGCAAGTGCCGGAATAACCATCTATGGACTTTCGGCGTACAATAACGGGCTTTGGCCGTTTCCAGTGAAGAAGGCTACAGATACTACTCAGGACAATACAAAAACTGTAGTTGAAGGTAAGCTTGATAGCGAACCAGTCGTGCGCGAAGTTGGCCAGTCTGAAACGTTAACTATCCGCCCAGCTATACAATCAACGACACAAGGGGACTGTACCCTCACCATATCTGGAAATGGACAAAAATATGAATACAAGAATAGTACAAAGGGTACAGACGGTATTCTAGGATGCTTAGAGTTCAATATTGATGCCAAGTTAATCGAACCAGGTAGCTATACTATGCAAATTCTTTTTACAAGCGACTCAGAGACCGCCACTATTAATGAAACATTAGTAGTTAAATAAAACGTTAAAAAATAGCACAGTAAAAAAGAAGCCCAAGGAAGGGCTTCTTTTAAAATACTCTATTGATGGCTGTTTCTTATGGACCACAAGGTGAGTTAGCTGAACTATTACAGGTTCGACGTTGAAGGGATGTGCTAGGCGCTTGCAAATACGGTATCCCACTGCAATTACTGTTTACACTATCACACTCTTTGTATCGACAATTCGAATTGAATACAACGATATCGTAAACAGTGTCGGTATTTAACGAGCCTGAACCTACAGTTGCAGTCGGTGATAACGAATCTCCTGCAGATTGCCAGCTCGAAGCTGTATTCTGTTTATATCGGATCTGAGAAAACGAAGTTTGTCCGGTCTGGCTCCAGTCAACTCTAATGCTGTTATGCCATCGCTGCTGTATGCTTGCTCCTGGGCCATTTGGTGAACTTGGCCAACTAAACCCGGCGGAGCTCGATACCCCGTGGCCCGATACAGTTATCGTAGGGGCACTCCCCGTGCAGTTTGAATTGTAGTTAAGAGTACAAGAAGTACTATTAGTTGAGCACGATGGCGAATAGTTAGAACCAGAGGAAGTTACACTGTAGCCCGGAGTTGACGGGAAAGAAGATCCATTTTGAGACCATGTAGCTGTAGTGTTTGCATACGCATTAACTCCCCCAGAGCTAAGAGAAATAGTGCCGTACGTCGTTGGAGACACACTACTCGATCTACTTCCACAGCTATTGGTCGCCGTTAACGTGTATGTATAAACTGTATCAGGTGTGAGGCCTGTCCGAACAGTACTACTGTTAGCTGAGACGCTTCCAACTCCAGATAGACTGTAGGATATAGGAGATGTACCACTAGATGAACCCCAGTTGAGAGTGATCTGACGTGATGAGTCTACCTGTGCATTTAATCCAGAAGGTGTGCTTGGAGAAGTACACGAAGTGGTTGTTGCAGACGCCGTATTACTGTACCCGCTATTACAGCCTGTACCTCTTGCGATCACCCTGAAATAGTACGTGACACCACTCGATAAGCTTCCAATAGTAGCGGAGGTTGATCCTGTATTTCCGTAGTAGCTTGAGCCTGGGGATGACGTTCCATAGTAAATATCGTAACTAGATGCGCCAGATACGCCGCCCCAAGAAACGGTGATTGAGCTGGTTGTTGGACTACCAGCACTAATGCTTGGTGCGGACGGTGGCGTACAAACAGTGTTGGTGGTAGCACTTGCGGTATTACTGTAGCCTGTTTGATTTGCTCCACCACAGTTTTCTGCGTATACCCTAAAGTAGTACGTTGTTCCACTCGATAGCCCAGTCACGTTCATTGACGTACTGGTTGTTGAACCTGCGTAGCCCGTTCCCGGGGATGACGTTCCATAGTACACATAGTAAGTTTTCGGGGCATCACCAGAGACGGCACTCCAAGATACCGATATTGAGTTAGCAGTAGCTGATCCTGCAGAAATAGTCGGGGCTGATGAAACTCCAGAACAAGCAGGTGGCTGGGTAGTGGCACTTGCCGAACCGGCAGTACTTGTGCCGTAGGAATTACTGGCTGTAACCGTAAAGGTGTAACTTGTATTAGCCGCTAGGCCCGTAACGGTACATGGAGACGATGAACAACTAGATGCTGAACCAGCACCGGATACCGAGTAGCTCGTTGCGCCGGATGATGAAAATGTTAGTTGTATGGTACTTGAACTTGTTGCACTCGCACTCACTGTTGGGGTATTTGGAGCAGATCCTATGTTCATTGACTGAATACTGCTTTGTACTTCTGCGCTCGGCACGCCGCTCTCTACACAGCGTGCATTTGCCTGGAAGTACACTACTGTATCTGAGCCAGGGTTGTAATCTTTAATTCGTGACGTACCCCATGAAATTGTAGACCACGCAGGCAGGCCACCAGATGTAGGGGCATTGCGGATCTTATACTCCGGCGTACCAGATGCACACGTTACTGCTGTTGACGTAATTCGTACCTGTGACGCACTGAGTGAGGCTGCGCTTACCGTAGGGGTATTTGGAGCCGCTGGCGGTGGTGTACTCGGTGTTACTACGCCGTTTGCACTTTTAATCACAACAATAGAGCCGTCGGTCTCGTTGTTATACTGAATTTCGTACGCATCACAGTAGCCGTTGGCATCTGTTTGGCATTGGTTATTGGCTGCCGCGTTACTAGTTGCCCCTAGATAAGCCATTTGAGTAGGACTAGGATTAGACGCCACGATAGATGCGTTTGATGTGTTAGAAGCAAGTGGGAATATGAGTGAATTTGGGTTTGCGAGAGATAGTTTATTCTTCAAAGTACTCGTGTTCTGCCCCACCAATGCAGCGACCGAAGGATATCCGTTATTCTTTTCGTAGTACTTTTCTAGTGAGCTAGCAACGATAGAAGACTTTGCGCCACGTTCAGAGTCGCGCGCTTGGCGCAGCACTTGTGTAGATACTACCGTTGCAATAGACGACACGATACCAATAACCGCTATCACAATTAATAGCTCCACTAACGTAAAGGCACGCAAGCGTTTCTTGCCTTTAGATAGTTGTATGAAAATATTTTTCATTTTTACCCCTTATAACCCCATTAAAATTACCATAAGTATATCATTATCAATATGTATGGTAAACAGATTTTAGACATAATGATTGTGTTTTCTTATTCGACTTATTATAGTGTGGTATATGATGGGTAAAAATAATCTAAGTGCGTTGAAATCGAACATGAAAAATATGTCAAAAAAGAATGTATTACTAGTTGTAGGCTTATTAGCACTATTTCTAGTTTCTGGCTACCTAGCAGTAGCAAATTTTGCAAGATTGTGGCCGTTTGAGCTAAAGAACGAAAAAGGTTCTTCGCTCACCTCTCCGAAGCAATTAGAAGCACCAAAACCCAAAAGAAACATAACTCTCGTTACTCCTAGTATTCAACAGCTTAATGGAGTTGATACTCTCGTAGTAAAAGCGAAAGTAGACACGACCGAACAGGGTGACTGTACGCTAAACTTAACCAACGATAAAACTTCATTAGTGCTAGAAAATAGCACCAAAGGAATAGACTCACGTACAGGCTGCCTTGACTGGAACATCAACGCTGACCAAGTGCCAAACGGTAGATACGACTTAAAGATTGAATTTATTTCTGAGTCTAAGACAGTATCGATTCTTGAAGAGTCAATTACAATAAAATAAACTCAAGTCTAGCTTGAGTAAATGGTGGAGCATATCGGATTCGAACCGATGACCTCTTCCATGCCATGGAAGCGCGCTAGCCAACTGCGCTAATGCCCCTAGTCGTACTTTGATTACCTGACTAGTGTACCTAAGTAGTTCCCTATAAGCAAACATCACTTGCCTGTTTAATAGCAAGTGATGTTTTGAACTGCTACGCGCCCACCCGGGGCACGCGGTGTTGATATTAGGAAGTGTTTGTTTAACAGCGACGGGTACCCCCGTAGCGTACCAGTTCCTTACTAGTATGTACTCTTTTTTAATAAAACACAAGCACCATGATACAATCATCATGCAATGACACGAAAAAAACTATACGAAATTGTTGGCTGGACAGGAACTATGCTTGTTATAGCCTCATACATGCTTTTGAGCCTGGGCTACATTAGCGGCAGCAGCTACACCTACCATTTACTGGTATTATTTGGCTCAATTGGAGTAGCCATTGTTTCACTCATTAAGCAAGCCTACCAACCATTTGCAATCAACGCCTTCTTTATTGTAATTGCGATTGTTGCTTTAGCTCGAATTACCTATTTCCACTAACGGTAAAATATGCTTAAATAATAGCGTTCAGAGGCGTTGTGACATGATTCACCAATTGTTGTTACCTCGAAGGTCGATCTGAGTAATTATTGGTAACCAAATAGAGGAAATCTATGGCACAACAAAACTTGTTTGTCGGTAGCCTAGCATACGCTACAACCGACGATAGTCTAAAAGCTCATTTTGAGCAAATTGGTGCAGTTGCAAGCGCACGTGTTATCACTGACCGCGAATCAGGCCGTTCAAAGGGCTTTGGTTTCGTAGAAATGGAAAGTGATGACGACAACCAAAAGGCTGTTGATCAGCTAAACGGTAAAGAACTTGATGGTCGCACTATCAATGTGAGCCTTGCTCGCCCTAAGGAAGACCGCACACGTTCAAACGACGGTGGCTCATTCCGCCAACGTAGCTGGTAATACACTGCATGTTAATAAATTAGCTCCCTTACTACAGGGAGCTAATTTATTATGGTCAGCCATATTATTTGACCAAAGGCGACTGTAGCCAATCTTGGCCCAATCCAAGCCATGCATTCAGTAGGCCGTAGCCATTAACAAGCCATATCGTAAGCACAACAACAATAGTAGTAAGCGTAAATGTGACCGCTTTAACCGACCAGTGCTGTCGAGCTACCCAAGTATTCCAATCATCATATTTTGCTCTTCCATACACCAATGCACGTTTTGCCCAAGCGAACTCACGCGACAGTATTGCTAACCCCGCAAATACAATCAACCAGCCTGGACCGGGGTATGGTATGGCTATAATGCCAACAAGCAACACTACGCCACCTGCAAGACCAACCGTAAACTTCTGTACCCTACGCTGCTTCTGGAGTTCGTTCATGTATATCCCTAATACTTTTTCTTATGTTACTGCGAACTACGAATTACGACAACATTTTTCTTTAGTATACTAGTTCTATGAATTATCCGTCTATGGACCGCTTAGCCGAATTACAACAACTCATTATTGATTTTGCCAAAATCGAACGTGTACCGCAATTTGGTGACATTCCCAGAAAAGAAACGGATGTTGATCATAGCTTTGGCCTTGCAATTACCTGTTGGTATTTACATTCTAAAATCGCACCTTCTCTCAACCTTGGAAAAATTCTTCAATACGCACTTGCTCACGATATTGTAGAAATACACGCTGGTGATACATATACATTCGATGAAGCGGCGTTAAAAACTAAAGACACTCGAGAACGAGCCGCACTTATGCAACTTCAACATGACTGGCCAGACTTTACTGAAATTACCACTAGTGCCCAAGAATACATGGATAAGTCGAACGAAGAGGCAAGGTTTGTAAAAGCAGTTGATAAAATGCTGCCTATTTTCATGTTTGAGCTAACCCCCGACCCGAAACGAGCTTGGGAACAACATGGAATCGGCCTATCTATGGAACGTGAGAGCAAACGATCGATGCATGTGTCTGAAATTATTTCACCCTACTATGAACAACTGATCGATTGGCTTTACGAACGTGACAACATCCCGAAACACTAGGGGATAAATTCGAATCGTGACACCTGCTCCCCATTTAAAGTGATCGTCTCTATGAATTGATTGTAGGGTCGGGCAAATAACGAGTGTTCACTTTTGTAGAGTGGTTTATATATCACCATTGTATCGTTTGTTTCGGTATGGAGCGCGGTCGCTATCACCTGGTATAAGCGATTGCTCTTCGAGTGTTTATATACGCCGTTCGTTATCGTTGGTGATGCACTGTTATTTTGAGCCTCTACAGAAAGTTCAGGATACTTCATCGGGTCTTTACGACAGTAGTCAGCCCACGTATCTTCCTCGTTCGGTATACTAACCTGCTCGATGTACACGCCTTTACTGAATCCGCCCTTACGATCTAGTTTTTTTATACGAATAGCATCAATTTCTGACCTACTAATAGCTGCTACGTTGCATAAATCTTGAATAACCTGCTGGACATCCGCAAGCTCTTCAGTAAGCTCGGTGCGATTGGTAGTGGCCACCACCTCGTCACACTCTTCCTGGAGCTTATGCATTAACGCCGTCTTTAGCTCGTCACCTGTTAGTTGCGTTGCCATAACTGTGTGCCCGGCTTCTTCGTGCCATTTTTTTATATTGTCTCGCACTAATTTTGCGTATTGAAAGATAGGCATGTGTCGTGACTCCTTTTAGGTAATATGAGTAATCATGATTTTAACAGCGACAATAACTCATTCTCATCAATAATCTTTACGCCTAAGTCGCTAGCTTTTTTAAGCTTGCTTACTCCAACTTTTCCGCCCGCAACAAGATAAGTCGTATCTTTCGTTACTGCTGACTGAAACTGGCCACCCAGAGCACGTATCATGTCGGCCGCCTCGTCGCGACTCATTGATTCAAGCGTACCAGTAATAACAAAACTCAGACCCAAGAGCTTCCCTGTTTTTTTAGAATAATATGGCCTCACCCCCACTTGGGTAAATTTATTTAACAACTGAGTGTTATCCTCGTCGGCGAACCACGCCACAATACTTTCTGCCACTACCTCCCCGATGCCATCTACAGCTCGA
The DNA here is from genome assembly GCA_012270305.1 of Candidatus Saccharimonadota bacterium. Taxonomy (GTDB): domain Bacteria; phylum Patescibacteriota; class Saccharimonadia; order Saccharimonadales; family Saccharimonadaceae; genus UBA1020. The sequence goes on from JAAXIO010000021.1 coordinate 56,928, forward strand.
AGTTCTTCGAGCGTGGCACTCGCCAACCTATCGATTGACTCAAACTGACTTGCTAAGTCGATAGCAGTTTGACTCCCGACATGACGAATACCAAGGCCGAATATAAAGCGTTCGAGCGCTGGGTTCTTTTTGGCAGTAATAGCCGCTATAAGCTTCTGTGCAGAAATTTCAGCAAATCTATCAAGTGCTAGGAGCTGCTCTTTTTTTAGCGTATATATATCAGCAAAATCATGTACAAGCCCTGAATCTACCAACGCTTCTACATTTTTTTCACCTAATGTATCAATATCGAGCGCCGCTTTTGACGCAAAGTGCTGCAAGGCACGTTTTAGTAGCACCGGACCAGTGGCGCCTTTTACACGGTACACCGCTTCGCCTGCCGGGCGCACAAATTCAAGCTCGGGATATTGCCGTGAAAGTTCATCTAGGTAGTTAATTGGTTGCGTGTTTGACGGTCGAAGTTCAGTAAGTACTTTTTGTACTTGTGGAATGATATCGCCTGCTTTAAAAATAATTACTGTGTCACCACGGCGTATATCAAGGCGTTTGATTTCATCTGCATTGTGCAAGCTAGCATGCTGCACGGTAGTACCGGCAACAGTCACGGGGTCAAATACTGCAACCGGTGTAGCCGCACCGGTACGACCAATCGATATGACAATGTCTTTTACTACCGTGGTCGCTTCTTCTGCAGCATACTTATACGCAACCGCGCCGCGCGGACTTTTTCCCACTATTCCAAGCTTAGCAAAATCATCACGATTATTGACTTTGACTACAAGGCCGTCTGTATTGAATGGGAAATTCTGGCGGGCACTATCGAGTTCATTAATGTACTGCATCGCCTGTGAAACAGATGAAACAACCTGCGTCTTGCCACTAGTCGAAATACCTATTTCACTCATCATTGCATAGCCAACCGCGTTTGACGGCACCTCCATGGCGTCATCACGCAGTATATCGTAGCCAATAAAATTCAGCGGTCGCTCAGCCACCAGTTTGGGGTCAAGTTGTCGTATTGTACCGGCCGCTAAGTTGCGCGGGTTTTTGAATAACGGCAAGCCTTGCTTCTCGCGGGATTTGTTAAGCATGTCAAAGTCAGCCTTATACATTACAATCTCTCCGCGAATTTCAGTGCGTCCACGCAGTAAATGCGCGTACTTTTGATTATTACGAAGTTTTAGTGGAACATTTTCAATTGTGCGTACATTAGTCGTAACATCTTCGCCTACCTTGCTATCACCCCGTGTAACCGCCTGTACAAGCAATCCATCTTCGTATACAAGCGCGCAGGCTAGGCCATCCATTTTAATGTCACAAATAAACTCGTGCTTACTGCCAGGGATCAATTTATCCATACGCGACACCCAAGCTGCTACCTCTGCTTCATCAAACACATCGTTCAAGCTAATCATGGGAGTTTTATGTGCAACTTTTTCGAATTTATCCAGCGCTACACCAGCAACTCGCTGCGTTGGGCTATCTGCAGTTATTAGTTCAGGGTATTGCTCCTCAAGTTGACTGAGTTCGTGCTTTAAACTGTCAGCAGCCGCTTCGCTCATGATCGATTCGTTATGCACGTGGTACTGATACCGATACTCATGAATGAGTTCGCGCAGTTGCTCTATTCGTTCATTAGGCTGGGCTTGCATCGTCTTCAACAACCTTTCTGTATAGCAAGTATACGTAACTCGCAGACCATACCACAACTAGCGAGCTTACCGCCATTACCGTGAATGGCACCAGAGGAATAACCTCGAACCAGCTCCAGATACCCGTTAGCGCACGATCCAGCATTATAACTGGAAGAACTATCAACGTTATAACAACCGCACTCACAAGCATCATCCAGAGTAGCCGAAGAAGGATTCGAAGCCGGCGACCAATCACGAGATCACCAGCTGTACGAATTGCCTGCCATGGGTACATTCCAGGCAGTGTAACCACGACCAACGCCATAATAGTACTTGTAATCCAGTAAATAGACAGAAGCGACAGTCCACCAGCTACAAGCGAAATAAGCATAGACATCGTTGGTGAATCGAACATACCAGTTGCAATTGCAGCATTTACTATCACTACTGCTAACGCAACTGGGAGCAACTGAAATACTGCTGCAAGCATCACTAAACCGGTGCCGATGATTGGTGAACCGCTGTTATATAGCACAGCACGCAGCGATGGTGTGCTGCCACCCGCCAAAATCGCACGCAGTGCCCATACGGTAGCCAACCATGTTAGTAGTAATATGATGCCAGAGTATATCTGTTGGGCCTCAGTTAACGACGGGGTAATCCCACCAGATGCCGTTGCAATAAATAAGGTCGTCGCCTGACCAATCGCGCCCCAGCCACCACTAAACAAGTTAGCGCCAGTTTCATCAAGCAACTCAGTCAATTGGCTATACGTTTCTTGCGACGCGACCCCAACGAGAAGGCCACCCAAAACAGCATAAAACAGCGCAAGCCCTAGGAACAGTTTTTTGTGTGCGTAAAGTATTTTAACTACGTATGCACTAAACGATATATAGCCAGGTAGAGCAAGCGACCGAATGTAATCACGGCGACGAGTCCGCTGAAAGCTTCTATGTGGACGACGTATCAGGTAGTCTGACATTGAATTTCGATAGTACTTTAATTTACCCGTAACTTGCGTGCGTATGCGGCCAGTTAGCGTTTTTTTATGTGCTCCCATGTAACTCAGTACTCTCTTAGAACGAGCCACCGATCGAACGTAGTCGAGCAACCCTTTCTTCGATTGGCGGGTGTGTGCTGAATAACTTTGCCAAACTTTTCCCGCGGAGTGGGTTCGCAAAAAACAAGTGTGCGGTACTACTGTTTTGTCTTCTGGTTGCAGTAGATGCACCGCCAAGCTTCAGGAGTGCAGATGCAAGTGCTTCTGGATCACGAGTTGTCATTGCCCCAGTCGCGTCTGCCAAGTACTCACGCTGACGTGAGACCGCCGCCTGTACCAAGATAGCAATAACCGGTGCCAAAATAGCTGCAAGAATACCTAATAGTAAAAATATAGGATGAGGTGGATTATCGTTGTCTCCACCAAACCACATCATACGAAGGAATATGTCTGCAATTAAACCAATTGCACTCACTAGTCCAAATACGATCATCATTACACGGATGTCATAATTTTGCACATGCCCCATTTCGTGTGCCATTACCGCCTCTAGCTCACGATCATCCATTAACTCGAGTATGCCGGTGGTTGCCGCAACGTGAGCATGGCTTGGGTCACGACCAGTCGCAAAGGCATTTGGAGCCGGGTCATCCACAACGTAGACCTTAGGCATGGGCATACCATTTGTAATTGCGAGGTTCTCTACCATTCTGTACAGTCGCGGATTGTCGCGTTTTTGTATCTCTTTTGCACCATTCATCGTTAAGGCTAATTTTGCTGCAGCAAAGTACTGTATGAATGCGTACACTGTTGCACCGACCAATGTTCCCCAAAATATACCAGTGCTTCCATATACTACCGAAAACGCATAGCCAAGCCCTGCAATCAACGCAATGAACATTGCAATAATTAAGATGGTATTTCGCTTATTTGCAGCAATCGCTTTATACACGTATTAGCCCTTTTAGGTTAAAACTTTACTTCAACAGGCTTTTCAACACTTGCCATGTCATCTACTTCAAAGAATTCTTTGTTCGTAAATTTGAACATACTCGCAACAATATTAGCTGGGAACTGCTGAATCTTAGTATTTAAGTCGCGCACACCACCATTATAGAATCGGCGGGCAGCTTGAATCTTGTCTTCGGTGTCAACCAATTCACTCTGTAATTGTTGGAAATTTTCACTTGCTCGTAGTTGCGGATACGCCTCTGACACCGCAAACAAGCTCTTCAAAGCTTGCTCAAACTGGTTTTCGGCAGCAGCAGTTTCTTTAGGTCCTTTCTGTGTAGCATTTACTACGTTGGCACGGGCCTCAGTCACATCCTGAAACACCTGCTTTTCGTGACTTGCATATCCCTTTACCGCTTCAACAAGATTCGGGATCAGATCAGCACGACGCTTTAGCTGTACAGTGATATCACTCCACGCCTCTTGTACGCGAACATTAAGCTTTACTAACCCGTTGTATGTTGCCCACACGAACAACCCAACAACGACCAGAAATCCAATCAAGATCCAAAGCCACAATAATTCCATTACTACCCTCCTTATATACTAGTTATTACTAGTATATCGTACTGTCGGTACGCTGAAAAGTAAGAACACGATGGCGATATACGCGCCATGCAATCACACCAAACACACTTGCAATTAAGGTCGAGGTACAGAACTGTGCCATAGATTTTGGAGATACCAGCACTAGGGCGATGCCGCTAATAACCGTAGCACCAAAACTACCAAGCGCATATGCAGTAACGTGCTGCAGCTTTTTTTGCATAATCGCAAGAAGCGTCATTGCGAGGATTAATGAGCTATACATTACCGCTAAGAACAAGTGAATAAAAAGCACAAGAGTAATCATACATATAGTATAGCAAATCACTACTCTAGCTACAGAAATAAATTACATGAAATATAAAATAGCTTAGATACATTGCGAAATACAAAATTATCTAAGCTAATTTAGTTGGTGCGCGGGGCGGGACTTGAACCCGCACAGCCGTAAAGCCAAGGGATTTTAAGTCCCTCGTGTCTACCAATTCCACCACCCGCGCATAAAATTTGTAAAGTACACATGGAGGCACGTACGGGTAACGCTCCCGTCTACCTGGTTTTGCAGACCAGTGCCTAACTTCTCGGCCAACGCGCCACTCGAACTAGTATACCAAATAAAAAGAGCCTTCGGAGGCACTTTGTTATTTTGGTGCACCTCATCGACTCTAGATGGAACACCTTGCTCCCTAGTATATCAAAGATGTATGGGAAGCTAGTCGATTTAGGCTTTGTATATTATAACGGAGAAATCCATATTGTCGAGCCAGAACAGGAGGACAACAATGTTCAAATTAAGAAGTAAGGGCAAGCAGAGTGATCTTGTTGACTCTGCTTTATATAACCAAGACACATTCTATAAAGAGTTTCTGCGGAATATTAGCAGGTGTAAGACGGAGCTTCTTATTGAAAGCCCGTTCATCACGAGTCGTCGTATGCAGTTACTAATGCCTATATTTCGTAAGCTGCGGAAACGTGGTGTTAAGATCATCGTCAATACACGTTGCCCAGATGAGCACTATGGCGTACATCGAGAACAGGCAGTCGAAGCAATTGCCGATATGCGATCTTTGGGCGTAAAGGTACTCTACACCGTCCGCCACCATCGTAAGATGTCGATTATTGATCGTACTATTATATGGGAAGGTAGTTTGAATATACTGTCTTATAGTAATAGCTGTGAGATAATGAGAAGGATAGTATCACCTGGCCTCGCCCAGCAGACCATACGATTTATAGGAGTTAAAAGATACCTATAATTTAGAAGGAGAGATTATGAAAGACTTTACACAGTTTGACGAGTACGAGCTTAATGAAGCGGATATCGACAAGGTGTTAAACTACCTCAAAATAGTTGACCCTGACAATGCCACTCCAGAGAACGCTATTGATTTCCTAGAATATTATCAGAGCTTATTTCATGAAGCCGGACATATTACCCGAGATGAAGATTTAGAGAAACTCTACAATGAGTTTACTAAAAAGCAGTCACGCGATAACAAGGCCTAGAACGGCAGAATATTTTTAGCCTTAACCCCAAGTACTTTGACAATTTGCTTGAGAGTTATAACCGATAGATTAGCCTCACCTCGCTCAACTCGTGAATAATAACCACTATTTAAGTCTGCCTTCTCGGCAACCTCAATCTGTGTCAGTCCTTTTTTGAGTCTAGCAGCCCTAAGCCGTTCGCCAACTACTTGCAAAAGATCGGGGTCATCATTCGTCATATACGACTAATTATAGCGTATTTATTGACTAAGCATTGAACTTTGAGATAACAATGTGCCAAACCATGCAATGAGTATAAAAATTACAAGCAAAATCTTAAGTAGCAATGAACCCGCTCTGAACATAAACCAGATAACCTTGAAAGTCACGAGGACGAGCAATATCAGGAATAATAGCTGTCCAATAGAGCTATCACCAGTAAGGTTGTAGGTAATGATCCCAAGGAGTGCTATACCGACCACAACTAGCCAAAAAGGAGGTTTACGCTTAGCTTGAGTCGTTTGAGTTGCTTCCTTGCTCATATACATATTATATACCCGTTCGATGTTAACCCTCAAACTATCATCACGCAGTAATATTTACATTCGTAAATTAACAGTGATACAATGAAAATAGGTCGATTATAAGCAACAGGAGGTGTGTTTATGAGGAGACGAAAAGAAATGGGGATAGTAGCGCTCATTGTTGCGCTGGGGCTTCCAATAGTGTTCGCAAGCCCCGCGTTAGCAGCCAGTGGTGATGTCACACAGGTAGAGAACTTTATCCGAAACATCATCAAGGTAATCGCAGGTTTAGCCGGTCTAGTAGCGACCGGTTTTTTTGTGGCTGGGGGTTTCATGTATATCACCAGCTCCGGTAACCCCGAACATCTTGATAAAGCAAAACGAACACTATTATGGGCAGCGATTGGACTTGGCATCACTATCGCAGCCTTTGTAATAAGCAACATTATTACGGATATCGCATACGGCGCTTTCGGAAAGTAGGTCATCATGGACTTACTATCTGTAATGCACCAAGTGTCATTTTTTGCGGACGCGACCGCTGCAGGAAATGCCATGAGGAACTTCATCGGGCCGACTATCACAACATTGTGTGTGATAGCCGGACTCGTTGCAACTGGCTTCTTAGTACACGGTGGGTTTCAGATGATAACCAGTTCGGGGCAACCCGATCGGCTTGACCATGCCAAAACAACAATACGCAATGCGATACTCGGTCTAATAATAGTGCTGTCAGCTGCTTCTTTAACAGCAATCTTAACAAACACATATCAAAATAGTACGAATAAACCTGTCAAGGAAATGCCCGCTCTCACAGAAGTAAAGCCTGATGAGGGTGGCGGTGGATTGGTAGAGGTACTTATAAATGCTGTTGTGGGCTTGCTCAAAAATATAGTTGAAACAGTCGGCAAACCATTTATTGATGCCTTGCAGTACTTTACAAAAGCAACGCCACTTATGGCAGAAAACTCTAGCGTCTTTAACTTATGGCTGACAATTGTAGCCATTGCAGATGTGCTGTTTATATTAGTGGTGATATTGCTCGGTTTTCATGTCATGAGCTTCTCAGCGCTTGGTCTTGAAGAAATTGAGTTTAAACACCTGTTGCCGCAGTTAATTGTCGTATTTCTGCTTATGAACTCCTCGATCTTTGCGATTGACGCCATTATCAGTCTATCCAATGGAATGATATCGGCCGTTCAGGCTGGCTTCGCCTCATCAACCGTATGGGAATCACTGTCGAAAGTTATGGACGAATCGAAGGATATGAAGTTAGCAGCACTATTGATTTATATGGTTTTTATCATTTTGTCGGTAGTACTGCTTATTTACTACATTCTCAGGCTTGTTGTTCTTTACATAGGGGCTGTTTTGTCACCTATCGTGGCAATGTTATGGCTATTACCAAGCTTCAAGGATTTTGCCTCAAACGCTATCCGCTCGTACATAACAGTTATTTTCGTTCTTTTCGTTCATGTCGTGATCCTAATACTCGCATCTTCAATCTTTGCGGGTATGGCTACCAACGATCCGAACAAGGGACTTGATCCGATTATGTCAATGCTGGTTGGAGTGGCAACTGTACTAGCGCTCCTAAAGACGCAGGCCGTTATTCAGCAGATGGCCTACGCTAGTGCTGGGGCACGTACTGCTCGTAAGCTTGGCGGACAATTCGTCAATGGCGTAAGTCATCTATCTACAAAGGTTCGCCAAAGTAATACTACAACGACAACGAGCAGTAAAGCCACAGGCTCAACTACAGTAGCAAAAGATAATCCAGCTCGGTCAAACTCAAACAAAGGGTCTAAGTCATGAAAACAACCGTAGTTCCAGCACAGGTTACGACTGTCGAAGACAAAGTAACGGGCAGCCTTAGCCTCCAGCAACTTATCATGCTTACCTCACCAATCTTTTTGGGAAGTATCGTCTATGTATTATTTCCACCCTTCTTCAAGGCAGAACCATATAAGATTGTCGTCATCGTAACAATCTTCACCGTCTTTGCCACACTCGCAATACGCATCAAGGGAAAGTTACTTATCCAATGGATTGCCGTACTGTTTCGATACAACGCACGTCCCCGCTTCTATATCTATAACAAAAGAGATAGCTATTTACGCATCAAACATGACGAGTCACCAACAACGAAAGTAACAAAGCAACCGCCTCAAAAAGCGAGTTCACCTATTATTACGACAACCGTACCCATATCTGACAAGGCAGTGCTTGAGCAGATTGTTATTGATCCTCGTGCTAGATTGAGATTCCGCACGAACAAGAAAGGAGGTCTTGATGTCCATATTCAAGAAATCAAATAAAAAAGCGTCCTCGCGTAGCCAGATAGCTATCAAAGGTGTACAAGATGGCATCTTGATTCTTCCTGGCAATCGTTACCGTATGATATTACAGGTTTCATCAATCAACTTTGAGCTAAAAAGCGAAGATGAACAAGACGCACTTATTGATACCTACCAGAACTTTCTTAATTCGCTCGCTTGCCCCTTGCAGATGATCGTTCGTGTTCGTGAGATGGATATGGATAAATATATAGAGGAGTATCGCCTAAAAATTGACGGTGAGAAACAGAAAGTCTATCGTCCCCAGATAAAGAACTACAATGAGTTTGTACAGGGGGTGATTAGTAAAAACAAAATCCTTGCTCGCCATTTCTACGTCGTTGTACCCTTTAACGCCAAGGACCGCCAAAACTTCGAGATGATCAAGGAGCAGTTACTACTTAATAGTGATATCGTCACCAAAGGACTTGCCAGACTCGGAGTACATACGCACCATCTCAGTAGTCTTGAGGTACTCGACCTATTCTATACGTTCTACAATCCACAATCAGCTAAGCGCCAACCAATCAGTGAACAGACGATGCAGTTACTTAAGGAGTCATACCTATGAAGCTGAAAGCACTCAAACCTACTAAAGCCGTGGCAAAAAAGCCTACTAAGAAGACGAAGCGTAAAAACAACAAAACATTTGCCAGTCTGCCTCCGATTAAAAAGATTAACGCATGGAAGAAACGACGCGAGGAGCGGCCTAAACAGCTCGCACTAACTTATGGCGAACAAGACCCGATGGATATCATCTCCTACTCTGGTCTTGAGGAACAGCCAAATTACGTCGAAATTGACGATCAATTTATCCGCACGTTATTTATATCGGGCTACCCCCTCACAGCATCATCCGGTTGGCTCAATAGCCTTATTAACTTTAGCCATGATATTGATATCTCTTATCACTTTCATGAAGTTGATGCACTACAAGCACTACCAAAACTTCGTCGCAAAATTACCGAACTTGAGTCTACTAAACGTGCCATGATACGCAGCGGCAAGGTTATTGGCTCAGAAATTACCGATCCGCTTGATTCTGCCACGGAACTACGAGACAAAATCCAGCGAGGGCAAGAGAAGCTATTTCAAATGTCGATATATATGACTATCACTGCTCCGTCACTCGCTGAACTGGAGAATGTTACTAAACTATTGGAAACAGAGCTATCTGCACGACTATTTTATGTCAAATCCTCACGCTATCAGCAAATAGAGGGCTTGCAATCGGTTCTACCACGGGGTGAAGATATACTTGATCAGAAACGTAACCTTGATAGTTCGTCAGCAGCACTTACATTTCCCCTTATGTCATCTGAACTCGTACAAGAATCCGGCATCTTATACGGTGTTAATAAATCAAACAATTCATTGGTGATACTTGATAGGTTCGCGCTGAACAATGCAAACAGCATTATCTTTGCACAGTCTGGTAGTGGCAAAAGCTACGCTACAAAAGTGGAGATACTACGCCAGCTCATGCAAGGTACTCGCGTTATTGTGATCGACCCTGAACGTGAGTATAAACAACTTACTGAATCGGTAAACGGTACGTACATCAAGCTCTCGGCCAAGAGTAAAGAAAAGATTAATCCGTTTGACCTCACAACAAACTCATACACACATGACAGGATTGCCGAGCATGCCCAAGATTTGACTGAAGTCATCGGTCTCATGGCTGAGGGACTGGAGCCACGCGAAAAAGCGGCGGTTGATAAAGCAATATTGCATGTTTATCGCAAGGCGAAAAAGAACACCACTCCACTCTTATCAGACCTGTACGCGGCCTTAAAAGACATGGGGCATTTGACCCTTTGTGAGCGACTAGAGAAGTACATCAGCGGTTCGCTAGCTAACGTCTTTAACGAGCAAACAAACATCAAGTTAGATAATCGTCTGGTTATCTTCGATATCAAAGACTTGCCCGAATCACTAAGACAAATCATGATGATGATTATTTCTAACTTTGTGCAGAACCAAGTTAAGACCCATCCCGAAAAACGTATGCTTGTCATAGATGAAGGGTGGATGCTGCTTGAGCATGAGGAGAGTGCACGATTTGTCGCAGGACTGGTAAGACGTGCTCGAAAATACTATCTTGGTGTATCTATCATTTCACAGCAAGCCAATGACTTTCTGCGTAATGATTATGGTCGTGCGATTGCATCTCAAAGCAGTCTTCGTATATTGATGCGTCAAGATACGACAACTATAAAAGGTGTCGTAAATGAGTTTAATTTGAGTGAATATGAACAGACCTTCCTACTGACCTGCGAAAGAGGAGATGCACTAATAATTGCTGATCAAAATCATGTTGCCGTAAAGGTTGTAGCGAGTGAGAAGGAGCACCCTCTAATTACCACCAACCCTAACGAGATTTATACATGAACAAACTCCTCTTTGGCGTCATTGTATCGTTTAAGAAAGAGGCTTATATTGTTCTCGGCACCTTAGCGTTTATCTTATTTCTACCACTTATCGCGGTCGTAGTTATTTCAAACGCTGGTGTTGCTGCCGTATCTCAGGCACTAGTAGCAATCAATCCAGTCACGCACCTCGTAGAAATATTTGATTCAAAGGGTAATAAGATCGATGAACGCGAACTTTCAACAGCGTGGCCAATTAAGGGTACTATCACAGACACGTTTGGGTCTTTTGGTGGTTTTAGAGTCAATCTTGGGCTTGGATCTCATACAGCAATCGACATTGGTGCAAACGCCGGAACGCCAATCACTCCCTTTGCAAAAGGCAAGGTTGTAATGGTTGATAACCTAGGCAATACTGCTTGCGGTCTGAGTGTCAGAGTGGATCATGGAGGTAATGTTGAATCGTTATACTGCCATATGTCAAAAACAAACGCCACACTTCAGCAAGAAGTAAAGCCTGGTGACGTAATTGGCTATGTTGGCTCAACTGGTGTATCTACTGGCAATCATGTTCATTTTCAGGTAAATGTCCATGGCATACCAGTTAACCCACGCACCTTCATGGTGGGAGAGCCTAATGGATAATATACTCACTTTCTTGTCATCCGTAGCCGACCGGCTACCGACTATTGGCATCTGGCTACTTGCAGTGGTATGTAGCTGGCTGTTTGTAGTTGTCTGCTTAAAAATCTGGGATTTTGTCTATGCACTCAGAATGCAGCATACGTTTTTTGAGCTAATACCTCCAGCACAGGCGGCCAAAAAGGCTCGTGCCACCCAAGAGTTCTTTGCTGTGCTACATGGTCTTTACGGCTCCAGAACACTCTCCGACAAACTATTACGTCGCCAGCCTCATATATCGCTTGAAGTAACGTCAACCAAGCAAGGCGGTATCAGGTATATTGCAAGCGTGCCAAATGATGTTGTTGAAACCTTCCATCAAACAATCACCTCATATCTCCCTGATATGATCGTTAAGCAAACTGATGATTATTTCTCGCCACATACCTCTGGTCAAACTATTGAGTTTCGCCAGACTGGACATTTTGCATTCCCACTAAACGTACAGGAAGAGTTAGAACAGCATGACCCGATCGCTTACCTTACCGGATCAATGACTAAGCTTGAAGCTGACGAACATGTGACATTTCAAATTGTCCTCACGCCAACCCGTGTCAAAGAAGCAGAGGTTATTGCCCGAAAAATCCTGACTAATGAGGACTTGCTCAGTAGGCTTGAAGGCAAACGTATGCCAGGGATAGGGGGTGTTTTCACCCTAATTAACTCTTTTATATTTAGTATCATGGATAGTATTGGCGGTGGGTTCTCTGGCTCATCAAGCAGCTATCGTCGTGAATCAGTAGATACACAGCTCGCTCGTCATAAGCAACAGGCCGCACTTGGGCTCAAGCCAACCCGCGTACTAAGCACATTCGAACAGCAGCTTATTGAGTCCATACACCACAAGGTTAACCAACCGATATTTTTGGCTACTGCTAGGGCATATGTCGTAAGTGCAAGCAAACGAAAGCGCCAACAACGCATCAAAGGTATCAGGGCATCACTAGCTTCCTTTAACGTACCAAAATACCAATCGCTCCAGGCACGTTCTAGCTTTCCAAGGCAAATTATGAATAGATACCGAACCTTTGCCCTAGAGCATCGTCTACCGTCATTTTTGCCCCATAAAGCATCTTTACTTGCTACAAGTGAGCTGTCCGACTTGTATCACTTTCCATATGCGGGAACGACTAAGACTGAAAATATCGTCAAATCGTTAAGCCGTACTTTGCCAGCACCGCTTTCACTCAAACGCGATACAGATTTTGATGTCGTATTAGGCATTAACAAGTATCATGGCGAATCGACCCCCATCGGCCTTACCGAAAAAGAGCGTGAACGACACGTTTATATTATTGGCGGTACAGGTAATGGTAAGACGACTATGCTGCAATATGCACTTGTGCAAGATATAAGAAATGGGAAAGGTATTGCCGTCATCGATCCTCACGGTGACATGGCCGAAACTTTATTACGACATGTGCCATATGAGCGTGTGAAAGATGTAGTATATTTCAACCCAGACGACCTAGGATATCCTATTGGCCTTAACTTACTTGAACTAGACGATGAACTAGAGGGCGACGAATTATTGCGAGAAAAAGACCTGATTACCGAAACAGTCGTTTCTATCTTTCGTAAAATATTCTCAGAGGATGACTCGGGCGGACATCGCATTGAGTACATGCTACGCAACGCTGTGCAGACCGCACTCACTCAGGAAAACGCTACATTGTTTACAGTGTATGACTTAATCAACGACCCTACTTATCGCAAGAAAGTCATCCAGACGCTAGAAGATGAAAACCTCAAACACTTCTGGCGTAATGAGTTTGGTAAAGCCGGTGGTATGCAACGCGTTAAAATGGCAGCCGGTATCACCGCTAAAATAGGACGTTTTCTATTCTCTGCTAGTGCCAAGCGCATTTTAGAGCAAGAGAAGTCTACGATTGATTTTGATGACATTATCAACAATCGTAAGATACTTATTTGCAACTTCTCAAAGGGCTTACTCGGTGAAGATACATCCGAACTGTTTGGCATTATGGTACTAGCCAAGCTTCAACTCGCTTCACTTCGTCGTGCTCGTATGCAACAATCCGACAGAACGCCATACCATCTTTATGTTGACGAGTTCCAAAACTTCGCCACCATATCATTCGTGCAAATGCTATCTGAGTCACGTAAATATAAGCTATTCCTTACAATGGCCGAACAGTCAACCTCACAGCAAGATGATCAACGTATGGTAAATATCATCCTTGCCAATGTTGGTACCGTCATTTGCTTCAGGACGGGCAACCCCGCAGATGAGCAATCGCTGCTCCAAATGTTTACACCTTATATTGAACAGGGCGAAATCGCCAATTTGCCAGCGTTCAACTACTATGTGCGTATCGCTGCCATACAGTCACAAGAACCACTGTCGGGCGAAACGCTGCTACTTGATGAGGATATTACTGAAAGTGATACGATTCGCAAGAGTATCGTTGATAATTCACGTAAGAACTATGCGATAAAATATGATGCAAAGAAATCTCAACAGTCAGTTCGATCAAAAACATCTAAGCCTCAGAAAAAATCTAGGCCAAAAACCGATAAGCCCACTGCACCTTCACGCAGAAAGCTACCTGGCGAATAATTAGAATATCAAAAAGGCTCATGTCCTCTCGCAAGTAGCTAACATGAACCTTCTCACTTATGATACAACGCTTCTCCTAATAATGGAAAGTGGTCTAAGAACTCGGCTTTGTAAAGATAATAAACGCCCATAGAGCTATACAAACAGCAATAAGTATTAGCATAATTATCTTAAATAGAGAAAGTTTCTTCATACTCTTTTAATACCCCTTTGCATTCTTTAAGTCAGTGATGGACTTCACTTCTTTGGTGTAATGTTCTGTATCTGTCTTCACAAACTCCTTCATCTCCCCATACTGAAGATTGTCTCCGCCCATATTTTTGATGTGCTCCAAGGCACCTTCATGATGCTGCAAAATGAGTCGAACAAACTCTTTCTCTAGCTCGGCTTTTGACATCTCTGTCATCTTTTGTAGCTCATATGCTGCGGCCAGACCAGTAAAAGTAGGGTAGGCGTCATGTCCATCCGTCTGAGGGAAGTCAGAAAGGTTTTGATAAGTTTCACCCCACTCTTTTAGCCAATTTGCGTACTTATCGGCAGTTCTGCCGTGAGTTTCAGTGATCTCTTTTGCTAAAGCCAATACATCGCTGTCACTTCCGCCGTGTTGGACAAGATTAGCAAGCTCTGTGGCTTGTTGGTTATATACGATCATCTTGCGGGCGAAGTCGGTATCCATGTAGCTGTGCTTCTTAGGATCGGGTGGTGGCTGCGGTTTTGGTTTATCTTCCTTTACGCTATTCTCCGACTGTGGTGGACTGGAGGCTTTGTCTTTGTTTAGAAATACCAAAGAACCTGTTATAGCGGCTGCAACCACACCAACGCCCAAGATGCCAATGCTAATCTTTTTCACTTTCCGTACCGCTTTCAGCTAGAGCATCATCAATGAGCTTCGATAGTGCATCGACACTATTATCAACCTTCTCGATCCTCTTTCCATTTAAGACAAAGGTTGGTGTGCCATTGCCGCCAAGCTTTTTAACAGCATCAAGGTCGGCAGTGATAATCGCTTTCACTTCGTCGCTCGTCCTGTCTGTCTCCAGCTTCTGCATATCAAGTCCGATTTCTTTGGCATACCCATTAAAGTACGTTGATGGGTCAGACGCTACCTCCCATTGCTTTTGCCCCTCGAAAATCTTGTCGTGCATTTCCCAGAACTTGCCCTGCTTGGCTGCACCTTCGGCATAGCTTGCGGCTATACGAGCAAATTTATGAGAGCTTGAAATCGGAAAATGTCGTACCTGGAACTTTACCTTATCTTTGTACTTTTCTTTGACCTCTTTAACAGTTGGGTAGTAGGCGTAACAGGCCTCACATTGGAAGTCCACAAACTCAGTTAATGTTACTTTGCTATCGGCTTTGCCATAAATGTTGCTTGAGCCGTTACTCTTTGGCAATTTCGCTTGGTTTATTCTATTCATTGCGATTAAGCCGCCAAATATCAGAACGACAACCGCACAGAAGATTATCCAACCAGTCTTAGTCATAATCGTATCCTTTCAGTTATTTTCTTGTGCTAACGAAAAGATACTCGGCTCAAAACCTCATGACGGACGTTGTTAAATAGAGCCTACTATTGTAGATACGATCTGAGATGCGGCCTGGTCTTGCCATATATAGTACAGCCAGAGAGCCGACGAGAGCTATCCACGTCTGTGGTGGTGGGATTGGCTCACGTTCAAGCTTTCTGACTGTCTTTTGATGAAAAGGTAGCTCCCCTTGCGTATGGGGCTGACACGCTCCAGCACATACTTTGTTTCCAGAGCCGGAAGATTCGGCATGTAAATTGCTTCCACCAAACGTACAAACAATAGCTACGAGTATGGCTACTGCTAAGAAAGAGCTTCTGAGTGAGAGCTTTTTTAGTGAGGGCTTAAAACTTAAGCCACTCAAAATTAACAATAACCCTTCCTTGCGCTCGGCATATAACTTCTATTATACCGCAAAAGCTTGCTTTGAGGCTCATGACGTGTGATATACTGCTAGTGCCTCGGATAAAAATGAAAAACAACTTAAAACTAAAAGCACCGCGCAAAAGACTTTTTGCGTATTTTTTGCTTGCTGCCATCCTCCAGTTCACTATGGTAGATGCACCGACAATCTATGCCAACAGCCAACAGCAACTAGACCAATTACAGCGACAGATCGGTCAAGTCCAGCAAGATACGGCCAACAAACGCGAAACGCAAGGTGTCCTATCCATTGAAGCCTCGTCTCTATCGGAGGCAATCACTAAACTACAGTCGCAAATAGATTCTACACAGAACCGTATTGATATACTGCAAGGAGATGTCGATGCTCTGAACAAGGAGATAACTGAAGCAGAGTTACAACTCGATAAGTATCGGAAAGTGCTGGGCGAAAACATACGTGCCATGTACGTAGAGGGTGACATAAGTACTCTAGAGATGCTTGCCTCCAGCAAAAACATAAGTCACTTTATCGATAAGCAACAATACCGTGAAAGCATACAAAACAAAATTAAATCACTGTTTGATACCGTTAAAAAGCTGCAAACAGATTTAGAGGTAAAACGTGGCACCGTCGAGGCTACCATGACCGAACAGAAGGATTTGCAGAATCAGTTAAAAACTCAGCAAGCCGAGAAAGACCGCATCCTTGCACTCAATCAGTCGCAACGTGACAGCCTGGAGAATCAAATCAAGGCAAATAGCGGTAAACTGGCTGAACTGAAGAAAAAACAGGCTGAGGCTGAGGCGGCACTAGCACGATCACTTAACAGTGGTAGTTATAGGGTTGCCTCTGCGGGGGCAGTATCGACAGGCGATATTGTTGGCGCAGTCGGCAATTCCGGCTTCTCATCTGGCCCCCACCTTCATCTTGAGGCACGAAACGGCAGCGGAATCGTTAATCCAAATCCGTACATACAAACTCGTCCGGTTGCTATGCCGCCTGCGTGGATCAGTCAAGGCTATGGCGTCGCCAACTCCCTGTATCGAAGTGGCTATCACTCAGGTATTGACTACGCTTCTGGGTCAAGCTCACCCATTTATGCTATAGCAGGAGGACAGCTCTATCGTGGCTGCTCAGATCAGATACTAGGGACGTCAAATAACGCTTACGGGTACGTTGCCATCATAGAGCACCCAAATGGGATCAAGAGTATATATGCACACATGAGCGGTGGACCCAGTAGCTGTAGTTACAATACCTACTAATCTAAACGGTTCCGCCTAGAAGAAATTTATTGTACGGGCGGATGTTAGTTGCACGCTTCTTCTTGCGACGGCGATGCTTACGATTGATACCACGCTTAAATAATGGGCCGGAAAGCTTATCATATATATTGTAGATGGACATAGATTTTCTCCTTGTATAAACATTTTTTGTGTAAATATCTAAGCCCTGCCAGGTGAACCCTCGAAAGTCCCTCCTATGCCGTCAAGGCCTCGGCCTCCTTTCATGCATTATTGAAATAGTCTCCCAATTTCACACATTTTTGAGCAGCATGAAACGGACGTACTAAGTCCGAGGGCTCGCCCGACAGGGCATGAGTTATTCGGCTCAATTACGTCTGAGGGCGCACAAGACAAGCAAATCAGGCGGTCTACGCTGGAGTAGTGCAAGAGTAAGTACTGCAAACAAAACCGCATAATAGACAGCTATTGCTTGTTCGCTAGGAGCTTCATTTATGAAAGAATTGGGATCGTCATCATCCTCAACAGCTTTTAAGCGATTCTGTTTCTGGGTATTTAGCGAGTAGCAGCCAACATGACAGTGGTTCTTTGAGTCGGATATACGAGACTCAATACTGGCTGGAAGTGTTGGACTGCCAGAAAACGCATGTACAAGACCGCTGCCGGATAGCATGCCAAAAGCAACAAGGAATGCAACTGCAAATCTCATTGTATGCCTCCTTCGCCTAAGTCTCGTAAACACGCTAACCTCACACCTCCTTACTAAAACAAACTGAGCCAGTAATCAGACCAACGATAGAACAGCAACAAGAAGATGGCCGCGTATGTTATTGCAATAAGCTCGTGTTTAAAGCTGAGTAACTTATTAAGATGCTTACCTAAGTTTATGTGCTTGTTCTTGATACAGTAAGCAGTCACAAGCCATAACGAGGCAAAGGTTACGAGCCAGACAAGCATACAGTACAAACATAGCTTTCCAATCTCAAACACTCCTTGATAGAACAGCCACGCAGCAAAGCTTGCACCAAATGTTATACCGCCTAGTAATGTTCGCCACCACGCCCTTGCAAGCTTCGTTGCTCCTGCTGCAATTGTCATGGCTGCGGCAAATACGGCAGTGAAACCAAAGATACCGATGAATGAATTAGGGAATCCAAACGCACTTGCTTGGGGGCTGGCGATAATTGGTGAACAAGCAACAACAGGACTCAAGCTACAGCTTGCAATGTGTGCTGGTTCTGTAAGTATCTCAATTTTCTCAATAGACAAAATGACTGACGCGCTGATACCGATAGCGGCAAGGACGGCCAGCCATCGAGCTAAAGCAATTTCAGGTTTTGATGTACCATAACGCTGCACTATAGCCGTGAGTGCGACTAATATGGCTGCTGCGATGTAGATGTACTGTACCTTGCCACGCAACAGAAAAATGGCGGTTAAAATATAAATAACGGGTATTACCCAGAAGTATTGTTTAAGTTTTGCTTGTATGAAGTCCACTAGGCTACTTTCTGTTAAATTTTATAGTTACTGACGTAAGGTTACACATGCTACTCGACTACCATAACACTGCCTTTCTTGGAGGTATGAGATGAACAATGATAGGTAGTCTGCCCCAGCTCGTTGAACGTAAATGAATAACTTGCCTTCTCTGCAAGAGACGGACTCAAGAGGGTGGCGGGATCAGTATCTGTCATTGACACATCGTGTGCCATGTTGCTGCCTGCATGATCTGCCATGACGTTATGCTGCGAGGTATCGAGGTTTATCCAGGTTACTTTGGTGCCTTTTTTGATCTTTATATCCGGAAGTGAATAGCCAGGGCTGTTAATATCAATCTGCACTTCTGATTGGTTGGATAAATCAACTGAGGTCTCGCTGCTCTGGCTGTCTGGCTCAGACTGTACAGGCATGGGCGCATTGGCGGATGATTGTAAGAGAATAATTGCTCCGCCACCCATGATAAGGATTACGGTGATAACTGTAGCGAGTATGGCAGTGCTCTTTTTCATAGTTCTCCTTTCCGTACTAACGGTAAATATTCTCTTTTTCCATAATTTCACGATCTATGTCTTTATTCATATCGGGCATCATATTGTAGTGCAGGTTCTTCATAATCCACAGACTGCCAAAAACAAGAATACAAATCACGACCGCAGCAAAAGCAAAGGCCATCAGATTCCAACGTGGTCGTGATTCACTACCTAGATGCAGGAAGTAGCGCAATTGCACCCACAACTGGCAGATCGCTAGACCGGTCAGAGCAAAGACAAGCGGCCAACCCGACAGCATTTTACTACCTACCAGAATAAAAGCAGCATTGGTGAGTAGGATTGCTAGAATCAACCCGACTACATAGGATGACGTACTGTGCGTATGTTGCTTGCTCATAGTGGCGACACTCCCATCAGATATACGATCGTGAAGATAAATATCCAGATAACATCAAGAAAATGCCAGAACATACTAAACATAAGAAGACGCTTTCGATTTATGCTGATCAGACCTTTTCTGCGTATCTTAGGCATAAGGTAGGTCAGCCAGATAAGCCCTGCGCTAATGTGCAATCCATGCATGCCAACAAGCGTGAAGAATGCCGATAAGAAGCCGCTGCGCTGCCAGCCATAACCTTCGTGAATAAGTTTCGCAAATTCGTAAGCTTCAAGGCCAAGGAAGACCAGACCCAGTGCGCCAGTTAACCCAAGTAGCCAGAGAGTTTTCCTTACATTATTACTGCGGGCAGCGATGAGTGCTAATCCGCACGTAAAGCTACTAAGCAGCAATACCATCGTGAGCAGCCAGACATAGGGGAGACTGAAGATATCAACTCCTGCTGGCCCGTCCCATACACTGTTTCTCATAACCGCAAAAACAGCAAACAAGCTGGCGAATAGTACGCAATCGGTCATCAGGTAGAGCCAGAAGCCAAATGTTGCTTTTTCGGTGTGCTCTGACTGCCGTATCACACTCATGCCGCCCCCTCTCTTGCTTGCTCTTCTATACGGGCAACTTCAGCAGCCGGAATAACGTACTCTGTCTCCTCGTCGTTTGCACGCACCATGATACAAGCGATGATCCCTATCACTGCTAAGATCGCCAGCCACCAGATATGCCAGATGACGGCAAATCCAAAGACAAGCGCTATACTGGCTATAACGATGCCGAGACCTGTGTTTTTTGGCATATGAATATCTTGATAATAAGCAGGGGCTTGTCTTGTATCACCATGTTGTTTTGCCTCCCAGAAAGGATCACGCTCAGAAATAACTGGCAGCGTGGCAAAATTATAGACTGGTGCCGGTGATGGAACCGACCACTCCAGTGTGCGTCCGTCCCATGGATCACCCGTGGTGTCACGAAGTTTTTTGCGTTGTCGGATACTAACGATGAGCTGTAAAATCTGGAATGCTACGCCAACCATGATGAGTGCCGCACCGGCAGCTGCGACCATAAAGAGCCATTGCCAGCCAAGTGAAGCATCATAACTATCCATTCGACGGGCAGCCCCCATAAGTCCAAGAACGTAGAGCGGCATAAATGCCAGCAGGTAACCAATTATCCAGCACCAGAAAGCAGCCTTGCCAAGCCGCTCGTGCAGCTTGAAGCCAAATATCTTTGGAAACCAGTAGGTCAGTCCCGCGAAATACCCAAAGACCACTCCACCAATAATCATGTTATGGAAATGTGCCACAACAAACAGGGTGTTGTGTGTCTGGAAATTGACACCAGGTATCGATAAGAGAACACCTGTCATGCCGCCAATCGTAAAGGTCAATACGAACGCAATGAACCACAGCATCGGAACCGTTAGTCGTACACGGCCACGATACATCGTGAATAGCCAGTTGAAGATTTTAACACCTGTAGGAATAGCGATAATCATGGTCATAATGCCAAAGAACGCATTGACATTCGCACCTGCTCCCATCGTAAAGAAGTGGTGGAGCCAGACCGTAAAGGATAGCAGGCTGATCGCCCCAAGCGCCCAAACCATTGAGGTATAACCAAATAGTTTCTTGCGCGAAAACGTGGCTACTAGCTCGGAGAATATACCGAAGGCAGGCAGAATAAGTATGTACACCTCCGGATGACCCCACGCCCAAATGAGATTAACATACATCATCGGATTACCACCGAAATCAGACGTGAAGAAGTGCATGCCGAGCGTGCGATCTAACGACAGTAATAGCAGTGTGGCTGTTAGGATCGGAAACGCAAATGCGACCAGTAGCATACTGCCTAATACGCTGTGTACGAAGATTGGCATTTTCATCAAGCTCATACCTTTTGCACGCAGCTTTAATATCGTAGCAGTGAAGTTGATACCTGAGAGCAGACTACCCATACCGGCTATCTGGAGACTCCATATCCAATAATCAACCCCAACCCCCGGACTGTATTCAAGCCCCGAGAGTGGCGGGTATGCCAGCCACCCGGCAGCCGAAAACTCTCCGATTACCAAAGAAGCATTTATTAGTACCGCTCCAGCCACAAAGAGCCAGAAACTGACGGAGTTGAGAAATGGAAAGGCAACATCCCGAGCACCAATTTGTAACGGTAATATGATGTTGATAAGACCGAACATCAGCCCCATCGCCACGAAGAAAATCATAATCGTACCGTGAGCAGAAAACACTTGCTGGAACATTTCAGCACCGAGTACACCATCTGCACCCGCCCCGGTAACCTGTTGTAAGCGCATCATGAGTGCATCGGCTCCACCGCGTAGCAGCATAATTCCGGCTACGAGCAGGTACATGACTCCGATTCTTTTTGGATCAAGCGAAGTAATCCAGTTTTTCCAAAGCCATTTCCATTTCTTAAAATAGGTAAGTGCAGCTACGATGAGTAATCCGCCCCCTACCATACCGGCAGCCGCTCCGAGCGTTATAAGGTCGCTTGGTAGCGCATCCCAGCTCAGTCGTCCCAACATCAGTGTGCACCTCCTTCTTGCTTGCTTGTGGACTTACTGTGGCTAGGAGGCATCCAGGAAGCGATTGTATCGTTAAATAGCGTCGGCTTGAAACCGTTAAATAGTATCGGTTTATCCAGGGTACTCGGTTTTGCTAGTTCTTTATAACTTTTACTATCCAGATATGAGTCAGTCTCTTTTGTAGTGCGTACCCAATCTAGAAAATCATCATTACTCATAGCCTTAGCCTCAAACCCCATACGAGCAAAACCTTCACCGCTAATGTTGGTGGATAGGCCACGGTAGCTACCAGGTGTATCTGCACGTAAATGTAGCTTGGTTTGCATGCCTTTCATGGCGTATATCTGACTGCCAAGCTTTGGTATCCAAAAGGAGTTCATCGGAGCATCGGAGGTGATACTGAAGTTTAGCGGCCTATTAGTCGGTACGGGCAGTAGGTTGACAGAAGCAACATCATATTCGGGATACAAAAACAGCCATTTCCACTCCAAAGCGATGACCTGTATCTCGATGGCTTGCGAGTTATCCGCGAGCGGCTTATAGGGGTCAAGCGTATGTGATGTACGCCATGTTACGACGCCCAATACTATGATGATAATTGCCGGAACGCCCCACCAGATCGTTTCGAGAATCCGACTATGACTCCAGTCGGGGCGGTAGGCGGCTTTTTTGTTGCCTTCACGATACCGAACGGTGACAAACAAGGTCAATGCAAAGACCGGTATGACAACGAGCATACTCAGCCAAAATGCGAACACCAACAGGTCGCGCTGTTGTGACGCAACTTCACCTGCTGGATTCAAGACCGCTATATCACTGTTGCCTATGAGCCACACGAAACCAGCTGATACAAGTACTGCACAGGCGACTAAAAGCCATTTGAGAAACGTACTCAAGCTGTGTCTACTGCGCATATGTACTTGTACCTTGTTTTTGTTGCTGATTCACGCCCGTATTATCCTCTCCCTTTGTCGGGACTAATTTTGTTCTGCTTCAGCGAGTGCGTCGTCTATCATCTTAGACAGTTCTTCTACACTAGCTTGTGGATTGTTTTCTACTTTTTTACCGTTTATTGCGAAGGTTGGTGTACCTGTACCGCCAATCTCTTTTACATCGGCTAGGTCTTTGTTGATGACAGCAGCAACATCAGAGCTATCTCTGTCGGTCCGATATTTTTCCATGTCTAACCCAATTGCCTCAGCGTAACCGTCAAAGATACTTTGTGGATTTTGGGTCTGCTCCCACTGTTTTTGTCCTTCGAAAATTTTGTCGTGCATTTCCCAGAATTTGCCTTGACGAGCCGCTGCTTCAGCGCTACGAGCAGCCTGAAACGCAAACTGGTGGCCTGATACTATTGGGAAGTTGCGGATTTGGAAACGTACTTTGTCTTTATATTTTTCTTTTACTTCTTTGACAAATGGATAGTAGGCATAGCAAGCTTCACATTGAAAATCGACGAACTCAGTAATCGTTACTGGGCTGTCTTCTTTACCGTAAAAGTTTTGTGATCCTTGTGAGCTTGCAGCTGAGGTACTCTCGGCTGCTTTGTCTTTCTTGCTGAACATCACTATGCCGAAAAAGCCGACTATAATGACTAATAGAATAATAGTAAAACGTTTATCCATGATTTCCTTCTGTATTGTTAAGTAGAACTTGGTCTAAGTTCTACTCTCAAAGTCGGAGTTGAGTGGATAAGAGATGTTTTCTAAACAATAAGCTAAGTGGCACTACAGCAAGTACCGGTAGGGTGTAGAGAATTTCTAAATTGATCTCCGTTTGCTGCCAGTAAGCTATTGGAGGAATGGGCTCTTTGTCATCATCGTCTTTGTTCTCTTTTTGAGAGCCAACGGCTGCGGGCTGTGCATGTGAGTTACATGCTGATGAACAGTTTTGTCCTTGCGAGCTTACTGCTGCCGTATGAGCTGAGAAGGCTGTGAATGAGAGAAAGGCAAAGAAGCCACCGATGAGCAGTGTCAATAGAAAAGACGGAAGTAGCTTACCCAATCGCCCCATATACCAATATTATAACCCATCACCCTCATTATGTAACAATTAGCGTTTTAGAACGAACCTAGCCGAGTTATAATAGAAAGTCAGTGAGTCGATCATATTACTATTACAGGCGTGGCGTAAAAAAGCCGCGGAGCAAACTTAAAATAGCAGCAATTGCATGTTTATGTTTTGGAGTTGTAGGCATAGGTGGACTAAAAGTAGCGGAATTGCAACCAGGCGAATCGGACACCTCTCCGATAGTAAGCAGCCTAAAAGAAACTGCAAGTCGCCCAGCAGTTATTCCGCCAATCAGTTTGCCAAATCCATTACCTTGGCCAGAGAAAGGCATAGCAGCGTATAGTGTACCAACCGACAAATTAGCTGTTGCTTCAGTTGACAAAGACAAGTCTGTGCCTATAGCGAGCCTTACCAAGATCATCACGGTGCTGGCTGTGATGCGTGAGAAACCACTTGAGCCAGGCCAGCAAGGGCCGTCTATTACTTTGACCGAGAAAGATATAGCTATCTATAACGAGTACATACGAAAGGACGGAACAGTCACACCAGTTGCCGCAGGGCAGAAAATAACACAGTATCAAGCTATGCAGGCTATCATGCATGTTTCATCAAACAACATGGCTGACATGCTAGCTATCTGGGCTTTTGGTTCTATCGAGAACTACACACGCTACGCCAACAATATGCTGCAAGAGCTAGGACTTGAGAATACGCGAGTTGCCGATGATGCAAGTGGCTACTCGTCGAATAATGTCAGCACTGCAAAAGAAATTGCCACACTTAGCTTCTTGTATTTACAGAATCCCGTACTGCGGGAGATCACCCAACAACCCCAAGCAACAATCCCCATAATTGGAACAATACGAAATACTAACTCATTTATCAATGAGGGTGATGTATTTGGTCTGAAGGCAGGCTTTACCGGTGACGCTGGCAGATGTTTTATCGTTGCCAGTATCCGCAAAACTCCTGAAGATAAGGAAGAAATCTCTGTCGCTGTGGTACTAGGGAGCGACAGCATTACGATGGCAGCAAAAGATGCAGCCAAAATCTTAGAAACCGGGAACCGTGACCACGATACGATAGTAAAGTAAGTTACTTCGCCTCAGTTCAACCTTTGTCTGAAAAAGTATAGTTGAGGGCATTGCACTATATCAGTACATGTTGATATATTGATATTAGCACTATAAAAATAAAGGTACTGTATGAAAAAAGTAAAAGCTACTAATGAAAATCAAAAACGGCCTAGCGTTATAGCAATCGCGTTTCTTTTCTCGCTCCTAATACCCCTCATCGGCTATATCTATACTGGGCCATTGATCGCTTTTCTATTTTTACTTGGCTATCTCGGTGGTTTTGCACTATGGCTTTTAGTTCCTCGACAGACACTATGGTCTTCAATCCGAGTGCCATACTGGACAGCCTTTGCGATTTATCTATTCCTGCACAAGGTCGAAGAAAACCGCATGAAGTTTTTTGAGGTACTGGGCGACAAAATCACGGGTATTCCTGTGCCGGAAGTAACGCCCTTGTTGATACTGGGGCTACTAGTCCTGCCGCTTGGCTCATGGCTACTTATACCGTATCTCGTGAAACATAAGCGTCCGCTAGGCTACTTCTTAGCGTGGACATTCTTTACCAGCTTCGCAGTCGTTGAATCTGCACATTTCGTTTTCCCACTATTGACCGGCGAGCCATACGGCTACTTCCCAGGCATGGCCAGTGCCATTATTCTTGTGCCTGCCGGACTATGGGGTATGTATCGACTTTGGAAAGGAAAGGTAAAATAAATGACGACAAAATCAGTAGACATGCAGCTCATGCTTGAGGCTAAGTTCTTCAAGGGCTTGGCGGATAAATCACGACTTACCATTTTGGAAGTTTTAATGGATGGTGAAAAAGTCGTAGGCGAAATTGTAAAGACCACTGGCCTCTCTCAATCAAACGCATCAATGCACCTTGCGTGTCTGCTAGATTGCGGTTTGGTACTCAAAACCAGACAAGGCCAGCACGTGCAGTATCGTCTTGCTAACGAAGAAATCAAAGACCTGATTGCCATAATGCGAAAGGTCGTGAGCCTACATGCGCAAGAAATCTTTGACTGCATGCATGATTATGACCATCATCAGACAAGCCAAATGGAGGTGACCGCATGAGTCACGCCCACGATGATGATCATGGAGGCGGCAGTCGTCTTAACAAAATCCTCACGATTGTAGCCGGTGTTAGCTTTCTGTTGGCCGCCCTGCTTGCCTGGCTCGGACAACCATACGCTGACTGGCTATTTATTCTATCGGTTGCGGCTGGTGGCGTACCTGTTGCGCGTGAGGCCATAGAAGGCTTGCGTGATCGCCGTATCACGATCAACTTGCTTGTGACCATAGCTGCCGCCGGTGCGCTCTATTTAGGCGAACTGCCAGAGGCCGCAACAGTCGTCTTCTTCTTTGCGCTTGCTGAAGCGTTTGAGGCGTTTGGCGAGGCTCGTTCACGCAAAGCTGTTGCCGCTCTTATCAATAACTCGCCCAAAACTGCCCGACTCAAAAACGGTAAAACACTACCCGTTGAAGAAGTAGCGATTGATGATGTTGTCGAGGTACGCCCTGGCGATATGATACCGCTCGATGGCGTAGTAATCGGTGGTGAGTCGTCAGTTGATGAGGCTGCGATCACTGGCGAAAGTGTGCCAAAGGAAAAATATAAGGACGAGGTGGTTTATGCTGGAACGCTCAACCAGTCCGGCTTTTTGGAGATTAAAGTCACTAAGTTGGCTGGGGATAGTACGCTCAACAAAATCGTCACCCTCATCGAGGAGGCTGAAAAATCACGGCCAAAGATGCAGGACTTTCTTGACCGTTTCGCTGGATACTATATTCCTATTGCCGTAGGGATTGCGGTCTTGGTTGCCTTTGTGCCACCACTTTTCTTTGGACAGGAGTTTACTGTCTGGTTTGAGAAAGGCCTCATTTTGCTGGTGCTGGCTTGTCCCGATGCATTAGTGGTCTCTGCACCAGTGGCAGTAGCCGCAGCAATTGGTGGTGCGTCTAAGCGTGGTGTCCTCATCAAAGGTGGTCGGTATCTTGAGGTGCTGAGCAAAGTGAAAGCTGTCGCCTTTGATAAAACCAAGACACTGACTGTTGGTGTGCCAAAGGTTGCAGAACTTAAAGCATTTCATGGTGCCAGCGAAGAAGACGTATTAGCTGATGCGGCCGGTCTTGAAAAGTTTTCATCTCACCCGCTTGCCAAGGCAATCGAAGACTATGCCGAGGAGCGTGGTGTTAAGCCACACAACATGGACAAGTTCCAAAATGTTGCCGGACGTGGCGGTAATGCAAACTGCATGGTCTGTGAAACTAAAGAACACGCCATTGGCAACCTACAGCACATCGGTGCGTCTACCCGAACCTGCAAAGAGGTACTAAAAGAAGTCGAGCGCATGGAGCAGCAAGGCATGACCTCTGTACTTGTGAGCGAGGGCAATACTGTCATTGGTGTCATTGGTATTACTGACCAGCTACGCTCTGAATCGGCAGGCGTGGTGACAGCGCTTGACCAAGCTGGCGTTAGTTCAATTATGCTCACTGGCGATAACAAGCGTGCGGCACACTACGTCGCACAACAAGTGGGTATTAGCGAGGTTCACGGCGCGTTGCTGCCTGAAGACAAGGCCGAGCTGATCGGCAAAATGCAGACGAAATATGGCCGTGTGGCAATGGTTGGTGACGGCGTAAATGACGCGCCAAGCCTTGCCAAAGCTGATGTTGGTATTGCTATGGGCGGTGGCGGTTCGGACATCGCAATCGAAACTGCCGACGTTACCCTGATGAATGACGCAATCGAAAATATACCGTATGTTATTCGACTTGGACAAAAGACATTCCGTGTTGTTCGTCAAAACGTCTTTGGATCGCTCGTCATCAAAGGCATTATCTTAGTTGCTGGGATGGTCGGTATGGTGAGTCTCGGCACAGCTGTTGCCATAGATGCTATCACCGCCATACTTGTAGTTATCAATGGACTTCGGTTGTTCGGTACACACAAGTTGGAGCGTCGCCAGACAGTACAGCCTAAAGCCTAGAGCTCAAACACCAAAACAAGTTTTGGTGTGACTTTGACTTTTCTTTTAGAAAAATCAAAGTGATAGAGTAAGCCTCCGCCTTATCCTACGAACGTAAGCCAGATCAATGCGATATTCAACATCACGATAACCCCTACAATTAAGCCGAGGATACCCGTTATCCATTTGCTGTTACGCTCTTCACCCATAATCTTCTGACTAGAAGTAGCGAGAAGTAATGGAATCAGTGCAAAAGGAATCCCAAAGCTCAAAATAACCTGTGAAATGATCAGTGCTTGAGTTGGGTCAATGCCAAATCCGATAATGATAATAGCAGGAATTATGGTAATTACTCGACGTACTAATAAAGATATCCGTCGCTTCAATAAACCGTCCATAATAACAGCACCGGCATGAGCACCCACTGTTGTACTTGCAAATCCTGATACCAACAAGCTTAGACCAAATAGTCCGGCTACGATAGGGCTAACATTACTACCGAGAGCACTAAAAATACCCTCTAAGCTATCGGCGTTCACATCTCCTCGAAGTGCTGAAGCGGCTAGGAGTAACATTGAGATATTGACACTTCCAGCTATGACCATAGCAATTCCGACATCAAACTTTGTGGCCTTGAGCATTTTCTTTAGTTCAGTCTTTGCGGATTTGCCATGACGATCGCGGGCTAACGCAGAGTGCAGATAAACTACATGCGGCATCACGGTTGCACCGAGCATTGCAGTAGCTAACAGAACCATATCCGTACTTTCCAGTCTTGGGATAACGCCCCCTAATATACCCATTGCGTCGGGCGGTTGCATTACGAGTCCAACAAAGAACCCGATAGGTATAATCATAAGCAACCCTATAATAATCCGCTCAAAAAGTTTCTGGCCGCGTCTTGTATAAATAAATAGCAGTAACAGTGATACTAGTCCTGTGATAACCGCACCAGTAAGAAGTGGCAAACCGAACAGTAAGTTAAGTGCGATCGCTCCACCAATCACCTCTGCTAGATCAGTTGAGATTGCTACTGCTTCAGCTTGCAGCCAGTAAGCTATCCGACTATTTCTACCTAAGCGTTTCGCAACAACTTCCGGTAGGCTCATGCCTGTCACAAGGCCGATTTTTGCAGATAAGTATTGCACTAGCATTGCCATTAAGTTGGCAGCTATCAGTACCCAAAGTAGTGTATAGCCGTACTGTGCTCCAGCGGAAAAGTTAGCGGCAAAATTGCCAGGGTCAACATAAGCTACCGACGCTACAAAGGCCGGTCCTAGCAGTAGTAGTATCCTACGAACTTTACCCTTCATTACTCCCAATACTTGCTGTGGTGGCTGACTATCCGTGTAACACGTCCGCCCTAAAGCCAATAGGCTCAATCCATCCGATAAGCTTATATACCGGCGAGTAAGTAGGAGCTACGATTACACTTCTATGACTATAATATCAGTAAAATTGCAAATAATTGCAAAAGTTGCATAACGATAATTAATAACCTCCTCACTTCACGTACTGCCTCATTATACGGGTCGAGCAAACGCATCAAGGTCGTATTCACCCCTGAATACGATTTTTTCTTTTAATTACTGTATTCAAGGGGAATCTCCACCTGTTACACATTTGCCATGCGACCCCGTCAGCAGACTCCGTTACGTAAAGTAAAGGAGGAAGAAATGACTAGCGTAGCTCAAGCAACACAAACCGAAACCACCGGATACCAAGGGTGGAGTAATTACGAGACGTGGCTCATCAACCACTGGCTCACGAACGATGAGAGCTACTACAAGCAGCTTCAACTCATCGTCTCGTCACACAGTGGCGTGCAAGATCAAGCCGAAGCCCTGCATGAGTGGCTACAGCTTGAACACGAAGAACTAGAGATCACTAATCTCTGGAGCGACATCGTGGGCAGCACTCTCTGTCGGACAAACTACCAAGAGATTGTTGAAGCCAATGTGGAGGAGACGCTATGAGCGTCTCTCCATCTCCCCAGAGCATAGAAAAGTGCCGCAAGTTCTGGGCGAACGTGGCGAAGAAGAATGGCTGGTATAAAGAGCCGTTCTACGTACAGGTATGGGCAGATAGCCGCGGTGAAATTACCGATAGCGTGTCCTTTGACGGTCTTCAAGAAGACATTGTGGAACTTATCGGTGACTTTGCACACTGTGCATCGTGCGATATTGTTATCGATCTCGACTTCGATAAGTGGTACTGCGATGACTACAACACCTACTGCGACAACTGCCAGTAGTTCACGTCCTGAGCATGACGCTAAACTGCTCCTATAGTCATGCTATACGGAATATCGGAAGTATTACGAGGTTGTTCTGCAAATATCAGTGAGACTATGTAAGAGTCTTCCTCCCTCTGTCTCTTCATTATACGGGTGAACCAAAACAATCAAGGTAGTATTCACCCCTAAGATATAAATCATTTTTTCTTTTAATTGAATATCTTAAGGGGAATCTCCAGCCTTGACAGTTTTGGTGTCATCCCGAGCCCTTCTGACAGAGAGGGAGAAAGCCCTCTCGTTAAGCAAAGGAGGGTCTTATGGACACCGAAGAAAGAATACAAATCGAAACAGCAGCAAAGATTGCTGCTCTCAACGACGCAGCCAGGAGCAACGCTGCGAACTATATGGCGACAAGGGGCATTATGTCTCTAAAACCAGAAGTTATCTCAGATATCTTTATTGGTGTACAGGGGTTCACGGACTTCACTGAAGGTAATGACCCCTACGGTGAGCATGATTTTGGCTCACTCAAGGTAGACGGCAATAAAGTCTTCTGGAAAATAGATTACTACACCAAAGACTTATCCGGAGGGTGTGATCCACTCGATCCGGAGTGTCGGCGGGTGCTGACCATTATGTTAGCCGAGGAGTACTAGCTCCTCGGTTTTTTAGTTCAGCAATAAATTGTAAACCCAAGGAGGTATGACATGGAAGTTCAAACACTTGACCGCGAGGAATTGGAAAAAGTAGCACTCATGGCAGTGTGTGCCTGCAACTACTACGACCTTGCAGACAATATCGACATTACGACTGATGAGGAGCTTTGGCAAATCATCGACAACCGAGATGCCGAATGCGAGAACTGCAAAGAGCAGTAACTCACGGTCCTAGGCAAGACGGGAAACTGCCTATCAAAGTTTAATCCTAAAGGAGAAAAGATATGCACTACTTAGTGACCTTGATAGTACCAGGTGAAGACATCGCAGAAGCGAACAGCAACGCAGATTCTATAATGATGGATCTGATTGAGTGGAAAGAGTTTGATTGGTATCAAACCGAAGCGGCAGATAGCCGATGGGAAGATTGCTGGAAGCCAATCAGTTTATCCAGCAAGAAAGCACAAGCTATCGTGGCCAATACAATGCAGGGGCAACTTGAAGAGTTTAAGCAAGCACTGTCTACTATCCGAGTAATGTTGGATAAGTACAGTGACGAGCAAATATTCAATGAGGAGTTTGAGCAGGAATCTGGACACTACCTCAGCAGATGGCAGTTCTCTCGAGCATCTGGCTACCATGCGAATGCCTGTCAGCTCTTTGGCGAAGGTGGCGATTCTATCATAAGCCAGCAACAGCTTGATTGGTATTTAAAAGATGCCGAAAAACTGTGGGTTGTCCAAGTAGATTGCCACAATTAGCCAGTCCGTCCTAGGCAGGACGTAAAACTGCCTAGCAAGGAAAGACTAACCACTGGCCGCACCATGTAAACAGTCCAAGGACTATTTACATCGTCCGTCCAGTTAAACAGCAAGTATAGGCATGTCCGTACTTACCCCCTCGGACTTTACATGCGTCCCGCAGTAAAGTTCCTCGCGTGCAAGAACGAACAATGCCTCAGACGCGTCTACGCTACAACATAGATTTACTTATTGTTATCTTATTTGTCGCAAGGTACGGACAGCCGGTACATACTGTCCGTTGGACAGAATGTACGCAACTGCCGCACACTTGGCCAAATAAGTAGACCCCGAACGCACCGGCAAATATGACCATTACAAGCTCGTTATCACTCACTTGCAATCGTCATATTGCCTTCATCTAATCCATACATTTAACTAGCCTGAACACTACTAATCTATTGATACTACCCTATGCATATGTTTGTATTAAAGTATTATTACGTAATCATAGTTATATTATAGTTTTATATCTGTTATTAATGTATATTATTCCAACCTTATATTTATATAAAGAGAGGAAAAGAAAAAAGAAAAAGAGTATAATAAGAATGTAAAGAGTAAGAGCAAGGAGGGCTTATGAGTAAAGGCGATGACACGCCTGACAAAGCCAGGCGGCCACTCAATACGAATCAGCTTGATACGCTTAGGTTGATTTATCGCTTTCGCTTTGTAACGACTGAGTTAATAGCTCATCGTAAAAATAAAAAGCGCGATGCCGTGACTAATGCTCACATGCGGGTCTTATACGAACAAGGCTATATAGGGCGTCACTACGATTCAAGCTACAAGCTACAAGGTAAGCATGCGGCCTATTATTTATTGCCAAAAGGACTAGCTGCACTTAAAGAAAAAGATGACTCAATTACAAGTACTAGTAAGACAATTTACAATGATCGTAAAGCCTCAGATCGCTTTATAGAACATAGCTTAGCTGTATTCTCAGTGGCTTGCACATTTCAGCGTTTATACGATGGCACAAAGCAATTTTTTGCAAAGACCGAACTAGCCACATTTGACTATTTCCCCCAACCAATGCCTGACGGCTACTTGTCTATTAAACAGAAAAATAAACGATACCATTTCTTTGTAGACATTTACACTGAATCTACTCCAATGTTTGTGCATATACGTACACTTAAACGATATATCACCTACGACGAGTCTGGAGAGTGGGATGTAACTGAGAGTGATTTTCCTAGCATTATGGTTATTTGCGACACCAAGAGCCTAAAAAACCGGCTCATGACACGTATTCAGAGCATATTTGAAGAAGAAGCCCCTCACTTAGTAGTATTAGCAACTACTGTAGATGAGCTGCTTAATAGTAATGATCGTGATGATCGAATTTGGTCTCCTATAAACTCTGAGGATTTTGTTCCAAGAAAACTTCTAAAATAATCTGTTAAATAGGGGTTGCATTGTACTTATAAGTACAATATAATTGTATATATAAGAACAATTTTCTTATATAGGAGGGTTCCCCTATGGGCAGAACGAAAGGCACTAAAAACAAGAATCCACCAGCGGTACCAGACACCGTAAGCTTTACGACTGAACAACGTGTCGAGTTCATCGCAACCCTCATAGTTGAACGCATACTTGAAGATATTTCTAATGGAAAACCCCTCTTAAAGCAACTAGGAGGCGATCATGCCCCCGAATAGCTTACCTCCAAAGCTCCGTACACTTCTCGCGGTACGAGTCTCAACACTCGGCCAGGGTATCGATGGTGACTCGCCAGAGGCACAAATAGAACAAGGCGAGCTCTATGCACCACGGCACAATATGGAGATTGTCATGATACTCCAGTATCTTGAGTCCGCATCGAAAGAGCAACAGCCAATGCAGGAGGTTATTAACTACTGTAAAAAGCACAAAGGCGAAATAGATGTTGTGCTCATCAAATCTATTGACCGCTTTACTCGTGCTGGTTCGACTGTTTACGATCAACTCAAGGAGCAGCTTGAGCCGCTTGGTGTTATGCTCGTTGACATGTACGGGGTAATCGGTGCCCAGAAAGTAAATACCCTAGAGCACCTCGGTCAAGAGTACCGATGGAGCGTTTATTCTCCAACCCGCAAAACGGAACTTCTGGAGGCTGAACGCGCTAAAGATGAAGTACGCGACATCTTGAGCCGTATGATTGGCTCAGAGATACGGTATACGCAGATTGGATATTGGTCGCGTGGCGCTCGATACGGCTACAAAACGAAAAAGATTGAGACCACAAACGGCAAACGTACCATACTTACGTCAGATGGGGACAAGGCGAAGATTATCCGTATGATGTATGAGGAACGTGCAGCAGCCGTCCTTAGCGATGATGAAATCGCTAAGAAAATGAATGATATGGGCTTTCGTACTCCTATAAAGGTTGTACGAGACAAGAAAGACCGCACGAAGATAGTAAGTCGTACTGGCAACAAGCTCATGACGGGTAAACTCCTACGCACCTATATTAAGCAGACGATCTATGCTGGCGTGAATACCGAGAAATGGACAGGAGACAAGCCTGTTAAGTGTAAGTTTGATGGTCTCGTCTCCCCCGATCTGTTTAACCAAGCAAATCGCGGCAAAGTTGTCATTCGTGATAATCCTGATGACCCCGATCATCCTATTGTCGAAGAAGCACCAAAACTAGAAAAGTTTGCCAAAAAGAATGTCTATAATGCCGATTACCCGTATCGTAAGGTAGTTATGTGCCCTCATTGCCGTAAACCGCTGCTAGGTAGTGCCTCGCGTGGCAAATTGGGTAAATACTACCCTGCCTATCACTGTAGCAACCACGGCCATTATTTCCGCGTCCGCAAGGAAGAGTTTGACAAAGTGGTTGAAGAGTTCGTACAAAGCGTTATCGTGCGTCCTGAGCGCATAGACGAGCTTGTAGGGGCTGTTACGGCTGTTTATGAGCAACGACAAGGCCAGAAGGTACAGGCCGAGGAATTAGTAGATAAACGACGCTTAGAGCTAGAGGCTGAAATCAAAGTCATTATCGACAAGATGAAGCTGATTAGCTCCGAGACTGCAATTAAATACATGGAGGAGGACTTAGTAAAACTAGAGCAAGAAATAAAGAGCCTAGACACAAAAAGGGAGGAAGAAGCAGCCAAAGAAACCGTCGATTTGCCGACCATGTTGACATATGTCAAATACTTTATGGAACACCTCAAAGATTTGCTTATCGACCACTGTAATCCAGTCAAAAGAGCACAGTATTTTGGAGTAATTTTCGATGAGGTGGCAACTTTCCAAGAAATAAAAGATGGAACCCCAGAAATAGAAAAAATCCCAGGGGTGAACGAGCTATTTAAGCTCATCAACTCTGAGAAAGTCTCTTTGGTGCGGCGAAGAGGACTTGAACCTCCACGATCGCAATGATCACTAGCCCCTCAAGCTAGCGCGTCTACCAATTCCGCCACCGCCGCATAGATTTGAATTATACCCTATTTTAAGGTGTTTTGTAAACAGATTCTTGCTGAGCCGACCAGTACAATACGTTTGCATAGCGATCAATTTCTGATGGCACACCACGCCCTGGTATGTCAGGATGAACACTTGGACGGTGAACGTACTGGAGTACTGACTGATATAGTCCAATTGCCGGCACATCGCTCACCCACTGACGCGCGAAAGCTTTGTATTTTTCGTTGCGTAACGCAGGATCAGAGTTTACCCGAGCGCTAGAAAGTGCGTCGTCGCTCACACTGTTACTGTAATTAGAGAAGTTAAACCCACCTGTTGTAGCTTGCGTTGAATGCCAATAGGCGTATACGTCAGGGTCAACACCTATAACCAGCTTATACAGAAGTACGTCGTAACTGCGCTGCTGTAACACCGTTTGCACAAAATCTTGCGAAGTAGAGTCGCGCGTATCGGTATTTATTTTTATGCCCAGCTTTCGCCACTGCCCCGCTAACCGCTCCATAACCTTTTCATATGTCGGATCATTTGCCGTTACTACAGTTAGCTCTAATGGCTGATCACCCTTCTGACGTACCTGGCTATCTTTTGGTAGCTTCCATCCCGCTTTATTAAGTAAGTCTACAGCTTTTTTGCTGTCGTACTCAATATTTGCTGGTATGTTTTTTCCGCTCAATTGACCATTAACGAACGGTAAATGAAGTGATGGCACTTCGTACCCTATCGCCTTGCGCACCTCCACGGTATCAGTCCCCACTTGTAACGCTCGCCGAATAGCCTTGTCTTTTAAGATACTACTTTGGGTATTCAACAACGCATACACTCCGCTATTGAGAGGATACTGCTCGGCTTTAAAAGTGCTTGGTAGCTCGTTGGGCTTAATATTCGTTCCAGCAGCAGCTGTTACTTCGCCAGTTTGCAAGGCGGTTGCCATATCATCAGCTGAATTGTAGGCGTGGAGCTCAAACCGTGACAGGCGCGGGGCTCCGCCGTAATATCTTGGCGATGCAGCCATGTTAGCAATTTTATGTTCCCCATCAACTGAAGCCTGTAGCAGCTTTAGTTCAAATGGGCCACTGCCTGTTGGCGAAATGCTAAATGTACTCTGACGAATAGCACCGGGTGCCGTATCTGCAAGTACGTGCTCTGGCAGCACGGCAAATGTTAACGCATGAGGGAACGAGGCGTATGCTGCCGGTAAGGTAAACTTTATTGTACGCTCGTCGAGAGCCTCTGCCGTAACATTTACCCAGTTACCCTGCATTATCGAACGCACTTCAGGCGACTGCATTAACGATACAGTAAATGCAATATCATTTGCGGTTAGTTTTGTATTGTCACTCCAACGAGCGTCATCTCGAATTCGAACAACGTATTCTTTACCATCATCGCTCATATCCATAGATACAGCCAAGTCATCACCCAATGTACCAGTATCATCATACCTATACAGCGAAGAGAATAGCAGCTTGCCTGCCGACTGCTCAGCTTGAGTTACTGCATATAATGGATTCAACGTATTAATCGGTCCAATACTTGCCTCGGCATATGTTCCACCCGATTTCCAAGCTACAGTCCGATAAGCTTCTTGATTCCAATGCATTTGCACTGCGACAGCACCTATGAGCGTACCCACGAGTACGAGCCATAGTACAATGTGCTGCTTTACATTACGTAGGTTATCAAGCTTACTTACAACGAACTTATGCGCGTGGCGAGTTGTATTGGTTTCGGCTCTTTTGGCGCGCTTTGAGAAGCTTTTAGAGTCAAATGAGATACGCTGAAATCGTTTCCAGCTTGTCTTTTTGTCTTCCGCCACCTAATTCGCAACCTTAGCCGTTAATACTCGGGAGGAGTAGTCCAGCTAGAATAGATAATACAAAAATTACAGCTAGTACAATGGTTGCGTCAAACAAGCTCTTATCAAGACCACGGCGTGTTGTATATAACTCCCCTGAACTTCCAAAACCAGCACCAAGGCTTGCTCCACGCTGCTGCAATAATATACAAATAATCATTAGTACCCCGGCACCGAGTGTCACAAACTGTAGAATCGCGTCAATTTGCATTATAGTTATGTCTCCTTCTGTAATCTCTCGTACCGAACTTCAGCGGCACTGCTTACTATATAGTTTATCAAACTTAATAAAATACCGGCTAACACTGAATGCCAAAATGTCATTTGCAGCCCTGGCGTAATCAGGAACGAGATATACACCATAAGACCGTTAACAATAAACGTAAACAACCCAAGCGTCACCAAAATGGCTGGAAGGGATAAGATAATAACAATCGGACGTAGAATACTGTTCACCAAAGAAAAGATGAGACCG
This sequence comes from Candidatus Saccharimonadota bacterium, assembly GCA_012270305.1. Taxonomy (GTDB): domain Bacteria; phylum Patescibacteriota; class Saccharimonadia; order Saccharimonadales; family Saccharimonadaceae; genus UBA1020. Next base: position 94,695 of record JAAXIO010000021.1, read on the forward strand.
GCTAGTAAAAAGAGCGGGATGCTGCCGTCGACCGCAGAATCACTGTAACCATCGCCGAACAAGCGAATCGCCAACCACAGACCAAACGAATTAAGCAACCATCGGATTACGAATACTAAGAATTGTCGTTTCATAAATAAAAAAGATTGTTACAAGTATACCACGGTTACGCTAAGCCCGTAGACAACTTGCCGCTCAAGTTTTTGTAGCCTTTATCTGTTATTAAGATGTCATCTTCAATGCGAATACCAATTCCCTCTTCTGGTATATAAATGCCAGGCTCAACAGTTAGCACCATACCTGGCTGCAACTGCGTAGCGCCGCCTAGGCTATCGTGCACGTCAATGCCCAATCCATGGCTAATTGCATGAGGAAAGTAAGTTCTGTACGTTTCATCATCATCTTTAGATTTCAATAACCCAACTTCTAGCAGCGCCTGCTTCATACGCCTATCTACAAGATTTGCATACTCTTCAACGAACAGTCCCGGTGTGAGTAGTTGTATGATGTCGCAATGGGCAGCCTCGACCGCTGCGTGTACAGCAATTTGGCGCTTACTAGGCGCCCCTTTCACATACGTTCGTGTTATATCAGCGGCGTAGCCATCTACTCTGGCTCCTACGTCCATAAGAACCAGCTTTTTTGCACGTAGTAGACTAGTATTGGCGTTATAGTGCAAGGTGCATGCATTCTTAGCGCTCGCAATAATTGGGTCGTACGCATGATTCCAGCCACCGTTACGCTTGAACATATAACTAAATTCCGCTTCGAGCTCATACTCGTACCTTGCTGAGTCAAGCTGCGCTTTAACTGTATTAAACCCATCAACCGTAAGATCTACCGCGTTTTGAATAGCCACAATCTCAGGCGTTTGCTTTATTGCCCGCAGTTTTGCAATGTCTTTCTGGCAATCTATCACCGACTCAAATGTTCGCTCGAGTATTTTTTTATTATGTGAAATGTTCGGGTTCATTGAAAAATTGAATCTACTAGCATGTGGTGGATGGTCGACTGTATACGCTACAGTGTGCTTTTTAGCCAGCTTTCTAAGTAGTGGTGTTGCTTCGTCTTTCGATATCACTCTCTTTATGCCGCTAGCCACAGTTGCTTGCTCAGCGGATAGCGAACCATCAAAAGTTTCATGCACCGCATCTATGCGTGGACCCACAAGCCATTCATCGCCATTGACCGCATCTAAAATAAGAAGCCAGTCAGGATGGTCTATGCCAGTGAGATACCAGAAGTTGGCTTCTTGCTGAAAACGGTGTGCCATATCATTTTGACTTTGCTGCCCGTGATAGGCTGATAACACAATTACCCCGCCTTTCACGGAGTTAGCTACCCTACGTCGATTCTGCTCAAAGAATGTTGCTTGCATGTGTACGTAAGATTATATCAAAACCCTCAGGTGCTTACTGAGCGCCAGAATCATATATGGCTTGTATTTCAGATTGCTGCAGTGGCCTGTTATAAATTCGCATGTCGTCTAGCGAGCCTTGCATGTCAGCATTGTGCCCCGTACCAATTCTGGCAAAGCCATTGATAGTAGTTGGGAACGTAGCAGACCGCTGGCCGATAGGATTACCATTTACATAGTTACGCATCGTGCCAGAACCCCACGTAAAGGCAATATGCGTCCATTGATTTACCGGAATGTATGAGGCTGTGTTATACGTTAAGTCTGTGCAACACGAGGAGCCTGAGCCAAATCTGAAATACGTGTTTGAATTACTATGCGGAAATACCGCTATCCAGTCATTGAAGTTCACACTAGTTGAATTGTACGTTTGCCACACCCCCCAACCGTTTTGCACTGTAGGGTTTACCCACACAGATATCGTCCCGCTTGTTGGAGTGATGCTGTTCGTTTGATGAAGAATATAGCTGCTAATGCCCGAGAAGCTATACGAATTATCTTTCTTTCCGTTCTGGCCCGTAGCCGAAGAGACATTATATGCAGTACCGTCGTTGCCACTGCCACTTAAATCGAAGCTACTGCCGTTCATGGGCCACCAGCCAACAAGTCCTAAACCTGGGCAACGACCAGATTGAGGTTCTTTATTGGGACCATCAATGTAGTACACAACACCGCTGGCTTTTGTGCTGCCAGCCTGCAAGCAAAACGACTGACCATCAGTACTACCCCCGCCCGCTACAGCCACGCTCTCACCTGACTTAAAAGTATTAGGCACACCTTGTGGATAGCCCGAGCCAAAGTTTTTAGCCTGTTCGATTGAAACTGCCGCTAACTTTAGTTCGGATTTTACAGAATCACGAGCCAACCGCCCGTTCCAATCACCATACCCAACAATAGTTATGGTCGCGAGTATCGCCACAACAGCTATGACTATCATAACTTCAACAATTGTAAATGCCGATTTCAACGCCCACTTCATATAATATATTCAACTATACCATTGTTTTATTGTCATATAAACGTCTTTAGAATACGGGCTTTTTTAGGACCAATTTGAGCAGCCAGATCTTCTTCGGTCGCCTCCTGTACTGCCTTCAAACTTCCAAAGGACCTTAGTAGCTGCCGACGCGTAGCAGGACCAATACCCGGAACATCCTCGAGAATGCTTTTTGTTTGACGCCGCTTCTTTAGCTGCGTATGGTAGCTAATAGCAAAACGATGCGATTCATCGCGAATTCTTTGAAACAGTTTTATAACATCAGAATACGGACTCACACTCACCCCACTCCCTAAGTTACGTGAGTGGCCACTCGCGTTTCTCTGGCCTAGGTGTAAATTCACTATTAAATAGCTACCTTCAGTAAATACGCCAACCCCCGGAACGGGGTTTTTCTGTAATAACTCAAGTGTTCTTAAAGAAATATTTGAATCCGTATTATGAATTACCATTTCTTCTTCACGCTTAGCAATACTCACTACTGGCACCGCTAACTCTCGTTCCGACAGCGCGCGAATCGCAGCACTCAGCTGCCCCTTGCCACCATCGATAAGCACTAATCCGGGCAACCCCCATGATTTAACATTTTTTTCAGAAAAGGGCCGAAAGATTGTTTCGGACATGCTGGCTGTGTCATCATTTTGCTGCTGCTTCACTTTAAACTTTCGGTACTCCGCTCGATCGCTTACTCCATTCGTAAATACCACCATACTGGCAACTACATCTTTACCGCTTTGGTGTGAAATATCATAGCCTTCAATACGAGCCAAGCTAGTCTCTATTCCCAGGAGCATTTGTAAATCATTCAATGCTCTATCCTTAGAAATATCTAAGAATTCACGATCACCAAACATTACTCGCCGCTGCAACTCACGCATTGCTTGGTATTTATTCCTTAACACTGCTGCCTGCTCGAACTCCTGCTGCTTAGCTGCATATTTCATGGCTTGCTCAAGTTCACGCATCAACGCCACACGGTTGCCTTTGATATAGCTAACGAGTTTACGTAAATTTTGTTTATACAACTCTGAGCCCTCACTCTTTTTCGGACTCAGTCCTAAATCTTCATCCAGACGCGACGTACGACTGGCTGGAGGCTTTGTGAAATACGGGTAGATTGGCCGCAGGTAGCGAATGGCTTTTTTTAGTGCATGGCCATTGTAGAATGGCCCGAAGTACTCCGCTTTATCGTCTGCCGGATTACGAGTAAAACTAACATGAGGCCATTCGCTTTTCATATCAATTCGTACAAATAACTGACTTTTATCGTCACGTAGTAGTATATTAAAGCGTGGTTTATAGCGCTTTACCATTTCACTTTCAAGAAATAGTGCATCTATTTCACTTTCGGTTTCTACCCAATCTGTATCGTAGATTTCTCGCACTAAGGCAAGCGTTTTAACATCAAAGTTACGCGAACTTTGAAAATACTGCCGCACTCGATTTTTCAGTACCGCGGCTTTTCCAATATAAATAATTTCACCGTTCGATGACTTATGAAAATAAACACCGGGGCTGCGCGGCAGAGTTTTCAGCTTATTTTCTAAGTTTGCATTCACTACGTACTAGTATAAAACACTAGTATCCACCAAAGAAATCACGATGAATAGACCGTGCGCCAAGTTCACGCACTGTCCGCACCGTGCCATCAACCATAGCCGGTGGGCCAGACACATACACCTGTCGTTCCGCTACATCATCGGTGTATTGCATAATTGTTTGGCGATCTAGCACACCTTCGTGAACATGTATTGATGCAAGTCTTTGGTATTTCTTTATATCAATTGCATCGCTTTTTCTCGCCACTGCATATACAAAAATAATGTCACGCTGCTGTTTTGTTTGCAGTAGCCACTCAAGGTGCGACAGAAATGGCGTAACACCAACACCTCCAGCAATAAATAGTAGCTTTTGATTGACATTTGTAGGCAACACAAAGTCACCCCAGATACCGGTAACGCGCAAACTAGATCCAATATTTACTCGTTCGAGTGCTCTTTTGTACGTGCTTGCTTGCCTAGGACGACGAGTAATTATACTCACCGTAGCCGTATTCGGTGCAGAAGCAATCGTGAACATCCTGCGCACACCTCGATTATCTGGCTTTGCATGCGGAATATGAAGTTCCATGTACTGCCCGGCATTAAATTGCATACTCTTAGGAGCACTAAATACATATTCAACTTGATCACCCGCTAGCTTGCGACGTGACTGAAGCGTCAGCCGTGTTGATCGGCCACTTAGGTAGACAGCACTGGCAATATTGCCAATAACTAACGCAAGTTCTGGTGTCATACCGATCGGCCCAATCACAAGTTGGCTATGTGCCAGCACGGCAATTCCGACTGCAATGAAGTTACGTTGACGACGCCTAGGGGCGGTGGTTTGTGGTTCAGTCAGCATGAAAAATGCTAAAAATAATATCGGATACGACGTAATCGCGATCCATAGCGATGTTGCTGTAAACGTACTGTTTACAATCGCGAGTAAGGCAACCATCGCAAACGAAACAGCTACATATATTCCCGCCATATCGAGTCGACGAGTTTTATAGAGTACTGCCATGCCTAAAGGCAGAACAACTGGTAGTAGCCAAGGCGTTGCCACCCACCATCCAGCGTACCCAATGCCAGCCAGTCCCAGCAACACAACACTAATGGCAGCAGGATTAAATACGTGCCTGCCCCGCCAGACCAGCAAATATTTCGATACAGCAGCCAGCAGCGCCGCCAAGCCAGCAAGCACGAAACTTTGCACAGACCCTGTTGGCAGCAGTAAAAAGTAGAGTATAAACGATGTTACAAACACCGATTCAGGGTTAGGCTTGGTTTTATATACCCATGCAAGCAACCTATCCGCACAGTAGCCAACCGCCAGTAAAATAATCAGCTGCATCACCATAGCAACAACAAAAAAATTGATAACACCCACAACACTAAACACCAACGACCAGACTGTTAATGCCATAAGCGAATAGAGTACGGTGCGATACATCGTTGTCTGGTCTATATAGGCCTTCACGCTAGCTACGTGTCTCATACAAACAATTCTCCATTAAATCCGGGTGACACGTCAATAGCACCGTAAACATCAAGCGTCACGTACTCAAAGGTGTACGATTTAGCTAATTCACCTGGGCTCACAAAGAATAATGCCGTCGCTAAGCCGTCTGCAACCAACCCAGAATTGGCCACCACCCATGATGCCACCAGCGTATCTGTAGGTTGCAAGGTTTGGGGGTCAAACACATGATGCAGGCCACGCCACGCCCTCCGGTTTATCGCCGAGGCACATAAGCTCTGATTACGCACATCGCATACACCAATGATCTTTGATGAATCGCCCGGATGCTCCAGCCCAACACGCTCCACCACCCCTTTTGTACGAATATCACCGCTCGCATCAACCGTATATTGATTTATTTTATTGTTATCGAGTATCCCGCACACAATGTCTACCAAATATCCCTTACCAGCTGCTCCAACGTCAAGCACAATTGGCTCACTCGGCCGTAGCAATACATCACCGTCCCAGCCAAGTGCATCAAAGGCAGGCACAGGCCTTGCGGCCGACTGCACAAAACTATAGTTAGCATCATACCCAGCACTTTCAAGTACACTTCCAATCAGTGGCGTCATTCGCCCGCTAGTCAAATCGTAAAGCTCCTTATACAAACCAAGTAGTGGCCGTGCGTCATGCGGTATGGTATACACGCCAGGTTCGCGTAGCTTTGCTACAAAAGAATCTTCACGAAATCGTGAATAGTTAGCGTCGAATTCCTCTATACGCTGAGTAATTTCCTGGCGGACTGAATTCGGCAATTCCAGCGAGGTATCAATACGCCAGGCTGTACCAATGGCGCTAAAGTGCCAACTAGCCCGTAGCGTCTTCTTTAATTTGGTCGAGTGCGTCATTAAATCCATTCGAAGTGAGCGATGATCCAGCCACGCGGCTTAGTTCAACCTCATTAATGTTTTTACCAACAACCAAATCTTTGTAGTTATTCACAAATTCAGATTGATATTGGCGCGATGTACCCGAGGCAGCTTTTGGCTCAACTTCCACAGCATTAATCGTTCCATCATCCGCCAGTGCTACTTGCACAGCAACTTCCTCATTACCACCTGGCGATTGATATAAACCTATCGCCTGGTAGTCGCCAGCCTTAAATGATTCAATCACCACCTTTTCATCGTCTTCATCAGCAACTAGATGGTCACTACTTGATGTAGATTGTGTTTCTTGAGTCGATGCATTGTCACCTGAATTGTTTGCCATATACCACGCCCCAGCCGCCAATGCAGCCAGTATAACCGCTATCACAACCCCGATTAACACCTTATTTGGCTGCTGCCCCTGCTCCATCACACCTCACTTATTTACGCTGTAGTAATTAGTTTACATTGTATACCATCCACGCTTACGGTTACCACTATACTGGCTAGATAAGTGCTATTCTCTTGCATACATAGCCGGCCATTTTCCTACTTGTATTTCTATAAAACAGGCGTATAGTAAGGAACTATCAAAGGAGAAATTCTATGTGTAAAGAAACAAACCATGCTAATAAAGCTCCGGCAGAACACCAAATACTCCATACAATGAAAGTTGAGCAAACCCTAGCAAACCTGGCACTTGAAAAGTTTGAGCGACTAGCGCCTGATTACGTTGAAGCTGCCCAGTACGATGCGCACGAAGCCCGACTACTCGCAGACTCCTCAACTACTCCTGAATGCCTTGCAATTCTCGAACTTGTTGAAGCTGGCGAACTTGCAGCTGCCTCCCGACTACGCTAAGCAGTTTCCCAACTAAACTCGCTATGCCCAAAATGCCCGTACCTAGCCGTTTGTTCGTATTGCGGACGCAGTAAATCAAGCCGCTTAATAATCCCCAATGGGCTTAAATCATATCCTTCGACCACGTACTCTTTTCCATCAACAACCGCCGTAGCCTCGAGTGGCTGGTCGTAGCCTATCGCATATGCCAGATACACATACACTTCGTGCGAATCAAACTTTTTCAAATAGTCGATCGCAATATTGCGTGCCATATACGCCGCAGATCGGTCTACTTTGCTCGGGTCTTTCCCGCTAAAACAGCCACCACCAATTGGAATTCGCGGCCCGTAATTATCAACCACTAGCTTTCGGCCGGTTAGTCCGGCGTCGGCATCAAAGCCACCTTGCTGCCAATCACCGGCAGGATTGGCGTGAATGACTGTATTTGTAGTCTGTAATGAATACTCCTTTACCACTACATCAAGCCATTCCTCCACGGCTCTACGCAGGTCAGCCTGTTTCGCATTCTGAAAACTCGCCACTACGGCCACTATTTCAGTACCGTTTAGTGTAACCTGCGTTTTGCCATCATACGGCCACTCTTTATACAAACGTTGATTTAGTTTGCGCGCTAGCACTACTTCAAGCGGTAAAAACTCCGGGGTTTCATTTGTCGCATAGCCAGTCATAATGCCTTGGTCGCCCGCACCACCTGTATCTACACCATTGGCAATCTCGGGGCTCTGTTTTGCTAAATGAACCGTTAAGTCTACATCGCCAGCAATGCGCCGCACAATCGGTGCAATGTCTGGGTGCGATGCGCTGGTTACCTCGCCAGTAATAAACACCCTGCCGTGCCCACCAACCGTTTCTACAGCTACACGCGCATTGGCGTCATTAGCTAAATAGGCATCCAGTATCGCATCTGATATTTGGTCACACAGCTTATCAGGATGCTTTGGGCTTACGCTCTCGGCAGTTCTAAATATTGACATAAAAATACTCCTTTATTTGCAACGTATCTGTCCGGCCGCTACATAAAGGAGGTAAGAAGGAGTTCTTATCTTTCCCTATTGAGGACTAGAAGTAGCACCGTTGTTTGGTAGTTGGTATATGCGATGTAGTAATTGGCATTTCACCATATACTATCTACTAAACATGGTTGCTGGCAGGTCATAAAGCTAGTTCTCTCGCTGCACTCTTGATACGTTGTTTCGTTAATGTACCGTTTTACTATACCACACCTACAGGGTTTGAATTAGCTACCCCTTCGAGTGAGCGATTTATATACCAATTAAATAGGCCCCACCAGGAGCCGAGGGTATACTCATCCTCGACTCCCAGCAGGGCGATACGCCGGCTCACGCCAGCGTCTTGTCGTGCTCGAACTTGGCTCTCTCGAGCTCCAGCCGTGCACGTTCGGTGCGGTGCTCCTCGACCTTGACCGCAGCCTCAGCCTTCTTCACGCTTGCCTCAGCAAGAATCTTAATGCAACTTTCCAGTCCAAAGACGAGGAAGAACAGAAGACCCATGCCAACCAGAATTAGCCACTCCATGGCTATCACATCCTTTCAGAATGGATTTAGCTCTTAAATGCTTAAGAGCCGAATGCTATAGTACGTTTGAAATAGCTTGATGTCAAACATAAGCACTATCGTAGGAATAGATAATAAGATTATCGTCAACTCGAATAGCTACCCGCGCAACAAGCTGCGCGGGCGTTTTACTTTTTTAAATCAAAATGATATAATAAATAATCTCTGAAGTTGAGCACCACTAGATGGCTCCTTCGGAGCACATTAACATCTACTACTGCACAACGTTTGAGATTCCGTCCCCAACCCTAGGAAGCCACATGGAAAAACCTGAGAAAGTGTTGGTCACACTTAAAAATGGCCGCACCGGTGAAGTCGTCCAAGAGGAATACTCCTCCCTAGAAGACTTTCGTACATTCCGCCCTAAACACGCGGATGGCCGAGACGCCATTTACTCGTTGCTACCCTTAACCGCCAGAGTTTCGGAATGGCGAATAGAAGTAACTTTGTTCTACCCTAACGGAAAGAAGGTGACCGTAGAAGATCCTCGCCCTTACGCCGAGGATGTCATGGCGAGTTAATCTCGTCCCCAGGGAATGCTTTACTAGAAAGGCTAAGACCGTTGATCGCTTACGCGTTTGATGCAGTATTAGACGGAACCGCTGCTTAGTTAACCGCTCAGCATGTTCCCATTCTCCTTTGCTCACAACTCGCATTGTGATTAAAGGAGAGTGTATTCACAACTATAAATTGTTTTATATAATGCAAAGTTTTGACAAACCGCTTATGTAGGTGTAGCCTGGTACATAGTAAGTAATCGATAAAAAGAAACACTTACGCCTGGCTCGGGGCACATTCCGATAAACAATTGAGGAAAGGGCCGTTTGAGCAACAATTCAAACATTCCTTGCAAGGGACAGAAATACCGGCTGATCACCGGTATTTTTGATTTGTGAATTATTACGCAACCGTATCAAGTTCGAATTGGTGCGCCATAGCCGCACCTAACACTGCATAGCTAGTCAACTGCGGGTAGTACCGCATGGCAGCGCTCACAACTACCTCTTTAGTCTTTGGAAGATTACTAGTAAAGATCGCGTACGCTTTTTCTTGATAGTCGGCTAACTGTGTAATATCGGCGTGCATCCAAGCAGCAGCCTGGGTTTGAACGCTAAATAACTCACTCGTTCGAGTGGGCACCGCCGCGAGCAGTAGCGACATCGCCTCGTATAAGCTGGCGCCGTGATCGAGCGCGTTATAGCGACTATCATGATCTAAAACAGTACCTGTAACTGCACTTACAACTTTATGCCCTACTTTAAACACCCATGAAATGCGCTCTGATGCCTGGTGGCTTTCAGTTACAATATCTTGATTACTTAGAAGCAGCTCTAGCATAGCGGCATTATTGTCGGTTAGATCTTGATTAGGAAATTCCGGCTGAGCCGACAAACCAGTAAGTAGTTCTACCATAAAAGCATTCTACACCTACTTTGTAAAAACATAAAAGAAAAATGTTCATACAAGCAGAGATTGAGGCTATAGCCGAAGGATTAACGTAGTGATTTTTCTACAGAAATAGGCGCTAGTTATGACGCACCATCCAGTCATACCCTTCACTGGCGGAAGGTGGCTGACTTTTGAGCCCTTCATGCATTTTTCGTATAGTGTCTGCGGTAATACGGCCTTCTGTACGACCAGCATTTTGAAGCACAGCCATTTCTAGTGGTACATCGAGCACAACTGCACCGACTGTACGTGCACCGAGTGAACGACAAATAGCGACGGTCCTCAGGCGATCTTCGGCATAACAGTGAGTACTGTCGATAAGGGCAATTTTGTCCTGATTCATGCGTGCGGCTATCTCACATTGTAATTGATCCTGAATACCATCAACCAGTCCACAACCGACACCAGCTGCAACGAGTGAATTTCGAATACTATCGAGATTGATTGTCTCAACAGAAAGCTCAGATGCAACTGCATTTAATAGGGTTGATTTGCCGCTGCCGGGCGCCCCGATTCCAATCATGGCAACCGGAGGGGCTGAAGAAGTTATTTCGCGCGAAATAGATTTCACTACTCTGTCGTAGTTCATATTTATATGATAATATAATTTTAATTAAATGTCAATGGTCATCGCCCATTGTTTGCCCGTTCGACCATGGCATATACGCAGAATTAATAATTTTAGTGATTCATCACAACCTGATAGGAAACTGAAATACGCAAAAAACAGCGACATCCCTGGCTCAATTTGTCAGCTCAATCTAGCCTACTTATTTTAACAGTAGCAAAGCAGCAGCCTGTGTATTTTTAATAAATATTGTTTTCTAACATGGAAAATCTTGTTGATAGGCTTTTTCAATCAGTGTTCGCAGTGATTGAAGATTCACTTCATCAAGATTTTTAAAATAGATACAGCCTTTCCCTATCTTGTGCTTTCCTATCGCATCAAGCTCTTTTTTATATTGCGCAGCCTCAAATGTGACATACAGTGATAGCATACCTTTACGTGGCGCAAACGCTATCTTTGGCCAATCGGCCTCTATACCGCTCTTGGTTTTATAGTGGAACTTTCCAAAACCAATAATAGTGCCCCATAGCACTGGCGGCTCGCCAGACACCTGCTGCATCATATCTATAAGAGTTTGGCTATCACGTGCTTGCGACTCACTTAACATAGCAAGGTACTCATCTACACTATTACCCGTTGCAACTGTTTTTGGTGTATAAGCCATTACGTTGCTTCAATCTGCTGGTTGCGATATTGCACCACTTTTTTCACAAGTTCTAATGGCAGCGCCTCATCTAGCGGAAACTGCACTGAACCCTTGCCTTGTTTATAAGGGGCGAATTCTTGCTGAAATGCCGCATGACCGTTAGGCGTGGCGTACAAGCCTATATGTTTTTTGAATCCGCCAATATAGACCAACGGCTTACCATGTAACTTATACCCAATAAGCCCATAGTTGATTGACTCTACGGCCTTTGGCGACTCTTCCTTAATCAACTGCCGCAGTGTATTCAGCCTATCTAGAACCGGTTGGTCAAATTGAATAATATAGTCTTGAACGGTCATATTCTATACCAGGCTTGCGGCAGCAAACGCACCCGCACACACGGCGGCGGTTATAAATGTACCCCATGCTAAGTCGATAGCGACAATCTTACTGCTAAAACCTTTTAACGTTGCGAGGTTAGTTAAGTCATAGGTGGCGTAGGCAACGAAGCCAAGTAACGCGCCGTAGCCTAGTGAAGCTGTGAATGAACCTGCGGCAAGTGCTGGTAGCACTACTAATACCACCGCACCGATTACATATATAGCGTAGAAAGCAACCGCAGCCGTCATGTTTGGTTTCTTTAGCAAAATTTCACCCATTTCGCCGTAATACAGTTTTTTTGCAATGAACCCTAGCCAGATAAAATCAAGGACCCCCATGATTACTGCTGCCGCGAGTAGTGCGATTATTATTTCCATATGCTACGTGTCCTTTCCTGTTAATCGTAACGTATTACTTTCATCTCGGTGTGATCCGGCTGTGCCAACGTGCTTATCACTGATTTGGGCGCCGTGTTTAATAATATGCACGATCGCCATTGCGTGCCCCCTTCCTAGCTGAAAATCATCCGCTAACCATTGAACGATATCACTCGCCTTTATACCGGGTGTATCAAGCCCTTTTTGATGAGCCATTTGAATAAATTCTTCAGGTGCCTTACCTGTTTTAGCTTCGATCTTATCGAGGTAGGCCTGGAAGGACATGGCTTAAACATACTCCTGAGTACTATCGGAAAACATTGCGATAAACGACTCTAATTCTTGAAGGCCGGCTGGATACGCCGAAATAAATACATAGCGACCATTCTTACGTTTTGTAATAAGCCCTGCGGCTTCAAGCACTTTGATATGCTTTGAAACGGCGGCTAAACTCATATCATATTCAATGGCAATTTGGTTTACCGTAAGGGCACTCTCACTCGTTCGCTCCAAAATACTGCGGCGCGTTTCGTCTGATAACGCGATGCACACTGAGTCGATACGTAATTTGTAGTCAACCATCTAGTTAAACGATACTCCTGCGAATACCTTCATGTCAACTACTCCTCGATTACGCTCAGTACATTGCCGGATGGATCATTGAACCATGCAATATCTGGCCCCATACCTGCTACTTTACCCCGGAGTATACCAAGCCCATCTTGATCAAACGGCAAGTCGTCGTAGATGAGCATTCGTATACCTTTAGCCGTTAGATCGCTCACCGCTTTTTCAATATCATCAACAGGGAAATTCAACACCGTAAATGCAGCCGGCTCGTGAGCTGACTTTTCATACATGAAGATAGTGTTTCCGTTCGGAAAATGAAGCTCAATGCCTTCAGCCGTTGCTTCGGCGTCACACCCTAGCACGTCGCCATAAAAGTGCATTGCGTCTGTTTTACTGCTCACAGCAAAACTGCTAAACGCATCGGTTTGTTCAAACATATGAATCCCCCCACTTTCTGGCCGTTACTAGTTACTGTTTCTAGTATAGCGCTCGCCTGGCGCCTTTCGCAAATAGGCTACTACGACCTAGCAAGGGATTTTGCGCGATTTTTTCGCTGACAAACGTCGGTATGAAACAATAGCTCTGGCGTTTTTTTACACGTTTCGCAAATTAGCACCAAGTCGTTACATTCTGCTAATGCGCAGTTTTCAAAATTAGATGTTTTACCAGCACAGTGCGTGCATTCGCCGATTGTTTTTGCATGATCACTGAAGTTGATGGTCATACGATCATCAAATACGCGTAAGCTGCCTTCCCATAGGCCGTCGTCACCGTAGGCTTCACCATACTTCACAATACCACCGTCGATTTGATACACATCTTTAAAGCCGCGTTTTTTCATCATGGCACTAATGGCTTCGCAACGAATGCCACCAGTGCAGTACGTAATGACTTTTTTATCTTTAATGTCATCGTATTTATCACTCTCAAGTTCGGCTATAAAGTCGCGTGAGGTATTTGTATTTGGTACAATGGCGTTTTTAAACTTACCAATTTTTGCTTCGTGCGCGTTACGACCGTCAAAGAACACCACATCGTCGCCATATTCTTCAATGAGTTCATGCACCTGGCGTGGCTTTATGTGCTTACCACCGCCCACTACACCAGACTCATCTACTTGAATTTCGTTATCACTATTCTGGAAACCAACTAATTCGCGGCGGTGCTTCACACTCATTCGCGGGAAGTCTTCTTTTGAACCGTCACTCCACTTGAAGACAATATCTTTAAAACCAGCGTACTGTTTTGTTGCCTTAATATATGCTTTAAGGTCATCCATTTCACCACCAACGGTACCGTTGATACCCTGATGACTAATTAGAATGCGGCCACGAAGCCCCAGCCCATCACATAAGGTTTTTTGCCATAATTTTACCGCCTCAGGGTCTTGAACTGGCGTAAATTTATAATACAGAAGAATTTTTTGCATCAGACTAATTATACAATATATAGTAGCAGTTAGCTATAGTGAGTGGCTCCATACGGCAGCACTACCCGAACCTGAATTTTGACACAATGACGACCCCACGGTACTGCCATTATAGCTGTACGTAATCTCACCAATCTGACCCGCTTTCCAGCGATACGTCACTTCACCCTGACTAACAGTTATGGGCTCCCATGGGACAATCGTAAATTGAGAAGCATGCCGACAGTACACAAATGATTTGCTGCCACTCGAATGACCGAGTGACGTGCTGTTTGCTTCTGCTAATGCCGCATTAATCTCGGTGTTTGTCGTAGGGTATTGGCCATAATCAACACGATAAATTTCAAACGCCTGACCAAGACTCTTCATGTCCGAATACGCAGCAGAAACATTTGCGCGGCGCTGAATACCGTTATACGCAACAATGGATATAGACGCTAAAATTGCTATAACAACAATAACAATAAGCAATTCTACGATAGTGAAGCCTCGATTTTGTCGAGTATTACTATGCATAGGTGCAATTATACCATAAGCATATTGTGGTACACCGGGTAATCCTGGAGTAGAATATTAGTAATGGACCTACTTCACAAAATTGACTCAAGATTTATTCATGCAGCCTCTACTTATTACCCTACGGTAGCAAGAGTGTCCTTGTTTATTATTTATTTTTACTTTGGACTCCTTAAACTTATAGGCGCGAGTCCAGCCAACGAGCTTGCGGTTGGATTCGCAGAGCGCATGGGGTTTGGTGGTGTCGCTAGTGAACTCTACCTACTACTGGCTGCAGTTGAATGTACAATCGGACTACTCCTGTTGTTCCCTAAAATGACGCGGCTTGCACTGTTTATTATGTTCGGGCACATGCTGTTGGTAAGCGCACCTCTCCTGCTCTACCCCGAAGCAGTCTGGGTAATGCCATTTGTACCAAATTTGGAGGGCCAGTACATAATTAAAAACGCGGCACTCGTTGCATTAGCCCTCGGACTAGTGGCTAGCACCCAGCCTCTAGCTAAAAAGTAAATACTACATTATACTAAAACGTACTATGAATTAATCAGTTAGGTTAATTCCTCTACCTGTATACGTTCGGACGTGCCGAACCACTAGCAGCCACTACTAATTTTAAATTCAAAGGAATTTTATACCCCGTGAATCGGACTACCCTTTCGCTGTACTGGAACCAGCTTCGGTACCATAAGCTAACATTCTTTGTTGCACTAGTTGCTATTCCAATTGGCGCCACTACAATCGACAGTATCTTACCGTACGTTCTGAGCCAAGCTATTGGTAAGTTAAGTAGTGGTGAAGAGTTTACCCAGCTACTATACATTGCTGCCGGAGTTGGCCTACTAGGCGCACTGCTGAACTTTATCGGATTTCAGTCGCTCATGATTACCGAATCACACGTACTGCGCCGCCTAAGACAATCAACCTTTAGCACACTCATTCAAAAAGACAGCGCGTTCTTTGCAAATCAAAAAATTGGCGCCATGACCAGTAAATACATCGACTTCGTTCGTAGTTATGTCGTAATTCAAGACTTACTCATCATTCGCACACTTGGTTTCATATTAACTATAGGAAGCGGACTTACAATTTTAGCGTTTCAATCACCACTTGTAGCGACAATTATTGCTGGATTAATCGTACTACTCGCAGTTGAAATTCGCTGGAGTACGAAAAAGCGAGCACCATGGCGGCATGAGCGTAAAACTTTAGTTGGTGAGATCCATGGTGAGGTGGCCGATTCTTTAACGAATAATTTAGTAGTTAAAAGTTACGCGGGCGAGACTCGTGAAATTGCATCACTCAGCAAAAAGACAAATCGTTTTACAAAAGTATTTCAAAAAGATATTGGCTTTATTGTCGCTGAAGGTTCGTTACGAGTTTTGCTGATGGTAGTTGTGCAAGTGGTCTCAATTATTATATCCGCCCAGCTGGTAGCAAATGGCACTATGAATATTGCTACCGCAATATTTGTGTTAGCATATACGCAGCGAATCGGCTCTCAACTCTTCGCACTTAGCGATATTATTAACGGTTACGACCAAGCATTCCTTGAAGCCCAGCCTATGGCAGAGATGCTGTCTACGGCTAATATTGTTAAAGAACCTGCCCATGCAACCGCGCTCCCGAACGTGGTGCCGACTATCGAATTCAAAGATGTAGAGTACAAATACTCAGATGGTAAAACAAATGTGATTAACGGCATTACGTTATCGATTCCTGAAGGCCAAAAAGTCGGCCTAGTGGGGCACTCGGGTGCCGGTAAGTCGACTATCGTAAACTTGCTACTCCGGTTTTCAGATGTCACTAATGGCGAAATATCAGTCGGCGGTGTGAATATAAAAAACCTATCGCAAATCAGTCTGCGTAAAAGTATTGCCTACGTGCCCCAAGAGCCACTGTTATTTCACCGCACCCTAAAAGATAATATTGCATATGGCAACGAGACTGCGGCCCATAGCCAAATACGCCGTGCTGCCGAGCAAGCAAATGCACTAGAATTCATCGAGTCGCTAGCAGATGGCTTTGACACGATGGTAGGTGAGCGAGGCATAAAGTTGAGCGGCGGACAACGGCAACGCATTGCAATTGCACGAGCTATCCTAAAAGATGCTCCAATTCTTGTGCTTGATGAAGCGACGAGTGCGCTTGATTCTGAAAGTGAAAAGCTAATTCAGGCTAGTCTGGATGAGTTAATGAAAGGTCGTACTTCGATTGTAATTGCCCACAGATTGAGTACTATTGCAAAACTTGATCGCATTATAGTGCTTGATAATGGCCAGATTGCTGAAGACGGCACTCACGAGGAACTGTTGGCTCAAGGCGGCATATACGAATCACTTTGGAGCCACCAAAGTGGTGGATTTATTGAAAACTAGCACATAAAGTGCTAATCGATAAAACAAAAAAGCGGCCATCAGCGGCCGCTTTTTTAAGAGTTAGAATCTAGCTGTTTGCATCAACGTTCGATTGCTTTGGCTCGTCTTGGCCTTTTCCGCCAGGCATAGATTCTTCAGCCTGAGAGGTCTGGTCAGTGTCTTCACCATTGTCAGACGCAACATCACTAGCGTCTTCGCCGTCACCAGCGGCTGCTTCGTTCGCTGCTTGTAAGGCTGCAGGTTCCCATACGCTAGCTACCATCAAATCGGTGACTGAAGTTTTTTCTTCGTCATCATCACCGTGGCCGCTGTCGTGCTCAACAAACTCTACACCACTTGGTAGTGTTGCGTCTGCTAGAGTAACTTTCTCGCCAGCCTCTACGAGTGCGACAATTGAAACTTCAACTGCCTCAGGAAGGTCCATTGGAAGCGCTTTTACTTCTACCTTCTCAAGGTTCTGTAAGATGATCAGGCCTGCTTTTTCAGCCTCAGACTCACCTTCACCAACTAAGCGAACTGGCACTTCTGCAACAACAGGTTCTTTAGCGTTTACCGCGTGGAATGACACGTGACGTGCAGTGCCTTTTACTGGGTCGCGGTCGACATCTTTAATCATAGCGATTTTTTTCTTTGAACCAATGGTTAAGTGCACTGGTGCATGCGTACCTGCTTGACGATATACTTTCGTGAATACACCATCTTCCATTTGTACGCTAATTGGCTCGATCCCAGCACCATATACAACAGCCGGTACTAAACCTTGTTTACGTAAACCAGCTACTTTTTTACCATGGACAGTTCGTTCGTCCAAACTAAGTGTTATTTTGTCTCCCATCTCTCTTCCCTTTCTTGGAATACGTTTCCGGAGTTAATTGTTTTGTATCAATTTTTAATTATACCATAGTTAACTATTAATTACCAGTGTATACTAGGATAAGCATGACTAAAAACAACGCACCCAACTATGATACGTTTGATGATACAAAGCCTTGGTGGCACATCGTAAGCCTGTTTAATACACCGCGGCGATTGATGCGCAAAAGCTACAACTGGGTGATTGGCTGGTCCGAAAAGCCGTCAGCCGAAAAAGCCCTGGGCGGCCTGAGCTTCGCAGAAAGTTCGTTCTTTCCCATTCCACCCGATCCACTACTGATTGCAATGGTAGTAGCAAAACCAAAAAAATGGTTTCGCTTCGCTACCGTCACTACACTTAGTAGCGTTGCCGGTGGACTCTTTGGGTATGTAATTGGGGCGATTGCCATTAGTGCAGTTATGCCAATCATTATGGATGTTGGTTATAAAGATGCCTATGATGGCGCAGTGCAATGGTTTGCTGACTATGGGGCATTAGCAGTTATAGTAGCTGGCTTTACCCCTATTCCGTACAAAATATTCACCATCGCTGGTGGCGCTGCCGGCATGTTCTTGCCATTATTCATTCTCGGATCGATCATCGGGCGAGGTGGAAGGTTTTAT
The DNA here is from genome assembly GCA_012270305.1 of Candidatus Saccharimonadota bacterium. Lineage (GTDB taxonomy): Bacteria > Patescibacteriota > Saccharimonadia > Saccharimonadales > Saccharimonadaceae > UBA1020. Next base: position 113,269 of record JAAXIO010000021.1, read on the forward strand.
CTTGTCGCCTTTTTGATGTACCACTTCGGTAGACGCTACAAGGACACTATTGAAAAATACATCGATATACTCGGATTTGTATTTATTGGACTTCTGGCGCTCGGTATATACGTATTAAAGTTTGTGCTTTAAAGCACTTGTTTTAGGTATTTTCCAGTAAACGACTTGGTTTTCGCAACCTGTTCTGGAGTGCCTTCTGCAACTACCTGGCCACCACCAGAACCACCTTCTGGGCCCATATCAATCACATGGTCAGCCGATTTAATAACATCTAGGTTGTGTTCAATAATAACCATGGTGTTACCGCCTTCAACAAGCTGCTGCAATATACCAAGCAGTCGCTTTACGTCAGCTGAGTGAAGACCAGTGGTTGGTTCATCGAGGATATACAGCGTTTTGCCGGTTGAGCGCCGGCTGAGTTCACTGGCTAACTTGATGCGCTGCGCCTCGCCGCCACTAAACGTGGTTGCTGGCTGGCCTAACCGGATATAGCCCAAACCAACATCGACTAATGTGTCGAGCTTACGGGCGATGGATGGAACGTTTTCGAAGAACCCAGCAGCCTGCTCAACAGTCATCTCAAGTACATCGCTAATGGTTTTTTCTTTGTACTTAATTTCAAGCGCCTCGCGGTTGTAGCGCTTGCCACCACATTCGTCACAGGTTACGTACACGTCAGGCAGGAAGTGCATTTCAATCTTAATGACACCATCACCTTGGCAATTTTCACAGCGACCACCTTTTACATTAAAGCTAAATCGTCCAGCTTTGTAACCACGAATGTTGGCTTCGGGTGTACTGGCGAATAGTTCACGAATTGGCGTAAACACTCCGGTATACGTTGCGGGGTTAGAACGTGGGGTTCGACCGATGGCAGACTGATCAATAATAATTGCTTTATCTAGTTGATCGATCCCTTCAATTGTTTCATGCTTACCTGGAACACTCTGTGCCCGGTGTAATCTTGCTGATAATTCCTTTGCCAAAATATCATTGACTAGTGTTGATTTACCGCTGCCCGATACACCACTCACCACAGTCATTACGCCAAGTGGTATCGATACGTCAATTGTCTTCAAGTTATTCTCGGCGGCACCCAGTATCTGCAATTGACGATCCGCCTGCACGGTGCGTCGTTTTTTCGGTACTGCAATCAACTCACGGCCTGATAAGTAATTTCCTGTAATGCTATTTGTATCCTTGGCCACTTCTTCTGGCGTTCCGCGTGCAACAACTTGCCCACCGTGCACACCAGCATGCGGGCCAATATCAAGTAAGTAGTCAGCTTGGCGAATCGTGTCTTCGTCGTGCTCGACTACCAGTACTGTGTTTCCTAAGTCACGAAGATGCTTGAGGGTTTCAATTAACTTATCGTTATCTCGCTGGTGTAAGCCAATCGATGGCTCATCAAGCACATACAATACACCCTGTAAGCCCGAACCAATTTGCGTGGCTAGTCGAATACGCTGCGCCTCACCACCACTAAGGGTGTTAGCGGCCCGTGACAATTCTAAGTAGGTTAGGCCAACGTTACTCATAAAGCCTAATCGAGCGGTGATTTCTTTCAAGATTTGCGCAGCGATAAACTGCTCTTGATCAGTTAACTTTAGTTCTTTGAACAGCTCTAATGCCTCATCAACCCCCAGGTTGGTGATATCCATGATATTCAACCCATGAACGGTGACTGCCAGCACCACCGGCTTCAGACGCGAACCTTTACAGGCGTGACACTTACGTTCCCGCATGAATCGCTCAATATCTTTACGCATAAATTCACTATCGGTCTCTTTATGCCTGCGTTCGAGGTTCGGAATTACTCCTTCGTAAGTTGAGTCATACTGGCGACCATTCCCAAGTTGCACAGTGTATTTTTGTGAGCCCGTGCCATAGAGCACTTTTTCGAGTGCATCCTCACTCAAATCACCTACCGGTGTTTGAACACTGAAGCCGTGTGCATTGGCAACCACTGCAAGTTTTTTCATGTACCATGCATCAATATTTACGCGATTATACGGGCGGATTGCCCCTTCAGAAATAGTTAAGCGAGGATTGAATACTAAATCAGGATCAACTTCTAGTCGACTTCCTAATCCAGTACATACCGGGCAGGCACCTTGTGGTGCATTAAAGCTAAATAGCCGTGGCTCAAGCTCGGGAATATCTTCATTTGGGTGATTAACACACGCATAACGCTGGCTAAACACAGTCATCTTATCGTTATCAACATCATGTAGCTCTACCACACCGTCGGCGATATCAAGTGCCTGCTCAACCGATTGCGCAACACGGCTAAGCTGAGCAGATCCCATCACGATTCGATCAACCACAATTTCGATGTTGTGTTTAAATTTTTTGTCTAATTCCGGAAATTCGTCGAGTGCATACACCACACCATCAACACGCGCACGAGCGAATCCTAGGCGACGATACTGCTCAGGAACATGGGCAAACTCACCCTTTTTGTCTTTTACAATTGGGGCAAGAATCATTAGCTTCATGCCGTCTTCTAGCTTCATTATTTCATCGATGATTGCTTGCGGTGTACGACGAGATACTTCATTGCCGCACACTGGACAGTGCGGCACACCAATACGCGCAAACAGAAGTCGCATGTAATCATAAATCTCTGTAACGGTTGCAACTGTTGAACGTGGATTGCGACTGGTAGATTTTTGATCAATTGAGATAGCTGGGCTCAATCCATCGATCTGATCTACATCAGGCTTTTCCATTAGACCTAGGAACTGCCGTGCATAACTGGACAAACTCTCAACATAGCGGCGCTGGCCTTCAGCATAAATAGTATCGAATGCCAGGCTAGATTTACCCGACCCACTTAAACCGGTTATAACCACTAACTTATCACGCGGAATATCAACACTAATATTTTTTAGGTTGTGTTCACGTGCACCAACTACTCTAAGTACATTCGACATAACACTGTATTATACCATTTTTACCCCTTTACTGCCCAGTAAACAATAGTAATCCGGCTATGCTTGCTGTTTGACTAAACAAAGAGTATATTGTAATAAATTCAATTTTAGCAAGCACGCTGTAAGTAGAAAGGTAGTCGCATGAAAGAATCAATCATTGTTAGCAGTCTACTTGGATCACTGTGTATCTATTTACTGGTGATTAACTTTTTCGAAACAGCAGCTATGCTCCTTCTATTCGGCATTTACCCAGGCGGCGTGACTGCTATTAACCCACAAATTATGCTGCTTGGCTATACGGCCGTCGGGCTATTCGTCATCGGCATGCTACTAACTCCGCCAATCACAAAACTAATCGCTACGCGTCACCCTCGCCAACAGGCATAACCGCCTCTGCCCATAATTGCAACTCTTCCAACAAAAAATGCTTATCGCTTGGTACCGTTTTGGCAAGCTTCTGCAAACTCGCAACGTATGGCTTCAACTGTTCGGTAATTCGTGCTGAGCGCCACTGTTCCCACGCACCCATTTCATCTTCACTCAGTGAACGTGGGTAGTTTCGTGCCTTGTAGCGAAGTAGCAAGTCACTCAGCCGTTCATCACTAAATGATGGATGAAAGTCAGCTAGTTCCGATTCAGTTGCGTTACGTACCGTTTCAACTCGCATAGCATCAGTGCCATCCAGGAATCCTTCGTACAGTTTTGCCTCTGCATCCTTACCACTAACAAATGCAGGGCGTTTTTCAGCAAGTGATCGAATCTTTTCAGCAAACTCGGGGTGCTTAACGAGTACCTGCTTATGTTTTTCAATATCTGCAAGTGTTAAACCAATGCGCTTCCAGCCATCCTCTTGTTCAAGCACGCCAAGCGGTGCTACGGCCGGGCACCGATTATACTGCAAGGACTTAACAGGCAGTGCTACGAATTCGTCGGCGGTTCGCTCTTCCCAGCTTGCATACATTTTTTTTGATAGCTCATCAACCGTCAACCCAACAAATTGTGTGGGGTCATGCCGTAGATCATACACCACCACATTGCTATTTGGTGCTGAGGTAAGCGGAAATGCCACCGTTGTCTTGTCATACTCTGCGCTATATCGCCCACTCGTGTACACAAACGGCTGTTTATCATCAAGATTCACCAGTTTCTGCACCGACTTTTTATCGCGAATTGATAGCAGATACTCAAATAGCTTCGGTTGGTGCTGGCGCAGTAGTTGACACACATCAATTAACGCTTCCACGTCACTTAGCGCGTCATGGGCATTTTCATGCACAATACCGTTTGCTTTTGTAATGAGTTCTAATCGATTGGTAGCCCTACCCTGATCGTCCACTGGCCATTCAATGCCATCTGGCCGTAGTGCTCGTGTCATACGAATAATGTCCAGAATATCCCAGCGGGACCGTCCATCTTTCCATGCCCACGCATACGGATCATGAAAAGTTCGCCAAAATAGGTAGCGAATAAACTCGTCATCAAATCGGACACTATTGAACCCAACCGTAATGGTATCTGGCGTAAATACGTCGGCTTGTAAGAACCGAGCAAATTCTGCTTCACTGTAGCCATCAGCCTGTGTACTTTGTGGGGTAATACCTGTCACCATGACAGCCTCGGGACTTGGCAAGGTGTCGTCGTTTAGTTTAACAAGTACGTTGATCGGCTCGCCGATTGGCTGCAGAGTCATGTCGGTACGCTGACCAGCAAACTGCACAATGCGATCGTTACGAGGGTCCAAACCACTGGTTTCAAGGTCGTAAAAAAAGAAAGTATTTGCCATTACTTTCAGTATACAGCAGGCGATGTATGAATGCGCGTTCGTTAACGCAAATTGTTACTGCTCAACAAGCGTAAACTGGTCATCGCCAATATGAATAACCGAGTCGCCTACGGCGCCTTGACGACGTAGTTCATACGTAATAGCCATTTTTTTCATGATGTCACGCAAGCGGTTAACATTCTGGTAGCCGCCTTCGAAGTTTGTACGTCGAGCGAATTTTTCAATCCGCTGACCAGACACACGATAGGAACCGTCGTCGAGCTTAGCGATGGTCCATGCCTTTGAAAGTTCTTCGCTACTCAACGTAATGCGCTCAATACCGCTCGGCTCGTCGCCAGATTCTGCAAGTTCACGTTCCTTTTGGCGAACTGACTCTACTTGAGACTTCAACTGTCGTAGTAGTTCTTTGATGCCCTTTCTTGCCGCTGATGATATCGCCACCACACTATCGTGACCAGCTGCCGCTTTAGCTGCATCAAGCTGCATCGCAATCAACTCCTCATCGAGGCCCTCAGTCTTCGTAAGGGCAACTACTTCTGGACGCGTAGCAAGCTCTGGGCTATAATCTGCTAATTCTTTTCGAATCACCGCATAATCTTTGGCAATATCATTTGAATAGGCGTCAATCAGGTGGAGTAATACCGACGTTCGCTCAACGTGGCGCAAAAAGGCATCACCCAATCCTTTACCCTGGCTCGCACCCTCAATCAATCCTGGAATATCAGCAATTAGCAAACTGCCGTCATCAATGTCGGCCACACCGAGGTTTGGTGTTAACGTCGTAAAGGCGTAATCAGCAATTTCCGGGCGAGCATTCGATACAACGCTCAGAAAGGTTGATTTTCCGGCGTTCGGGAAGCCAACAAGACCAACATCTGCCAGTAATTTTAGTTCCAACTCAGCATCAAACTGGCCACCCGCCTCACCGAGCTCAGCGATTTTTGGCGCTTGGCGTGTGCTCGATTTAAAGTGCGCGTTACCAAATCCGCCGTCACCACCTTTCGCAATCACCACCTCTTGGTTGTCTTCGGTTAAATCAGCAATTGGTTGGCCGTCACGCTTTACTACGGTGCCCATTGGAACACTCACAATAAGCGGCTCACCGCTGCGTCCGCGCTTGTTTCGTTTCGCACCGTTTTGGCCTGGTGTGGCTTTTAGTTCTGGGTTGAAACGAAAATCAATCAGCGTATTTAGGTTCTTGGTAGCCTTAAAAATAACGTCACCGCCTCGGCCGCCATCACCACCATCCGGGCCACCTTTATCAACGTAAATTTCATGCCGAAAACTAACGGCACCATTGCCGCCCTTACCAGCCTGAATTGTTACCTTGGCGGTATCTACAAACATATCTGTCCTAGTATAGCAAAATCACCCCTGTTTTAACAGAGGTGATTATATACGTAACTTCCTTTAATGAATGTATTGGTAAGCAGCTGCTTGGCCAGCCGAGATGGTACGGTCGTTGACGATGCCAAAACCGCCATACGCGTAGTTATTCATTTCGGTAATGTAAATATCACCGTTTGGCATAACCCGTTCTACCACTGCATTGTGCCCATAGTAGCCGGCTTGGTCAACAAGAATTGAACCGGCAGCAGGGATATTGTTTACTTTATAGCCAGCCATACGTGCCGAACTTGCCCACGTTTTGGCGTTGCCCCAGAAGCTACCAACTGGCCTTCCAAGCTGCACTCGTCGTTCGTACGCATACCAAGTACAGTTTCCGTATGCGTAGCGGTTACCAGCGGTTGCATACACGTTTGTATTCAAACGAGAACCAGTTGAACCACCATAGCTTTGTGATGAATTAGAAG